>CAZMHE010000031.1:3423-19197 GCA_964566015.1 uncultured Sangeribacter sp. | reverse complement strand
AGGACGGCAACAGATACAGATTCCTGCGCTTTTTGCATACTGACCTAATGCCAACGAGGGGAAGACCGCGGCAAAATTTAAGCGTATGACCCGAAAATCAAAAAAGTGTCTAAGGCTGTCATTCTTCCATCTACATGAACCTTTAAGATCCCACAGAAGACACCTGGGCTACTTCATCATGCCAATTGCATTACCAAACCTTTATCGGATTTGAATATATTGCATGCGAAAAACTTCCTGCACATATATTTGAATCGACTTGTGCATCTATATGGCTAAATAACAACCCAATATCAAACCAATCAAATAAATCATGAGGAAAATTTTACTTTTCATGCTCGGAGTGCTGATGGCTCTCCCTGCATTTGCCCGCGATTTCTCGTACACCTACGAGGGGCAGACCATCAAATATACCGTCATTGACGAAAACGCCAAAACCGTAAGATCAAAAAAAGGGTATCACTCTGGTGGTAATTACTTTTCTGGTAACTACATTTCGGGCAATCTTGTTCTTCCTTCCAATCCTAAGGATGGAGATGTGGAATACACCTTGATAGAAATCGGCGATTATTCTTTCTCTACTTGTTACGGCTTGACTTCTGTGACTATCCCCAACTCAGTCACATCAATCGGCGAGTGGGCTTTCTTTGATTGCAGAGGCTTGACTTCGGTGATTATCCCCAACTCAGTCACCTCAATTGGCTCGAGTGCTTTCTATGGTTGCAGCGGCATAACATCGGTGACTATCGGTAACTCTGTCACCTCAATCGGCGAGCGTGCCTTCAAAGGTTGCAGCAGTCTAACTTCTGTGACTATCCCCAACTCTGTCACCTCAATCGGCCGTTATGCTTTCAACTATTGCAGTAGTCTGACATCGGTGACTATCCCTAACTCCCTCTCCGAACTCTCAGAAGGTGTTTTCTGCGAGAATCCGGCCCTGAAAACAGTGACTATCCCCAACTCAGTCACCTCAATCGGCTCTTCTGCTTTCGATGGTTGTAGCGGCATGACTTCATTGAACATCGGAAGTTCTGTGAAATTTATCCGCGATTCCGCTTTCAAAAGGTGCGGAAAATTGACAGCAGTAACTATTCCCAATTCCGTTTCCGAAATCGGATCGAATGCTTTCTGGAATTGTAGCAGCTTGAAAAACTTTGCTTTGGAGGATGGTACTGATCAGATCTCTATAGGGGAAAATGTGCTTCTGAATGCTCATATTACAGATCTTTACATCGGTCGCGACTGTAATACAGAAGGTCGTCAGTTAGGTACAGGCATCTATAGAGTGACATTTGGAAACTCCGTTACCATGATTCCTGACAATGCCTTCAAGGATTGCAGATGGCTCGAATCCGTAACATTCGGCTCTTCTGTGGAGACTATTGGTGCTGAGGCTTTCGCCAACTGCAATCTGACCGAAGTAGTCCTTCCTCCCGCCACCAAGACTATCGGTGAGAATGCGTTCAAGAGGAATAACATCAAGCATATCGCGATGGGTGCGAATGTAACAGAAATCGGCAGTTATGCTTTCGATGGCGCCAACTACCCCCTTGAGGATGTAAGCATCACAGCCCTGACACCACCCACAGCCGATGACAACTCCTTCAGCTATTACAGAAGCCCGCTATACGTGATACCCTCAGAGGATGACGTCGTGAAGAATGCTTACGGCAACTCCGCTACCTGCTGGTATCGCTTCACAAGCCGTGACCTCGTGCCCATCAAGGAGCTTAGCATCTTCGGACAGTCAACGATCGGTCTCAAGCCGGGCGAGAGCGCCAAGCTCGTGGCAACCTTTTCACCCGCCGATGCTTCACTCCCCTACATCTTCTGGCGCTCGTCTAATCCAGACGTTGCCACTGTGGATAATGAGGGCAATGTCACGATGGTTGCCGATAACAACGGCTCAGATGAAGTTGCTTCGTGCCAGATTATAGCCATGACGCTGTATGCCGACGGTCCCGTGGCTTCTGTGACCGTCCCCGGCGATGGCTCATTTGTTGAGGTTATCTATGCAGATACGTCAATCTCTTCCACAAGAAGCAATGACATCTACACCCTTCAGGGCGTGTGCGTTAAGCGAAATGCAACAGACGAAGATGTGAAAGCCCTCACACCGGGTCTCTACATCATCGGTGGCAAGAAGGTGATGGTGAAGTAAGATTAGTGTAAAGTTAAATTACGGACTAAAGTTAGAAAGAGGAGGATGCTTGACTTTCATTGTCAGGCATCCTCCTCCATTTCTGTTCATTCGATTGAAAGTAGTTTATTTTCTGAATTTAGCCGGAGAGGTAAATATGTTCTGCACATCATTTGGGGGAAGAATAATCATCTCCAAAGGTGTTCCCATTGTCTTGGCATAGATGACACCACGCATGGAGCCATAGCCCAGAGAAGCGAATTGTGTCATCAGGGCAGTCGGGAGTACCACACAATCATTCTCGGTCAGAGAAGCTGCCGACTCTGACTGTATCTTGAAATACGAATTGAGTTCCGCTTTCAATAAGGGACTATTTGCCTTTGTTATAACAACAGTAGTTGTGCAACATACCACATCATCGGAACCGTATGCAAATTTGAAAGAGCTTGACAATTCAAGAGGATTCTCTTCATCGACATAATAAGTATCGAAAGTTGCAAACTGGACCAAGTCAAGTTTTATGAAACTATAAAAAATCTGCTCTTCCATAACTACACAAGTATCTTGCCGGTGGATAATCGCGAAAAAGTCCCAGAAGCTTGTGTCCTCACTGAAAAACTATCTGTATGTCCTAAGAACACAGGGAATGGAATAACCTGATTAAAGGTTTGTTGTACCGGGGAAGATTCCGGAATATCGGCACAGTCTCTGAAAGTCACAATGCTCCGACCAAGAGCTTTCTCCACTTTGGCGATTGTCCGCAAGCCAATATTCTCTTTTCCACTCAGTATTTTTGTAACCTGAACACAGGACACACCCATCCGTGCGGCAAGTTCTGTCTGTGTCATTTTTTCAGTCCGTAGAATATGACGCAACAAGAGGGCAAATTTGGCAGATAGAGCAAGCCACTCTCGGTTTTCATTCCGGTTCTCAATCTCCTGCCACTCACCCTGTGTCATCGGACGGGAGATTTCTTTCATTTTTTCAACATTGAATTTCATAACGCCTGCATTAATTAAATATCCACGCTGTCTGTGATACCATTCGCTTTCAGAAAGCTCAGGACTGAATCTATCTTATTAAACACCTTGTCTTTAAGTACAGGTGAGTTTTGTATCGTATCGCCCAGCTTTATGCCCCCATATACTATAAGGTAGCAATTGGTATCTATCTTAATAGCATAGAGTCGCAATAACGATGGCGAATCGGTGCCGTATGACTTTACCGGTTCCAATGACCAAAGACACTTGTATTTTCCTCCAAGAAAATGGAAATACTCATCAAAATCGGGCTTTACTCCACTTGAACAATTGGCGACTATCTGCTGGATGTATGTCTCCAGTCTGTCCGCTTCATCAATTACACGTTCTGCCGACTTTTCCGGATTATCCGGGTTTAAACCGGCGATTCTCCAAAAGTCAGTGTTAACATATTCTTTGTTCTCCGTGAAAAACCTGACAAGGTAATCAAGGTCATGCCATTCGCGGAAAACGCGACGATATTCATTCAGGTCTTCCTCATCGAAGCTGATACTGTAGAGCCAGTCTTGATATATTTCTACAATCTCCACTTTTATCTTTTGAGTTAATTTTAATGCAAAAATACAACTATTACAAAAGATAAACAAATTTAAAGGAGATTATTCTAACCCATAGGATAATTATTTTTAAATCCCATGCGAATTTTAATTTATGATTATGTTCGGATTGATTGTTTTGAGGGTGGAAATGAAATCCTCCTGATCTTGAGGTGAGATATAGACCCACCTCCTTTTTCCATACTTTAATCCAATCTGTTTTAATGACAAAGCCAGAGATGAAAGAAAGGTCGACCGGTGTGTTATTGCTACTATCCTGGAAATCGGTAAGGTTATCTTTGCCGTGATGCCGAAAGGGTAGTGAGAGTCCGCACAAAAGGGGAGAAAGGTTATCTGACAGTCAAAGGGAAGACCATAGGGGCCTCAAGGCTCGAATTTGAATATGAGATACCGTTTGATGATGCTCTCGAGATGTTAACCATTTGTGAAGGAACGATCCTTTCCAAGACACGTTATCATGTGCCGTTCGAAGGGTTTGTCTGGGAAGTCGACGAATTTCACGGCAACCGGGAGGGATTGGTGACGGCAGAGATTGAACTCCCTGAGGAAAACACAGAATACTCCCTTCCTCCATTTATCGGAGAAAACGTAACCGGCAATCCCGCCTACTACAATTCCAACCTATAATTTAAGTGCCCATTACTATCAGTTGTTCCTAAACTGAAGTGAGGTTCCGGTAATTGGTGAATCCAACACCTTTATAACTTCCGATTTCGTCCCCGGCGTAAACAACCATTTGATCTCCGCAAAGGTCTGGGAAAGCTCTATGAAAATGTTCCAGACCTTTTATAAAATCAGTATGGAATGTTTGAGATGACTTTATCTCTAAACAATCAAATATTGATCCCCTTTTAATAAGCAAATCCACCTCATTCCCATTTGAATCCCGATAAAAATATATCGGGGTGGATTTCCCGGAGTTATAAATATCCTTCAGAACATTCATTATAACCATATTTTCAAAAAGATACCCTCGCATCTTATCTCTATTCATTGTACTTGGGGAGTCTATTTCAAGAAGATAACCAGCAAGACCACAATCTGTGAAATATAGTTTCGGACTTTTCGTAAGTCGCTTACGTGTATTAGTGAAGAATGGAGGGAGAAGATAGACAATATAAGATGCCTGAAGAACCGACAGCCATGAATTTACAGTGTTTACCGATACTCCTAATTCGTTTGAGACCTCTGATGCATTGAAAACACTTCCTATTCTTGCGGCACAAAGTCGCAGAAAGCGATGAAAGGCATTCATATCTTTTATCGACAACAAATCCCTAACATCCCGTTCGAGATAAGTTCTCGTATAATTAGGATAGAGCATAGAAGGCACATTATTGCCACTCCATATAGCCGGGTAAAAACCATCATATAAAAGTGAATCAAGATCAGCTTTTCTATCAAGACCGGATATCTCTTTCAAGGACAAAGGAAGAAGCTCAAACAATGCAGTTCTACCTGCCAATGATTGAGTCACATTCTTCAGTAATGCGAAATTGGAACTCCCTGTAAGATAAAACTTTCTATCAGGGTTTTCATCTACAATCCCCTGAATATATGAAAGAAGATCGGGAAACCGCTGAACTTCATCTATTATAACCCCATTATGATAATTATCCAGAAATCCTCGGGGATCTTCTTCAGCAGAAATTCTTAAATCGGGGGTTTCAAGTGAGCAATATGGAATATCCGGAAAGATATGACGTAATAACGTTGATTTTCCTGACTGTCGTGGTCCGGTGACCGTTATTACCGGAAAATACTTTGTTGAGTTTTTTATCGCATCAGTTATATCCCGATATATATAGTTGGTTTTCCGCATTTTATATCAATGTTATGTAAATTTTCAGTACAACTGCAAATTTACATAATATATTCTAAAAAGCCAAATCAATTCAAAAAAACCAACTCCTAACATTTTCTTCAAACAGACAAATATTGATAACGCTGCTATAGACCACATACAATAGCCGTATGATAGCCCGCTTATATTGGGGTTCATTCTAAATTCCGCATGAATACCAACAAATCTGATAAAGAGAAAAAGGCAGCTCTTGAAAGGAGCTGCCATCAGAATCTTTCGTAATGTCTTGTTTATCTCTTAGATTTTAATATCTTTTTCTAAGAAGTCACCAATGATGTATAACTAAAAGAAGTCACCAATGGTGTAGAATGGGGGGCGATGATTACTCGTAATCCTTGAGCTGTTCGCGAAGACGCTTACGGGCGAAGAAGATACGGCTCTTGATGGTGCCAAGAGGAAGACCCATCTTCTCAGCAATCTCGTTGTATTTGTAGCCTGCCACGTACATGTTGAACGGGATTCGGTATTCGTCGGAGAAGCTCTCGAGAGCCGCGCTGATCTCCTTGACAGCCACGGAACCTTCCGGAGTAGTAAGTCCGGATTCCTGAGAGATATTAAGGTGGTAAAGATCTTCAGTCTGATCAATTACAGTAGCCTTGCGGACAGTCTGGCGATAATTGTTGATGAAGATGTTGCGCATAATCGTGAAGATCCAACCCTTGAAGTTGACATTGTCAACATATTTCTCTTCATTGTCAAGAGCCTTGAGAGTGGTATCCTGAAGAAGATCACGAGCCTCCTCACGGTTAGTGGTGAGCTGATATGCAAAGCTTAAAAGGTTTCCCTGAAGTCCTAAAAGACGCTGTTTGAAAGATTCTGTTGTTTTCATGTTGTTTTAAATCTAAAAGACATAGGTATAACATCGAGGTTTGAAAAAAGTTTCTCCAATATCATTATTTTTTTAAAATTATTTTGAAATTTTTCATATGTTGCATTTAATCAGCATTTTAAAATAATAGAAAATTTTCAACTTAAACTCATTTTTTTCGAATATCAGTCCGGGGAACCTTTTGAAGCCGGATTCTCAGCGGGATTTTTATTAAATTTGCAGAAAATTTTCCACTGCGATGAGATTCGACGAACTCCTTACTAATGACGACCTGCTCGATGCACTATATGATATGCACTTCGATGAGTGTACTCCTATACAAGAGATGGCAATCCCTCCGGTGCTCGAAGGGCGCGACCTGCTTGCTGTGGCTCAGACCGGCACAGGGAAGACAGCCGCCTATCTGCTACCGGTTATCGAACGCCTTGTCAATGACAATTACCCGCAGGACAATGTCATCTGTGTCGTAATGGCACCGACCCGCGAACTCGCTCAACAGATCGACAGACAGATGCAGGGGTTCTCCTATTTTATGCCCGTCACCAGTATGCCTATATATGGAGGCACAGACGGACACACCTATGAACAGCAAAGGAAGAGTCTCAAGATGGGTGCCGACGTTGTCATAGCGACTCCCGGCCGTCTCCTCGCTCACTTAAGCATGGGTTATGTCGATCTTTCCAAGGTGTCTTTCTTTATTCTTGATGAGGCAGACCGTATGCTGGATATGGGATTCATCGACGACATAATGCAGATTGTGGCTCATCTCCCAAAGGATAGGCAGACACTACTGTTCTCAGCCACGATGCCACCTAAGATACAGCAGCTCTCAGAAAGGATACTGAATAATCCGGCAGTCGTGAAGATCGCTGTCTCCAAACCGGCTGAGAAAATAAAACAGGCGGCATATGTATGCTATGAGACACAGAAGATGCCTATTCTCGAAAGGATGTTCCGCGAGAATCCACCCCGCAGGGTGATCATCTTCTCATCTTCTAAACAGAAGGTAAAGGAATTGGCCCGCAGTCTCAAGAAGATGAAGATCAATGTGGGTGAGATGCACTCGGATCTTGACCAGAATTTGCGCGAAGAGGTAATGCTCAAATTCAAGGCGGGATTCATCAATGTGGTAGTGGCTACGGATATCATTGCCCGTGGTATTGACATTGACAATATCGAGACGGTCATCAATTATGATGTGCCTCATGAAGCGGAAGATTATGTACACCGCATCGGTCGCACGGCCCGTGCCGACCGCGACGGAAGCGCCTACACTTTCATCAGTGAAAAGGAAAGGGGAAAGTTCAGGAATATAGAACGTCTCCTTGAAAAGGAAGTCGACAAGTTGCCTGTGCCTGAAGACCTCGGTGAAGCCCCTTCCTATGGAGAGATTGGCTCTAACCAAAGGAAGGGGAGGGGTAAAGGGAAGAAACCGGTGCGTAGAGGAAACCCCCGTTACCGGCGTTCGAGGAAACCCAAGTCTGCATCAAATGATTCTAAAGCGCCTCGATCAGAGTCTTGACAGCAGAGAATGTCTTTTTGGGAGCATCAGTCCAGAATGATTCATATTGGGCAAGATTCTCCCCCTCTCCGGGTGTGTCGCTCACTACCCTGAAGATTGCAAAGGGAACTTTGTTCATATAGCAAACCTGCGCTATGGATGCCGACTCCATATCTACAGCCGAGACGTCAGGGAAATGACTTCTTATAAAGGCGATCTCCTCTGCTTTGCAAATAAATTTGTCGCTTGTGCAGATCAGACCGAACCTTACGGAGTCATCTTTAATTAATTCCTCCGCCTTCTCAACGACAACTTTAGCCGGCGTAAAGAAAAGAGGACAACCATCTGCCTCACCATATTCTGTCGAGGGTCCACACCAGACATCGCTATAAGCAATGCGGTCTGCCACCAGTAGAGATCCTACGGGAAGTCCGGCACCTCCGGCGACTCCGGTGTTTATTACAAGTTCCGGCTGGAATGACTCTATGGTCTTGTAGGTATTGATAGCGGAATTAACTTTACCGATTCCACACTTTCCAAGAGTTATCTCATGGTTACCAATCTTGCCGGTGACTACACTTCCTTTATCTTCAGGATTATCAAGGATGGATTTCACAAGACTCAACTCCTTATCCATCGCTACTAATATTGCAATTTTCATAACTATTATTCTATCATTGCGACCGCGGAATTATACTTCGCTATGTTTGTGGCTTTCTTTATCCCCTTCCATGCCTTTCTCCCTATTTCGGACTCGGCATATTCCCAGAATGGTCGCATCTTGGAAAGAAGTTGACTTTCTCCACACAATACACTCTCATAATGGGCAATAAGGAGCTGATGGAAACGGAGCATCTTTTCAAGACGTTTCTCACGAGTCCATTCAGTTCCGTCAAGATATTCCGCCACAAGAGAGGGTCTTCCGAGAAGACCACGTCCCATCATTATTCCGTCAACTGACGGATAAGTCTCGACAAAACGGATCATATCCTCCGGCATCCTGAGGTCGCCGTTATAGACAACCGGATTCTTACTTGATTCAAGGATCTCCTTAAACGCAGACATGTCAACTTCGCCTTCATATTGTTGTTTGGCAACTCTGGGATGCACTGTGATATGATCGAGCGACACTTCATTAAGTCTCGGCAAAAGGACCTTCCAATCTTCCGGATTATCAAATCCAAGCCTCATCTTTACAGAGAATCTCACGTCTTTGTTATCTGATACCACCTCTGCAACGGCATCGGCGAGTTCCGGTTTACCGACAGTTGCAGCCCCGCGTCCGTGACCGGTCTGGAGTGGAAACGGGCAACCCATATTCAGGTCAATTTCCTTTATGCCATCATTCTTAAGAAGCGCAACAAGGGAATGCAGTTCATCGGGATCACGGAAAATAATCTGCGGAACAAGATGCAGATCATCATTAAGGGAGGAGTTATAATCCTTGCTGTCTCTGGGACGCAGTCCGCCCTGCTCGAGACGTATGAAAGGGGTATAATAGGTTAAATCCTGTCCGTAAACCAATTTATGGAAATGTCTGTAAGGAGCATCCGTATGCCCTTGAACAGGAGCAAAATGAAATTTCATCTGTTTTAAAAATCTATATATTGAAATGCTATCAATGCAAAATTAACAAATTTCTTACAGAAAACACTCACTCCATATATATATACTTACCTAAAATGAAAGGATTCCGCGAGACGGAACCCCTTCATTTTAGGTAGTATTATCAAAAGAACGTCTGATGGTTAACGCGAGTAAGACTCTATCAGTTGTAACGGATTACTTCCAGGGAGGTCGAGTCTTTTTTCTCGACAGGAGTCTGGATTTTGAAAGCGACCGGGAGAGTGAAGTAGGAATCTACTGCTACATTGTTTACCTTGGCGGGAGTCCATTTAGGGAGCATTTTGACTACACGGACGGCTTCTGCGTCAAGATCCCGATCAACACCCTTAACTACCTCTGGATTCTCGACAGTGCCATCTTTGGTGATGATGAACTTTATGATCACTCTTCCTTGAATTTCATGCCTCATGGCACTTTCCGGATAACGGATATTCTGTGACAGGAAAGTCATCAGTCCCTTCATTCCACCCGGAAATTCCGCCATCTCTTCAACCTGAACATAGACATCTTTCGGTTTCTCCTCACCGGCAGCCGAAGAAATGACTGCAGTGAGAGCCATTGTGCTCTCCGGGTTCGAGTCACTGACACTCTTCCCGGAATCGTTTGAATCGGAATCCAATACTTGATCCTGATTCAACGCAAGGTTATCCTTAGATGCTTCATTGTTGAAATAATCTCCTGAATTATCAGTAGAATTTGATTTTTCCGAATCGTCGTTACCGATTACTGAGGAATAATTAGTAACTTTACCCGACATTTCATTGTCATTCTCACTCACGGTTGCTACAAGACCTTCTTCTGATGAGATTCTTGAGTCTGCCGGGAACAGCGATACGGATCTTGTCTCGCTGAGCACAGAGGCTACGGCAGAGGAGTTGACGATGGCGATCCCGGCAATGAGAGCGGGGACAGTGGCGACAGCGGCCACACGGCGCATAAAGCGCGGCTTCTTTTTGTACATCATGGTTACACGTTTTTTAAGTTTACTATGATTCAGGCTGTTGGCAGGTGACGGCAATCTCTCGCCAACAGCCTTTTTTATTAGCATATATTGATACTCTTTCATATCCTTGCCTGATTGAATCACTGAGTCATCGGCCTGATATTCATGGAGGTTTTTAAACTCCTCAATCATCAGCCACGCCGCAGGGTTAAACCACTGAAAGATTGCAAACAGGTTGGCAAAGGTAAGGTCGACCCAATGACGCTCCCTTATGTGTGTGTCTTCATGCAGGATCACCATATCCGACAAGGCTTCGTAATCTTTATCAGACAAGACTATGTATTTGATGAAACTGAAAGGGGAGAGGGAGGTATCTTCAGTAATGATCAGTGATGATGATCCGGGATATGACCTTCTCTTTCCTCTCCTTATAATACATGCAATCTTTACAAGAGAATAGATGAATCTCACAAGACCCAGAAAGATTCCAATCATGTATATCCATACGAGCACTTCAGGCCATGCCGGAGTATCGTTGACTATCACACCTGTCTCAATCCCCTGCAAATCAACCTCGATTAAAGCCTCATGCAGAGTGTTGATTCTTTGTGGTGCCGGGCGCAGATAATAGTAGAGTGGTACACCTACCGACACCAGATATATCCCGTAAAGAGTGATACGGTTGAGCCTGAACTGCCGCTCATCAGCCATCAACAACTTATAGCAAATGAAGATAAGGGTCAGTATGATACTCGATGCTATCGCAATTGACAAAAGGTATCCCATACTTTAATTCATTAATTCTTCTTTTCAATCATGTCAAGAATATCACGGAGATCATCTGCCGAAATCTTTTCCTCCTCGACAAGAGCCGAGACAACATTCTTATAGGAATTGCCGAAATAATTCCTGATCACTTCTGACAAAGATCTATCACGGAAATCTTCCCTTTTTGCAACTGCATAGAACCTGTGGCTCGAACCTATCTCCTCATGCGCCACATACCCCTTTGATTCGAGTATCCTAACCGTGGTGGCTACTGTGTTGAAATGTGGACGAGGTTCCGAATATTTGGCTTGAATCTCCCTTACAAACAAGGGCCCGTCATCCCAAAGGGTGTTCATGATAAAGGCTTCCTTCTCCGTAAGCAAATTCTGTTTTCTGCCGGGTTTCATATTTGTATTAAGGTTGTGTGATGAGGTAAGAAGTATTGATGGCGCAAAGGTATAACTAATTTTATAGTTGCGCAACTAATAAATTAGTTTTTATTGTTAATATTTGTTAAAGAGAGGTGGGTAATTTAATAAATCCATATAGTACTCCCCATCAATAGTCACTATTAAATGATTTTTCCCTAATTTTGCAAAAAATTAAGGAATTTCACGCTGACAAGCGTTAAATATAGTGGAAAGCATATCTTGAAACACAAACAAAAATCAAGGAAATACTGAAAAAAGATTTCCACAACAGTTATGAATATTGCTGAAATTACTAATGGAGTGCATTATGTCGGTGTCAACGACCGCACTACCGAAAGATTTGAAGGCTTATGGCCGATTCCAAACGGCGTAAGCTATAACTCCTATATAGTAAAAGGAACTGAAAAGAACGCACTTATAGATACGGTAGAAATCAGTGAGATCCGCTCGCTCCTGAGTTCGGTGAAGTCCGAGAACGGCAATGACAAGCTCGATTACCTCGTGATCAACCACATGGAGCCTGATCATTCCGGTGGCATCAACGTCGTGCTCGCCACATATCCTGAATGTAAGCTTGTCGGCAACCGCCAGACGATAGCGATGGTGAAAGGGTATTACGGGGTAGCCGACGACCGCATTATTGAAATTAAGGATGGCGACCGGATTGAACTCGGTGGCAAGACACTGCGCTTCATACTGACCCCAATGGTACACTGGCCTGAAACAATGATGACATACATTGAAGAAGACAGGGTGATTTTTTCCGGTGATGCATTCGGCTCATTCGGAGCCTTGAACGGAGGAATAGTCGATACTGAGATGGATGTCGCATGGTATGAAGATGAGATGTATCGCTATTATTCCAACATAGTAGGGAAATATGGTAAAGCAGTACAGGGTGCTCTTCAAAAAGCCGGCTCACTTGCAATAGATTATATCTGTTCAACACACGGGCCTGTATGGCATGAGAAGGTCAAGGATGTGATTTCCCTTTATGACCGTCTGAGCCGCTATGAAAGTGAACCGGGTGTGACTATCATCTACGGATCAATGTATGGAAACACCGCGGAGGTTGCCGAGGAGATAGCACGTCAGCTTTCTGCACGGGGCGTCAGGAAGATCAAGATTCACAATGCATCCAAGTCTGACTTGAGCTACATGATTGCTGACGCGTTCAGATATGAGGGTCTGATCGTTGGTTCACCGACTTATTCGATGCATATCTTCCCGCCGGTGGAACAGTTCATGATCGCGATGGAGACCCGTGAGGTTAAGAACAAGGTGCTCGCCACATTCGGATCCTTTACATGGGCATCGGCATCGAAGAAACTTCTCGGTTCATACGCGGAGAAAATGAATCTTGACATTGTGGCTTCCCTTGAGATGAAACACAGGGCAAGCGACAACACAATGCAGGAAGCTGCTCAACTCGCTGAAAAAGTGGCATCCGCACTGACAAAGAAATAATCTCATGGAATCACATCCCCTTGAACCCTTCTTTCCGCAGGGAGCAAGATTGCTGATGTGCGGCACTTTCCCTCCCAAGCAGAACCGATGGTCGATGAATTTCTATTACCCGAATTTCATCAATGACATGTGGCGAATCTTCGGACTGATCTATTTCGGGGATAAGGGCGCTTTAGTCGACCACGGGAAGAAGACTTTCCTCCTTGAAAAGATCAAGGCTCTCCTTACTGAGAAAGGAATAGCCTTGAGTGATACAGGGAAGGAGGTGACACGCACGAAAGACAATGCTTCTGACAAGTGGCTGCAGATTGACAAACCTATCGATCTCGCCGCCTCCTTGAAAGAACTGCCTGATTGCATTGCAGTGGCGACAACAGGTGAGAAGGCCGCCGGGATTATTGCGGAGTTAACTTCAACGGATATTCCTAAAGTCGGAGAGTTCACAGAATGTTCCGTCACTATGGATGATGGTACACTCCGGAAGTTCAGACACTGGAGGATGCCCTCCTCATCGCGTGCATATCCGATGAAACTTGAAACCAAAGCCGGTTTCTACGAAAAAATGCTGAAGGAGACCGGTCTGGTCTGAATAATATTTATCTGATGATTGATCTTATACCCCTGGCACTCTTTGATGCCAGTCAATTCTTTCAATGGTTTGTAGACAATGCCAATTACTGGTTTGTCTTCATCTTTATGGTCATAGAGAGTTCATTTATACCATTTCCCTCGGAAGTGGTGGTGCCTCCGGCCGCTTATTTAGCTTGCACCAACGCAGGTGCAGGCAGCGACATGAATATTTTCATGGTGGTGCTGATCGCTACACTCGGAGCTATGGTAGGTTCATTTATCAATTACTACCTCGCTCTCTGGATTGGCCGGCCGGTAGTCTACAGCTTCTCCAATACAAGGGTGGCTCATGCCCTGCTCATTAATCGGGAAAAGGTGGAAAAAGCTGAAGCCTACTTCGACAAACATGGAGCCATCTCGACATTCATCGGGCGACTCATCCCGGCTGTTCGTCAACTTATCTCCATACCCGCCGGAATCTCGAAAATGAATGTCGGCGTTTTCGCTCTCTTCACATTTTTAGGAGCTTTCATCTGGAACTGCATTCTCGGAGCTCTCGGATTCTGGTTGTCGAAGACTGTGGCCCCTGCCGATCTCTTCATCAAAGTGGAGCAATACAATCAGTATCTGACCTGGGCCGGATATGGTCTCGGGGTGCTCTGTGTGATATTCATAGTCTGGAACGCATTAAAGAAGGATAATAAATGGAAGTATCTCCATCGCTTTTAGCCGCGGATTTCACGAACTTAGCCCGTGAGATCGACATGATAAACACTTCCGAAGCCGACTATCTTCACCTCGACGTGATGGATGGCGTCTTTGTGCCGAATATATCATTCGGATTTTCTGTGCTCAATGCAGTCGGGAAGATCTGCACCAAACCCCTCGACGTACACATGATGACGGTCAATCCGGAGAATTGGGTCAGCCAGGTACGTGATTGCGGAGCAAGCTTGATGAATGTGCATGTCGAGGCTTGCCGCCATCTGCACCGCACCATCTCCGAGATCCACAATGCCGGAATGGCGGCAGGAGTAACACTCAACCCATCCACCCCGGTTGTGATGCTCACAGACATAATCGCCGATCTCGACCTTGTATTGCTAATGTCGGTCAATCCCGGTTTCGGTGGCCAACCGTTCATAGAGAATACTTACAAGAAGGTCGGGGATCTTCGCCGCCTAATTGCCGAAAGCGGCTCAAAAGCCAAGATTGAGGTTGACGGAGGAGTCAACGAAAAGACAGGAAGAAAACTTGCTGAAGCCGGAACAGACATACTCGTGGCCGGCAGCTATATCTTCGGCGCCGACTCACCCCACGAAAGGATCAGGACACTCAAAGCGCTCTGATCCTTAGATTCCTTTTCAAGAAATTAGTTTCATTTCCCGATCATCTTCAGGAAGTCATCTTCGGAGATCATCGGGATACCGAGCTTTTCGCATTTCTCCTTTTTGGCAGGGCCCATGTTCTCACCGGCAAGGACGAAAGAAGTCTTCTTTGATATGCTTCCTGAGTTCTTTCCACCTTCACGTTCTATTATCTCCTTGTATTCATCACGTGAATGATGTGAGAAAGTTCCCGAGATTACAACGGTCTTACCCTCCAAAGCATCACCTTTCGGGGCAAGTTTTTCAGCTGACAGAGTCATCTGCACACCGGCTTCTGTCAGCCTTTTTATATTATCGATACTCACCGGGTCACGCAGATAGTCGTAGATACATTTGGCGATAACCGGACCGACATCCTGAATTGCAGTCAGCTCCTCCTCACTCATTGAAAGCATCCTATCCATTGTCTGCACCGACATGGCGATACGCTTGGCAGTAGTCTCACCGACATTGGGAATAGAAAGGGCATAGATCACCCTTTCAAAGGGAACTGATTTGGAAGCCTCGATACCGTCGAGTATCTTCTGAGCTGATTTCTCACCCATCCTGTCGAGCGACATCAGTTTCTCGAGGGTAAGGTCGTAGAGGTCGGCAATTCTTTCCACCAGTCCGCTGTCAAAGAGCAACTCTGCTGTTTCCTCGCCGATGCC
>CAZMHE010000031.1:0-3323 GCA_964566015.1 uncultured Sangeribacter sp. | reverse complement strand
CGTTTCACTATCGTTCCGGACAACAAGACCGGTTCAAGGTTTGCAACCGGCGTTACGATACCCATACGTCCTGTCTCGAAAGAGACGTATCTCAGGCGAGTGCAGGCGTTTTCCGGGTTGAACTTGAAAGCTATCGCCCAGCGGGGGGATTTCGCCGTGTAACCGAGATTGAGTTGCTGACGGAGTGAGTTCACCTTAAAGACGAGGCCGTCAGTAGCTACCGGCAGACACTTTCTCTCGACATCCCAGTAATTGATATATTCATTTACCTCATCGAGGGAGTGGAGGAGTTTCATCGCCTTGGAGACCTTGAATCCCCACTTACGGGCAGCCTCAAGATTATCGTAATGATTGTCATAGGGCAGATCATCACTTAATAGATAATAGAAACGAGCATCAAGATGCCTTTTTGAGACCTCGCGCGGATCCTGTGTCTTAAGAGTGCCGGAAGCGGCATTACGCGGATTCGCAAAGAGTGGTTCCTCGTTATAGGCCCGCTCTGCATTAAGTTTTTCGAAAACCTCCCAGGGCATAAGTATCTCCCCCCGGATCTCAAATTCATCGGGCCAGTCACCCGGCTGAAGTTGCAGGGGGATACTCCGGATGGTCTTGACATTGGCCGTCACGTCATCACCATGTGTGCCGTCGCCACGTGTCACTGCCCTCTGGAGGCGCCCATGAAGATAAGTGAGGGAGATGGAAGTGCCGTCGAATTTCATTTCCCCGACGATTGTGAAGTCTTCACCATCGAGAGCCTTCCGGATCCTTTCAAACCACTCGTCGACCTCCTCAATGGAATAAGAATTGGCCAGAGACATCATCGGCCGGGCATGGAGAACATGCTCAAAACCCTTCGTCAGATCGGAACCTACACGTCTGGTCGGAGACAACGGATCGTCATATTCCGGGTGCTCCGACTCAAGCTTCTCAAGACGCTTGAGCAGAAAATCGAAATCACGGTCTGAGATTTCCGGCGAGTTAAGCACATAGTAATTATGATTGTGCCTGTTGATTTCATTTCGGAGATCTTCAATCTCTTTCCTTATCTGGTCGGCCATTGACAAAGGGGTTAGGGGGGTAATAGGTAATAGGTGAGAGGTATGATGTTAATGGGTAATGTATGGATATTTCACTTCCCAAAGGAAAAGTGCGTTGCCGGGCATCGAAGTGCCGGCAACACAACGGTCTTTCGTTGAGATAATCTCACGGAATCCGTCAATGGTGAGTTTACCACGACCGACGTCGACAAGTGTCCCGACGATGGCACGGACCATATTTCGCAGGAAACGGTCAGCCGATATGGTAAACACGAGTCCATCCTCCAGAAGTCCTGGCATAAGAGCATCCGAGTCTCCTTTCACTTCTTCCCATACAGCTCTCCTGACGTCACAGATATTTGTCTTGGCGTCTGAATGAAGTTTGGCGAATGAAGTGAAGTCATCTGTTTCCAGAAGCAGTCCGGCCGCTTCATTCATCATCCCTACATCAAGGCGCGATGGAGATGTCCAGCAAAGTGGATTCAGGAATGGTGTTTTCCTGAAGGAAACGAAATACTTGTAGGTTCGCTCGATAGCATCAAACCTGGCATGGGCATCGGGTGCGACATCGATAATATCATTGACTGCTATCCCTTTACCGGCAAGACGGTTGAGGGATAGGATGAGTTTCCGTTTATCTTCAATCTCTGCGGGGAGATCAAAATGGGCAAACATCTCTCTTGCATGGACTCCGGCATCAGTGCGTCCCGCTCCGGTCAAAGCCACAGGAACCCGGCAGACGGTCGAGAGAGCCTCCTCGAGAGTCTGCTGCACACTGACGGCGTTAGGCTGACTCTGCCAGCCGTGAAAACCCGCGCCATTATAAGAAAGACGAATGAAATATCTCATCAGTCGCGCTCAAGATAGGTGATGCCGTAGAGACCGGATTTATAGTTATTGAGGAACTGGCGTCCCTGTTCAGCCGAGATAACTCCCTGTTTCATCTTCGATGTCACCCAGGTCTCAAGATTACGCACCAGTTTCTTCGGACTGTATTCAACGTAATCGAGAACATCGGCTACCGGCTCGCCGTCGATTACCTGCTCAATCTTGTAGCCGTTTTCATCGACAGTGATATGAACAGCACTCGTATCTCCGAAAAGATTGTGCAGGTCACCGAGAATCTCCTGATATGCTCCCACGAGGAAGACACCGATATAGTATTTCTCATTCTGCTTGAATGTATGCACCGGTAGTGAGTAAGACATTCCCTGCGGAGAAACAAACCTGTTGATCTTGCCATCGGAGTCGCACGTGATGTCCTGAATTGTGCAACGGCGGGTCGGCTTCTCGTCAAGACGCTGAATCGGCATGATCGGGAATAGCTGGTCGATCGCCCATGAATCGGGGAGACTCTGGAAAAGAGAGAAATTGCAGAAATATTTTTCCGGAAGCATCCTGTCGACTTTCCTCAATTCTTCCGGCGGATGCTTCATGCTCTTGGTGAGATCGTTGACATCGCGGGCCACAGACCAGAATAGTTTCTCAATCTGTGCGCGTGTCCTCAGGTCGAGAAGGCCAAGGCTGAAGAGCTCGAGAGCCTCCTCACGGATCTGAAGGGCATCGTGCCAGTCTTCGAAGAGGGTAGTGGCATTGATGCGGTCCCAGATATTGTAGAGTTCTTTCGACAGTTCATGACCATCCTCACCGACCACCTCATTGTCATTCCAGATCGGAAGCTGGGTTGTCTCGAGCACCTCAATCACCAGCACTGAATGATGCGCCGTGAGGGAACGCCCGCTTTCCGTGATGATATTGGGGTGAGGAAGACCATTCTTGGTGCAGACATCGACAAGAGCAGAGACGGAGTCATTGACATATTCCTGAATTGAGTAATTCATCGAATTCTCACCCATTGACGAGCGTGTGCCGTCATAATCCACACCGAGGCCGCCACCAATATCCACAAATTCAATCTTGAAGCCCATCTTCGAGAGCTGCACATAGAACTGCATGGCCTCGCGAAGAGCGTTCTTGATGCGTCTGATCTTGGTGATCTGACTTCCGATATGAAAATGAATAAGTTTCAAGGCCTCCATCATGGAGTTCTTCTCAAGGAAGGAGAGTGCGTCAAGCAGCTCGGAGGAGTTGAGACCGAACTTGCTCACGTCGCCACCCGATTCCTCCCACTTGCCACTTCCGGAAGAGGAAAGCTTGATACGGATACCGATATTCGGGACAATCCCGAGGCGCTTGGCGACATCAGCGATAAGCTTGAGCTCATTGAGCTTCTCAACCACGAGATATATACGGCGTCCCATCTTCTGAGCGAGAAGTGCAAGTTCA
>CAZMHE010000030.1:0-19658 GCA_964566015.1 uncultured Sangeribacter sp. | reverse complement strand
ATCATCTCGAAGCAGAGCGGTTGCGCCGAAATCCTTGACAATGTCATCAAGACCGACTACTGGGATGTAGACGCCATGGCGGATGCAATGCACTCCATCATCACCAACAAGGCTCTCTATGACACCCTGCGCGACCGTGGCATCGAGGAGATCCACGGCATAACCTGGGAGAAAGCCGGAAAGAAGGTAATCGACATCTACGAGAATGTGATCAACTCTCGTAAATGACCCCAATGCATGACATGGAGTATAACCCCATAACCTCATAACCCCCATAACCTTTAAGTTGAGCTTGCGAAACTTAAATTAAAATTCATACAGTCATGAAAAATGTTTGTTTTTATTTCAATATACACCAGCCATTCCGCCTGAAACGCTACAGATTCTTCGACATCGGCAATGACCACTGGTATTTCGATGATTTCGCCAACGACGACATCATCACCCGTCTCGCCCAGAACAGCTACATCCCGATGGCCGAGACTCTCCTGAAGATGATCGAGGAGAGCAAAGGGGAGTTCAAATGCTCCATCTGCATCTCCGGCACCGCCATCGAGCAGCTCCAGCAGTATGTGCCCGAATATATCGACCTTCTCAAGCGTCTCGCCGACACCGGTTGCGTAGAGTTCCTCGGGGGCACCTATTCCCACTCACTCTCCTCACTCATGGATCCGGAGGAATTCCTCCGCGAGGTGAAGGAGCATGACGACCTCATCAAGCACCTCTTCGGCAAAACTCCGAAGGTGCTCGCCAACACCGAACTCATCTACGACGACGAGATTGCATCTATGGTAGCCGCCATGGGCTACAAGGCAGTCCTCACCGAGGGCGCCAAGCACATCCTCGGCTGGAAGAGCCCTGACTATGTTTACTCGGCAGTCTCCGCTCCGTCGCTCCGTCTCCTTCTCACCAACGACAAGCTCGCCGAGGATATCTCACGCCGATTCAACGACTACAGCTGGGCCGAATACCCCCTCACAGCCGACAAGTATGTGGACTGGCTCGCCTCGCTCGACGATAAGGAGCAGGTTGTCAACCTCTACATGAGCATGGATACCTTCGGCAACTTCCTCCCCGCAAACACAGGTATCTTCGATTTCATGAAGGCTCTCCCCCGCTTTGCAAAGGAGAAAGGTATCCAGTTCACGACACCTACCGATGTCGTTTCCAAATTCAAGCCTGTCGATGTCATCTCAGTGCCGTTCCCCATCTCCGATGTGGATGAGGCCCGCGACGTTTCCGCATGGAGAGGTAATGAACTCCAGAACGAGGCTCTCGACAAGCTCTATTCTGTAGCCGAGCGCATCAACCTCTGCAACGACCGTCGTCTCAAGAAAGACTGGGAGTATCTCCAGAGCAGCGACCACTTCTTCTACATGTCGACCAAGAACAAAGCCGACGGCGCAAGCCACGCTGCCTTCAGCCCCTACGACTCACCCTTCTCGGCTTTCACCAACTACATGAATGTGCTCGCCGACTTCCTTGTGCGTGTACAGGAGCAGTTCCCCGAGAATATCGACAATGAGGAGCTCAACTCACTCATGCTGACCATCAGCAACCAGGCACAGGAAATCAACCAGCTCAACAAGGAGATTGCCAACATGCGCAACAACATCATCAACTCCGATGACTTCAAGGCTCCCGCCGTTGAGACTCTCGAGATTGCTGAGAAAGCTGACGTTGAGGCACCCAAGGCCAAGAGAACCCGTAAGGCAACCGCTGCCAAGAAAGAGGCTCCCAAAGCTAAGAAGACAACCGCCAAGAAAGCTAAAGAGACAAAATAATCCCTCTTGAATCTTTTTGACAGATAATCCAGAGCCCCACGGAAATATCGGTTTTCCGTGGGGCTATCATAAATGTCGGCAAATGACTTTTCCGGAATTTCTGAATGAATGGCGCGATGAGGCTGGGGCAATCGTGGCCCACACCTCCGGCTCAACCGGCACCCCCAAGGAGATCCGTCTAACGAAAGGGATGCTACGTGCAAGTGCCATCCGCACAAACAATTTTTTCTCCATAGATGGCGGCTCTCGTCTCCACTCCTGTGTCTCCCCCGACTTCATCGGAGGGAAGATGATGGCTGTCCGCGCAGAGCTATCGGGCGCAAGACTGACGTGGGAGAAACCAACAAACCATCCATTGACGGAGGAGAGCCGGACATCTCAACCGATCGATCTGCTTGCGGTAGTACCCTCGCAAATGATTTCCATCCTCGACCGAATTGACTCGCTTCCCTCCATCAATGCTATTATTATAGGAGGATCCTCGATACATCCTGACTTACGAAAGCGCATAGCTGCCTCCGGACTGAATTGCTACGAGACCTACGGGATGACCGAGACCGCTTCTCATATTGCACTGCGGAAAGTGACGACGAAAGAGAACCTTTTCGAGCCATTACCCGGCATTGCCGTGTCTCTTGATTCGCGGGGATGCCTTGTCATCACATTGCCCGTGTCAGAAAACCCCGGATCACCCTTGACTACCGTCAAGACAAACGACATGGCGGAGATATTCGAGGATAGAGGGAAACGATTCCGGATATTGGGAAGGTTTGACAATGTGATCATAACAGGAGGGAAGAAAGTGAATCCGGAAGAACTGGAGCAACGCATCAACCGTCTGATCGGCAAGGAATGTCTCGTCACCTCCGAACCCGACGAGAAATGGGGAGAGCGCCTAATCCTGACGATAGAAACCGAGGCACCCGTAGACATACCAACTGTCAAAGCCCTATTAAAGCAGAATCTCGCCACCTACGAAGTCCCCAAATCAATCACCACCCTCCCCACTCTCCCCCGCACCCCCAACGGCAAACTCCTCCGTCAAATATAATGGATTCATGGAGCTGCGGGAAAAGATCATAGGGATATTACGTCATCGCCTTTCTATCGACGGCGACGGTGTAACTACGCTTGTGGCTTTCCACGGTTGTCCGCTGCGTTGCAGCTATTGCCTTAACCCTCAGTCGTTGGGCGACAGTCGCTGCTTCCGCATGTATTCACCTGATGAATTGTATGCCGAGACACGTATTGACGAGCTCTATTTCGTCGCTACCAATGGCGGTGTGACTTTCGGAGGCGGTGAACCGGCATTAAGACCTGATTTTATCCGCCGTTTCCGCGAGCTGTGTGGCTCGTCTTGGAAGCTTACATTAGAAACGTCGCTCAATGTGCCGGAAGAGAATATCGAAGCCCTGATTCCGGTGATTGATTCATGGATTATCGATATAAAGGATATGGATGCGGATATTTACCGGCGATACACCGGCAAGGATAATTCGCAGGTGCTTTCTAATCTTCGCTTGATTGCCGAAGCCAAACGTCAGAACGACTGCACTATACGCCTGCCACTTATCCCCGACTTCAATACAGACGGCAACCGCGAGGAGAGCCGCATATATCTATCGGCACTCGGCTACTCCAAATTTGATTTATTTACCTTCAAAATCCTTAAACATTGAATATGGCAAGAGGAAAGAATACCTGCAAGATATTGAAGGAGATTCGCCGACAGATTGCTGAGGCAAATGACATAGAGCTTGCAACGTCGGAATGTCGTTATAAGGGTGATTGTCTTGGCACGTGTCCCAAATGCGAGGCTGAGGTGAGATACCTGGAACTGCAGCTCCGCAAGCGTCAACTCGCGGGGAAGTTGGTTAACCTCGCAGGAATATCGGCTGGAGCCATTGCCATGCTCACTCCCATTGTCGTTCAAGCCCGGACCCCTGATGCCGGCTCGCCAATGGAGAATGTCCCTGCACAGATGGCAGCAGATTCCATCATAGCCAAAGGATTGGAAGGTATCGCGGGTGGTGTTCCCCCTTTTCAATTTGACCGTAAAAATATGCTTGACATGCGTATTATCGATGAAAATAAAAAGGTTATACCCTATGAGAAAATCATGATAGAGCGTGTCTATCTTGATGAAAATGGTGAAGAAGATTCTGACTATATTGATCCATATTGGATTGAGGAAAAGGGGATATTCCGTTTTTATTGGGGTGACGATCCGGACTTTCATGACAAGGATGGCAAACCGCTTAAAGAAGTCGTATTGCGCATAGAGGTCGACGGTTATGATAATCCAGAAACAATCAAAGTCAAGTATCCCAAACGCAATACATTGAAAACCGTCAGGTTCAAATATTAAGAAAAGTTTTTGGCTGGGAAGGGGTGCGTTTCGGGAAATTTAGCTAATCCTGACAAGATTACCTATCACGGACATAAACTGATTCAAAGATTTCTATCCATACCTATTCCATTTTTACTGCAAATTTGCAGTAAAAATGGAATAGGCTTATATAAAACTCGAATTTGCCGAACGAAATCGCTCGAATTTGCCGAACGTAATCGCTCGAATTTGCCGAACGAAATCGCTCAAATTTGCCGAACGAAATCGCTCGAATTTGCCGAACGAAATCGCTCAAATTTGCCGAACGAAATCACTCTATTTTGCCGAATGAATTATTTTTATTACTTTTGCTCAATAATTTATAAAGATTATGAGTACCCCTAATACCATAACATATCGTCCAAGAATTGCTGATGAGTTATTAAAGGACAAACTTGAAGCAAAAGGAGCCATATTGATACGAGGCCCAAAGTGGTGTGGAAAAACAACCACCGCGGAACAACAGGCTGGGAGTGTGATTTACATGAGTCAACCCGGAATGTCTCAAAATAATATTGAGTTGGCGAAAATAGACCCTCAACTACTACTTACAGGAACTACCCCCCGTCTTATAGACGAATGGCAACTTGCCCCGCAGCTATGGGATGCAGTCCGTTATGAAGTGGATCATCGACATCAACGAGGTCAATTTATATTGACCGGCTCCGCAGTTCCAATCAAAAAAGATGATAGACACCCTATTTTTCATACTGGAACAGGAAGATTCGCCATCATTGACATGTTGCCTATGTCGTTATTTGAATCAGGAGACTCCTCCGGTGATGTCAGTTTGACAGAATTATTCAAATCTCCGGAAAGGATACGAGGATTTAACAGACATAGCTTAAAGGATATCGCTTTTCTCTGTTGCAGGGGTGGTTGGCCCTACGCTGTGGCGGAAGAAATGAGTGTAAAGGGCGCCCTAAGTCAGGCAACTGACTACCTTGATTTAGTAGTTGAGGAAGATATATCCCGGGTAGATGGTGTCGAGAGAAATGTTGAAAGGGCAAGAGTCATATTGCGTTCTTATGCAAGACACCAAGGGACCCAGACTCCGGTAAGTAAAATCAGACAGGATGTGGCTGTCAATGACAATGACAAGATCTCGGATGATACAATATCATCTTATCTGAATGCATTACGTCAAATTTTCGTAATCAAAGATATGGAATCATGGAATCCGAACCTAAGATCAAAGACTGTGATACGCTCTACTCCTACAAGATATTTCATCGATCCCTCAATTGCCACCGCTGCCTTGCGTATTGGCCCGGATGATTTAGTCAATTCACTCTCTACTTTTGGTCTAATCTTTGAGACCTTATGCATAAGAGATTTAAGGGTGTACGCACAATCACTTGATGGTGACGTATATCATTACAGAGATAACAACGGTCTTGAATGTGACGCAGTAATTCATCTACGAAATGGCAAGTATGGTCTGGTCGAGATAAAACTGGGTGGTGACAAACTGATAGAAGAAGGGTCTGCTAATCTGAAAAAACTTGCATCCCTCATAGACACTTCCAAGATGGGTAAGCCATCTTTTATGATGATATTGACAGCGACCGGAGATTTCGCATATTGTAGGGAAGACGGCATATATCTTGTCCCCATCGGTTGCCTCCGCAATTAGAAACCATCTCATAATATTCGAAGAAAAGTTTTTGGCTGGGAAGGGGTGCGTTTCGGGAAATTTAGCTAATTTTGTGTATGAAGAAACTCAAAATAGTATTTTTCGGAACTCCGGAGTTCGCCGTAGAGAGTCTGGACCGCCTTGTCAAGGAGGGTCATGACATCGCCGCCGTAGTGACAATGCCTGACAAGATTGCAGGCCGCGGACATAAACTGATTCAAAGTGATGTCAAGAAATACGCGCTCGAACACAACCTACGCGTGCTTCAGCCGGAACGCCTGAAGGCTCCGGAATTTGTCGATGCACTGCGCGAAATCAATGCCGATCTCTTCATTGTAATTGCATTCCGTATGCTCCCTGAGATCGTCTGGTCGATGCCACCTTTAGGCACTTTCAACCTCCACGCATCCCTTTTGCCCCGTTACCGCGGAGCCGCACCTATCAACTGGGCCGTCATCAACGGCGACGACAAGACCGGTGTCACTACATTCTTCCTTAAACATGAGATCGACACGGGCGACATCATCGGTCAGGATAGTATCGACATCCTCCCGGAAGACAATGCAGGCACTATCCACGACCGGCTCATGATCCTCGGCGCGGAGATGGTGGCCTCTACCGTCAAAGATATTGCCGAGGGAAAGGTAAAGACGTTCCCTCAGCCGGAAGGTGAATTCATACCGGCTCCGAAAATCTTCAAGGAGACATGCCGCATCGATTGGAACCAGCCGGCCCTTGAGATTCATAATCTGGTCCGCGGTCTTTCCCCATATCCTGCCGCATGGGCCGAGATGGAAACTGTCGGCAACCCCGACTCCATTTCTGACGTGAAGATCTACGAGACTGCCGTAACTGATAATGCAGTTGACCCAGATTCCCACCCGGGAGATGTACGCGTCACAAAAGACACCCTCTCCGTAGCGACGGCTGACCGCTGGCTAAAGATACTTTCCCTGCAACCTGCGGGTAAAAGACGCATGGAGACTTCACCGTTCCTTCGCGGTTATAACCCTGCACGCTTCCTATGATCTCCGATACTGACAAACGTTTCTGCTCCATCCTCATCGATGTGATGGAGGCTCACGGCGTCAAAGATATCGTCTGTTCCCCCGGATCGCGCAACACTCCGCTACTTATCGCTGCAGCCGCCCGGGAGATTATCCGGAAACATGTGGTGATCGACGAGAGGAGCGCGGCTTTCATGGCTTTGGGTCTGTCGATGGTGTCTCGTCGTCCGGTTGCGCTTATCTGCACCTCCGGCACAGCTCCCCTCAACTATGCCCCCGCTCTTGCCGAGGCTTTCTATCAGGGTGTGCCACTCATTGCAGTGACTGCCGACCGCCCTGAACAATGGATCGATCAGGATGACTCTCAGACTCTCCGCCAGACCGACCTCTTCTCCAATTTCGTCAAGAAGAGCTACGAACTTCCGGCAATCGGTGAGGATGACAGCGAGATGCAATGGTTTGCCAACCGGTTAGGCAACGACGCCATGATTGTGGCTACTACCCCAAAGGAGGGTCCGGTGCATATCAATGTCCGTCTCAGCGACCCGCTCGGAAGAAAGACCGACCGTTTGTCTCAGGGTGTCCGCACCATATCCATCCTTTCTGCCGATGCTATCGGCGACAAGGAGAAGATCCGCACTCTCGCCTTGGAGGCATCATCTAAAAAGATCCTTTTCGTGGCCGGGTTCATGCCTCCCGACTCAAGGATGCAGAAGAGCGCGAGCGATTTCTGCTCTCTTCCGAATGTCGCCGCAATGACCGAGACCCTCTCCAACCTTCACCTCTCTGTGGGAGCTACGGATATTGACTCGGTGCTGACTGCCTACGATGATAATATTCTTGATTCCGCCGCTCCCGATATTGTCATCACGACAGGGGGAGCGCTCGTTTCGAGAAAACTGAAGGAGTACCTTCGCAGAAATTCCTCACATACCGAGCATTGGGCAATCGGCCACAGTCACACCACAGCTGACTGCTTCATGGCTATGACACGCCGGATTGAAGTGGATCCCGCAAGGTTTCTACGCCAACTATTTGCCGTGATGCGAAAGAATGTACGCACCCCGATACCCTCAAATCACTCCTATTCCTCAATATGGAATGATTTAAGGGGGAGAGCCTCGGAAGCCAAGAATGACTTCATCAGCAAAGTCCCCTGGAGTGGTATAAAGGCTTTCAAGACGATATTTGATCGTCTGCCCAGGCAATGCAACCTATTCCTCTCAAATGGCACAAGCGTGCGCTACGCACAGATTCTTTGCCACAATCTCCCCCACGCAAGTTATTGCAACCGTGGAGTCTCGGGCATAGACGGTTCAACATCAACAGCTGTCGGTGGTGCCGTGGCATATCCCGGCATGACCATACTCATCACAGGCGACATGTCGATGGCCTACGATATAAATGCCCTCTCACTCCCGGGGATTCCGGACAGAATGAAGATTATCGTCTTCGACAACAACGGCGGGGGTATCTTCCGTTTCATCCCTACCACCTCCTCTCTCGAAGAGCGGGAAGAGTATTTCTGCACACCTCCCATCCTCCCGCTTCGTCAACTCGCCGAAGCATACGGCTGGAATTACGCCGAAGCTGACAATGAGAAGCAACTCTCGGAAATTCTCCCGTCCTTCTTCTCCTCACCACATCGCACCATACTGCGTGTTATTGTCAACGGAGAGGTTAGCGCACGGATTCTTAAGGACTACATGAAAATCAAAGCAACCATATAACAATGAGAAACTGGACTACCATCAAGGAATATACCGACATCCTCTTTGAATTTTATGAGGGTATCGCAAAAATCACAATCAACCGCCCCAAAGTCTATAACGCATTCCGCCCCTTGACCAACAAGGAGATGCTCGACGCAATGTCTATCTGCCGTGAACGCGGTGACATCCGCGTCGTGGTTCTGACCGGTGCCGGCGACAAAGCTTTCTGCAGCGGTGGCGACCAGCACGCTAAAGGACGCGGCGGCTACATCGACGATGAGGGCGTGCCCCGTCTGAATGTGCTCGAACTTCATCATGCAATCCGCTCGATTCCGAAACCGGTGATCGCCATGGTCAACGGTTATTCCATCGGTGGCGGAAACGTGCTCAATGTCATCTGCGACCTTTCGATAGCCTCCGAGAATGCACGTTTCGGACAGACAGGTCCTAAAGTGGGCAGTTTCGATGCCGGTTTCGGTTCCTCTTATCTCGCCCGCTGTGTAGGACAGAAGAAGGCTCGCGAGATATGGTTCCTCTGCCGCCAATACACCGCACAGGAGGCTCTTGAGATGGGTATGGTGAACAAGGTCGTACCTTTTGACAAACTCGAAGACGAAGTCGTGGACTGGAGCAAGACCATCATGATGCGCTCACCTCTCGCCATCCGCATGATCAAGCGCGGCCTCAATGCAGAACTCGACGGCCAGGCCGGCCTTATGGAGTTTGCCGGCGACGCAACCCTCATGTATTATCTTATGGATGAAGCTCAGGAGGGTAAAAACGCATTCCTTGAGAAGAGGGATCCCGATTTCGACCGCTTCCCGAAATTCCCCTGATAACGTTTCCCCAAAATCATCTGAACAAAAGATCGTCAGACCTCAATATCGTCTTAATCAAAATTCATCGGAACCATGAGACTATCATTTGCTCCTTATCTGCTCCATTTCAAGGAACCGGGTGGCACATCGCGCGGAGTGATGACCGAAAAGCCGACGTTTCTTATAAAGGTGTACGAGGAGGATGATCCCGAACATTACGGCCTGGGGGAGGCGGCTGTCTTCCCCGGCCTCTCCCCTGAAGCCGACGGCTACTATGTGATGAAACTCACCGAACTTATGGCTAATGTAGCCATCGGGAAGGAGACAGACCTGACAAGACATTCGTCGATCCTCTTCGGTTTCGAGCAGGCACTTCTTGATTTCTCCAACGGTTGCCGTGGACTCTGGTTCCCGTCGCCGTTTACCGAAGGGAAAAGCGAAATCACAATCAACGGTCTTGTATGGATGGGTGATTTCGACAGGATGATGCAGCGGGTGGAAGAAAAGATCAACGCCGGCTTCAGGTGTATAAAACTCAAGATCGGTGCCATAGACTGGCGCAGTGAGGTTGAGATGATCGAAAGGATAAGACGACGTTTCTCACCCGAGCAGCTTATGATCCGTGTGGATGCAAACGGTGGATTCGACATCGAAAATGCGCTTCCACGCCTCAACCGTCTCGCCGACCTCGGCGTACACTCAATCGAGCAACCCCTCAAAGCGGGTCTGACGGAATTGACGGCGTTCCTTTGCCGGATCTCGCCCCTCCCCATCGCCCTTGACGAAGAACTTATCGGGAAAGGCACTGAAGATGAACGTATAGCCCTGTTGGACGCCATCAATCCTCAATACATAATACTGAAACCGGCACTCTGCGGCGGATTCAGCGGCGCTACCGACTGGATTGCAAAAGCAAAGGAGAGGGGTATCGGTTGGTGGATAACATCGGCTCTTGAATCGAACGTAGGACTCACTGCCATTGCTCAATGGACAGCCGGAGTAGCCGACACGTCAATGCCGCAGGGTCTCGGCACGGGAGGGGTATTTACCGACAATTTCACAACCCCACTCCATCTCGAAGGAGAGCATCTGAGATATGATCCGGCACAGGCGTTTGACCGTTCACAGTTCGACGGTCTGAAATGGCATTGTTAATCAACCGAATTTTGAAATTTTGCGGAGACGGGGTTCGTCAAGTATCTTGATGCGGCGCCCGTCAACGAGAATAAGCTTCTCACCCATAAACGCTGTCAGAGTCCTGATGGCGTTTGATGTTGTCATGTTCGAGAGATTGGCGAGATCCTCACGGCTCATGTAGATCTTGAGGGTGGCATCGTCATCTTCCAGACCGTAGTTGTCGGCAAGGAGGAGCAGAGACTCGGCGAGACGGCCGCGGATGTGCTTCTGGGTGAGGTTTACAATCTTGGTGTCGGCACCACCGAGATTTCTCGAAAGTTCATGGATAAAGAAGAAGGCAAGGTCATTGTTCTTGTGGATCAGATCCTCGACAATCTGCATGGATATGCACCCGAGCACAGAGGGCTCGAAAGCCTGACAAGACGACACATATTTCTCACGCGCGAAATAAGCACGATAGCCGAAATACTGCACCGGGCGATAAAGACGAAGAATCTGCACGCGGTCGCCGACACCACTCTTATACATCTTCACCTTACCCTTCAGAAGGCACCACAGGTTTTCCGGATCCTCATTCTCCGCGTAAATTATCTGCCCTTTCTTATAATGGTTGACAGAAAAATTATCCGTCACTATCCTCTTCTCGTCGGAGGTCAGGACATTCCATAATTCAGAGAGGTCTTGGCTGATGATTTCCTCAAGAGTGCTCTTCTTTATCATTTGTATCTAAAAAATCTTTTGCAGAAGGGTCAGGATTTCCCCTTTCAGGTTCTGAGAAAGTATCGATTTATGTTTTACAGCACAAATTTACAACATTTTTTTCTCATTCAGAAGAAAATCACGTTTTATTCTCCTTCATGCATAAAAATCTTGCTTAGTCGTCGCAATAATGGCGTAATACCCTGCGGTAGGAATTGAATATCTTGGATTTTGATACAAATCCGACGTATTTGCCGTTGTCTACCACCGGGAGGTTCCATGCATTGGTCTTGTCGAAAAGACGCATCACCTCCTCCATAGGTTGTGTCACCTCTATTCGCGCCGGAGGCATCGACATGAAGCGGGTGACGTGCATCTTCTTATACAGGTCCGGTCTGAACATGATGTTGCGTATATCATCGAGAAGCACGACACCCACAAGCTTCCCGTCATCATCAGTGACAGGAAAGAGGTTGCGGTTAGATGTGGCGATAATATCGACTACCTCCTTCAGGTTCATCTTCGGGCTGACACATTTGAAATCACGCTCTATGACATTGTCTACCTTGAGCAAGGTGAGCACCGCCTTGTCCTTATGATGCGTAATGAGATCCCCCTGCTTGGCGAGGCGCATCGTGTAGATGCTGTATGGCTCGAACACCTTTATCGTCATGTAGGAGAGTGTGGAGACAATCAGTAGCGGCAGGAAGAGATCATAACCACCGGTCATCTCCGCCGTGAGGAAGATTCCCATCAGCGGGGCGTGCATGACGCCGCTCATCACTCCGGCCATACCCATCAGGGTGAAATTCTTTGTTGAGATCCCGACACCGTCAAAGATGGTGTTGAGCAGATAGGCGTAGAGGAATCCTACAAGGGCACCCATAAAAAGCGAGGGGGCGAAGGTGCCTCCCACACCTCCGGCACCATTCGTGGCGGAGGTGGCGAAGACCTTCATCAGGATAACAGCCCCGATAAACCCGGCTATCATCCAGACGTTGTTATGATCGACATAGAAGAAAGACCCGGTCAGGACATCACCATATTTTCCGTCGAGCAGCGTATTGATGGAACTGTAACCCTCACCATACAAGGGAGGGAAAAGGAAGATGAGCAGGGCCATGATGCTCCCTCCGGCCACTATCTTCAGCCAGCGTGCCTTTATCCTCCCGAAGAATGACTCCATCATGAACATCATCCTCGTGAAATAAAGGGATGCGAAGCCGCAGACGATACCGAAGAACGCCGCATATGGTATCTTGGAAACATGGAATGGCTCACTCTGTGAGAAGAAAAATTCGGAGGTGTACCCCTCAAGCATGTAGGCCACTGTCGCTCCTGTGATCGAGGAGATAAGCAGTGGCATGACTGTCGCTCCCGTAAGGTCGATCATCAATACCTCAAGAGTGAAAAGCATCCCGGCAATCGGAGCACGGAAAATTCCGGCGATACCCGCCGCCGCCCCACAACCGACAAGAAGCATCAGGATCTTCGGAGACATCCTGAACGACTGTCCGATATTGCTGCCGATGGCTGCACCCGTAAACACAATCGGGCCCTCCGCCCCGACCGAACCGCCGAATCCGATGGTGATCGATGAAGCCACAAGGGAGGAATACATATTGCGCTTCTTGAGACGCGACTTATTACGCGAAATTGCATAAAGCACCCTTGTGACTCCATGTGAGATATTGTCTTTCACCACGAACTGCACGAAGAGGGTCACGATGATGATGCCCACCACGGGATATACAAGGAAAAGGAAATTCGCTCCCGTAATGTTGATATGTGAGGTAAGTAGGTGTGAGATAAGATGGATTAGGTATTTAAGGAGTTGCGCAGCGAGGCCGCACAGCACTCCCACCACCAGCGCGAGCACGACAACAAAGTTGCGCTCCTTGATGTGGCGTTCGCGCCAGCTCACTATATCGAGCCAAAGATCTGTTATCCTGTTATGATGTTCGGTATAAGCCATTTTTTTGAATTTATAATCCTCTTCCCGTGATGACCGTCTTCACCGTATAGATGAGAATCTTGAGGTCAACGAGAAGTGACATGTTGGAGAGATAAATGAGGTCGTATCGGGTGCGTGCCACCATCTGTGCCACGGTCGAGGCATATCCGTATTTCACCATTCCCCATGAGGTGATGCCGGGGCGCACCTGCCATACCATCGCGTAATAGGGAGCCTCTTTCATTATCTTCTCGATGAAATAGGCCCTCTCCGGACGTGGCCCTACAATCGACATATCCCCTTTCAGCACGTTCCAGAACTGTGGAAGTTCATCAAGACGGTATTTCCTGAATATCTTCCCGATCGGTGTGATTCTCGGATCATCCTCCACGGATAGTTTCGGTCCCTCCGATTCGGCATCCTGCCTCATGGTGCGGAATTTATATATTTGGAAAGGACGGCTACGCAGTCCTATCCGCTCCTGACTGTAGAAGACGGGACCCGGTGAACTGAGCTTTACGAGGAGAGCCAGAACGGCGTAGAGTGGAAGAAGTGCCACCAACAGGAACGCCGAGACAACCGTGTCGGCTACAAGTTTCACATTCTTGGCCGACTCACTGAGTGTGGGGGCAGTGAGGTCGATAAAAGGTTCGGCATAAATATCATTGATCCTTATAGCCGAAGTCATGTAGGAGAGTGTATCGGGTGCTATCTTGATCGGTATCCCGATATGAAAAAGTCTGTAAAGGAGATGCAGCACCTCCTCCTCCGAGCCATTTCCGGGGGCTATCACAAGCTGCTCTATATTCAATTCACGACATACCTCCTCAGCTTTGTCAAGAGGGTAAACAGGGCTGTCATCATCCTCCATACGGTGATCACCGAAACCCTCAATGAAGCCCATTATCTTATAGCCGACACGTCCCGCACCGTTCTCCAGACGGCGGGCCATCTCCCGTCCTTCCCGCGTGTTACCGACAATGAGTGTCCGGAATTGCCACTGATGGCGGCGGAAATGAGAGGAGGCATACTGGGTTATCAGGATGCGCCCTATATAGGGTAACAGGAAAAACAAGCCGAATAATATGATCAGCAACTCATAGTTGACACTTCTCTGTCCGGTCTGGTCGTTGATAAGCAGTATCAGGAAGATCACTCCGGTGTTGATGAGGGCCGAAAAGACGGTGGTAATCAGTTCCTGAAGACGCGATTTGCCGAAAGGACGGTTATAGTAGCCCGAAAGCCAGTAAACCGCGAGCATGAGCACCGGCACTGCGGCAAGTTCCACCAGTAGTTTGGTTGAGAGCACGAAGTTCCAGACATCCATATGAGGATAGAGGATGTGGCAGCGTATTATATTGAATATGAGGAATGCCACCGAGCTCAAGGCCCAGTCGCTCGCTATATACTTCAGTCTCTGCAAACCAACCGACAACTTCATCTCCTTATCTTATCACTTTGAAGAGTCCCCCTTCGGAGAGTTTGATTATGTTGCTCGGGGCATGTGGTGTAGTGTCGTCGCGTCTGTATTCGGCCACATAATCCACACCTTCCTTTACTGCATCGGCTATCTCGCGAAAAGTCTTTGGAGTCTTTTCACCGCTGATATTTGCCGACGTTGAAACAATCGGCCTGCGCAACCGGCGGCAAAGCTCCGATGAATATCTTTCCGACGAAATGCGCACGCCAAGTGAACCGTCGGGAGCTGTCAGATTCGACGCCACTCCGTTGGGATGGTCGTAGATTATCGTGAGGGGATTGACGGCAGCATCGATAAGCTCCCACGCAATATCGGGGACATCAGACACAGTACGCTGAAGCATTCCGTCGCTGTCGACAAGCACGAGCATGGACTTTGCATCCTCGCGCTGCTTGAGACGGTATATCTTGCTCACGGCGTCCGCATTGGTAGCGTCGCAACCAATCCCCCAGACCGTATCCGTGGGATAAAGGATGATTCCACCATTTCTCAAAACCTCGACGGCTTTCTTTATATCTTCTTCAAATGTCATCTTTCAAGTCTAAGATTGTGTTCATCAACCGGAATGGTGTCATATCTCCTTGCTCATCTCCTCGACCTCTTTCATCCAGCACCGTCCGCTCGCGTCAGATGGCATACGCCAGTCGCCGCGTGGCGAAAGGTTGACGCTACCCACTTTAGGTCCGTCGGGCATACACGAACGTTTGAACTGCTGTGTAAAGAACCGGCGATAGAAGTTGCCCAGCCATTTCATTATCGTCTTGTCGTCATATTTTCCCCGGAATGCCTTGAGAGCAAGCATATATATCTTACGAGGTGAGAAAGAGCTGCGCAGAAGGTGATAGAGGAAGAAATCATGAAGTTCATAGGGTCCGACAAGATCCTCTGTCTTCTGCCCTATCTCATCCTTCGCCTTTGAAGGCACAAGCTCCGGACTGATGGGAGTGTCGACAATATCGTGTAGAATCGCCGAGGCTCTCTCACCCACTTCCCCGGCAAACCAACGGACAAGATGCTTCACAAGGGTCTTGGGCACGGATGAATTGACACCATACATCGACATATGGTCGCCATTGTAGGTGCACCATCCGAGAGCCAATTCCGACATGTCGCCCGTGCCGATCACGATACCGTTTACCTTGTTTGAATAGTCCATGAGTATCTGTGTGCGCTCGCGGGCCTGAGAATTTTCATAAGTGATATCGTAGACATCGGGATCGTGGCCTATGTCTTCGAAATGCTGGGCCACCCCTTTCCCGATCGGTATCTCGAGTGACGTGACACCAAGTTCATCCATCAGTCCGACGGCATTGCTGTGTGTGCGTGAGGTTGTGGCTTCGCCCGGCATCGTAATGCCGAATATCCCTTTCCGGTCAAGGCCGAGGAGATCGAAAGCTTTCACCGTCACAAGAAGTGCAAGCGTTGAGTCGAGGCCACCGGAAATGCCTATCACGGCGGCGCGGCAACCTATCGCGTTGAGGCGTTGCATCAGACCCCGGGCCTGAATATTGATAATCTCACGGCAATGGTTATTGAGCCGGGAATCATCAGCCGGCACGAATGGTGTCGGTGCTATATTGACATTGACAAGTTCCGGATATGTAACCTTACGGTCAAAGTTGGTTCCATTGATAATGACTGTCCGGTATTCCGGATCTTTCTCCACTCCGTCGAAGAATGTAGAGAACCGTGCCCTGTCACTCTCTAATTTCTCAACATCCACATCCTTGATGGTCAGGAAAGGCTCACGCGGGAATCTCTCCTTATTTTCAAATATGGAGCCATCCTCGGCAATTATCCCCTTCCCCGCGAAAACAAGATCTGTGGACGACTCTCCCCATCCTGCGGATGCGTAGACATAGGCACAACGGCAGCGTGCGCTTTGCTGTGAGATAAGCGAAAGGAGATAATCGTGTTTACCGATAAGGTCATCCGAAGCCGAAAGATTAAGTATCACCGTTGCGCCGTTTCTTGCCAAAGCACTGCTTGGAGGAACCGGCACCCAGAGATCCTCGCATATCTCGATGCCGAATCTTGCCTGTCCGATCGAGAAAATAAGATCCGTGCCGAACGGCACGCTCCTTTTGTCACCGGAAGCACCGGTATACATAGCTTCCTTTTCCCTCGCTCTTCCGGCAGGTTCGAACCATCGCTTTTCGTAAAACTCACCGTAATTGGGGAGATGAGACTTCGGCACTATTCCGGCAACCCCCTCCCGGGTAAGCACGACAGCGCAGTTATAACGGCTACCACCGTTCATCACCGGGGCCCCGACAACGACCGTCATCTTCCCGAAACATTCCGAATCAATGAGTCTCTCGATACCCTCTTCAGCTTTCTCTATGAGAAAGGGCTGCTGGAAAAGATCACCGCAAGTATAACCCGTGACACAAAGTTCGGGCAATACAAGGAGGTCTACACCTTTCGATGACGCTTCACGGCATAAGGATTCAATCTGACCGATATTGAAATCGACGTCAGATACCTTCACGTTGGGCACTCCGGCGGCTACCCTTATATATCCGTATTGATTCATTGGAATTGGTTGATTAGGTAGTAATGGGGAAAATAATTACAAATTTACTCAAACTATTCGAATTTCATAAATGTTCTACCTATATATTTCCGATTATCCACAGAAACCAACTTCAATTCACGAATGAAAAAATCAATGGTAAGACTCGTCACAGCCGCCGTGATGCTAATGTCCGCTGTCTCTCTTCCACTATCAGCTTCAGCTCAGAAAGGTGAAAAAACACTTGGATTTGCAGGTGGTTACGCCTCACACAATAATGGCGGGTATGCCGACATATATTTCCAGTACACTTTCAGCAAGCACGTCCGCATAGCACCCGAATTAGGCTATATTTTCCGCCATCAGGGAAAATCGGCTTTTGAATGTAGTGTAGACATGCAATTCCCGTTTCGTGTGGAAAGGGCGATTCACGTCTACCCTCTCGCCGGTCTGACTTTCAACAACTGGAACTATTCTCACGGCGATCACAGTGCCTCACATGCCGGATTCGATTTCGGAGGAGGCTTCGACATCAATCTCACCACCTCTATGAAACTCACAATCCAGGCCAAATATTCCCTCATGAACGACACAAGCGGTGCTTTCGTAGGGATGGGCCTCGGCTACATATTCTGAAATACAAGTACCACATACAATGATTAAGGCGGGAATCATGAGATTCCCGCCTTAATCATTGTATGTGGTACTTGAGGTTACAATGCAAACCCGCTGATGAGCGCCAGTGAATTGGCAACCGCGTCGTAGCAGTATTCGTAGATATACGGAACAAGACCGAAGAACACGATACCGGCTACACAAAGCCAGAGACCGACCTTCTCGCAACGTGCCGACTTGATCTCACCGACAACCGGCTCCTCAGGATTGATCCACATTGCCTTTACAACAAGCAGATAATAATAGAGGGAGATGATGGTGTTGATCAGGGCGATGAGCACGAGCATGTAGAGAGCCCATGACCCGGTGCTGGTCACTGATGTGAAGATAAGGATCTTGCTGAAGAAACCTGCAAAGGGAGGAATACCTGCAAGAGAGAACATTGCGAGGGTCATGGCGAATGAGAGCCAGGGATTGCTCTTGTGGAGACCATGATAATCCTGCATGTCGATCTTGCCACTGTTCTCCTCGATTGTGTTAATCACCGCAAATGCACCGAGGTTGCTGACGATATAGACGAAGATGTAGAAGATCATCGATGCGAGACCAAGACCATTAACGGCCATTGCGCCAAGCATGATATAACCGGCCTGCGATACGGAGCTGAAGGCCATGAATCGCTTCATGTTCTTCTGACGCATTGCAAAGAGGTTGCCGACTGTGATAGTGGCGATGATCACTGCATACATCATCCATTCCCAGGCATCGCTGTAGACAGCGCCGAAACACTGCACGAAGATGATGAAGAATGCGAAGGCAGCCGCACCTTTCGATACAACGGAAAGGTAGCTCGTGATGGCTGTCGGTGCTCCCTGATAAACGTCGGCTGTCCAGAGGTGGAAAGGTACGAGTGAAAGCTTGAAACCGATGCCGGCGAGCACGAAAGCGAGAGCCACAAGAAGAAGTCCGCTCATCTCACCCTGACCGATATAGAGTGCTATATCCGAGAAATAGAGTGAACCGCCGGAGAAGGCGTAGACGAATGACAGACCTGCAAGCAGTATTGCGGATGAGAAGACAGCTGTCATGATATACTTGATGGCTGCCTCATGGCTTTCATAATGCTTCTTGTTGAAGGCTACGAGAGCTGCAAGGGGGAGCGAAGCTGATTCAAGGCCGATGATGAAGAGGAGGAAGTGACGGGCTGATACCATCAGGTACATTCCGAAGAGCGTCACGAGAATCATTTCGTAGAACTCACCCTTGCGGATGGCCACCTCATCTGTCTCCACCCATTTCGCGCTCTGAAGGAACACGATGAAGACACCGACGTTGAGTATTGCTTTTATTGCGTTTGTTGCTGTGTCGTTGATATACATTCCTCCGAAGATCTCCTGACCACTTGCCGGGATAATCCAGATGGCTACAGTGCCGAGAAGGAACAGAACCGTGGTCAGCGGAGTGAGGATCCGCTTCCCCTTCTCATTCGAGAATGTGTCGAATAAAAAGACCAGCATGAAGATCCCGACTACGATGAGCTCGGGAATCATTGATCCAAATTGAGAATAGTCCATTGTTAGATAGCTTGATGATTTCTTTATTCAATACATTTCATTAGAAGGCACTCTGAATTGCGGCGATGATAGGACGGAAGCTATACTGGATAGTCTCATTGATCCAGTTGGGGAAGCAACCGATACCTGCGATGCAGACAATCAGGGTGACAGTGGCCAGACGCTCAAACCATGTGGCGTCAGTGAGCTGACGGTGATGCTCGTCCTGCACCTTACCGGGAAGGAGCTTGCCGACAACACGGAGGATGTAGACAGCCGTAATCACGATCGAGCAGGTAGCGATAATCACGAAGATACGATGGAAGGTATCGGCATCCTGGAATGATCCGAAGAAGATT
>CAZMHE010000029.1:10275-20407 GCA_964566015.1 uncultured Sangeribacter sp. | reverse complement strand
TTTTCCGCGACAAAATACGCGAGGAACTTAGCAACCGCTATCAGTTCCACGCCCTCCGCGCTTTTCCAACTATCGACTCAAAAGAGTGGCTTAATGCCAATTTCAAAGACGTAATCGGTAAAGTATTCGCGCCCTACGACGAGGACAAAGGAATCATTGCTTTAGCTCTTGCTAATCCCGATTATGAGCGCGACCCAAAAATAGCTGCTGAAGTGGCTGCTGAAAATGCTCGAATACTCAAACTTGTTGATTCGGCATTTTCGCGTGTTGAACTCCAAAATCTTGGAGTTGACCCGCGCTCGCTTTTGCCTCCTCCGGCTACTGCTATTGCAGCCCGGCCCGGCAAAGATGGTCTCGTAATGTTCGCCTATATGCAATACGACAACAATGCTTTAAAATTCAAAGAAATAGGAAAAATTGCTGTTCCTATCTTGTATAATGAAGAGGGTATGCGACTACTCGAAAATATCGACTCTATCGGTTACATTCTCTTTAATAAATGGAACAGAGCATCACAACATCTCTTTAAGTTGCGCGAGAAACCGAAAGTCGCGCCAAAACCTAATATACCGCCGGAGTATCTGAATATCCGTAATCGAAAGAAAACCGACGATATACCCGAGCAAGTGGATTTCCTCTACTTGCTTTTGGATATTGACATGTCAGAAGAACTTGATTCAACAACCCTCGATTGTCAGCTATGCAGACTGCCCGGCGGAGACCCTTCAAGATACGACGCCATTTATTCTACACTCAAGGAACTGACAAATACACATAGTCACTGAGTATAAACTTTCAGCTACAAAGATAAAATAGGTTTATGAAATCGAAGATATTACTTTTATTTATTGCCGCTGTTGGCATATTGTCATTAAAGGCAAATTATTACTATGTCTCTCCATCCGGCAACGACTCGAATTCAGGATCGGAGGACGCTCCATTTCTAAATCTAAGCCGGGCAATAGAAAAGGCTAAGGCAGGCACGACAATTTATTTACGCGAGGGAAGGTACCTTCCTTCTGTCTCCAATATAATGAAAGTGAAAGGGGAGAGTAATGTATATGATTGCGTCTTTTTCTTATCAGCAAACGGCACATCGCAAAAACCAATCACTATCTCCGGTTATCCCGGAGAGAAAGTGGTGATCGACCTGTCTGAAATCAAAACCGAAAACCGCGTCATGGGTTTTGATCTGCGTGGGAATTACTGGCATCTCAAAGACTTTGACATTGTCGGGATTCAAGTGACCCAAACCGGTCATACCCAAAGTATAAATGTAGGACTTTTCGGTGGCAGCAATTGCATCATAGAGAATGTCAATATGCACGATGGCATGGGAATAGGTGTATATGCCACTAAAGGAAGCAACAACCTTATATTGAATTGCGATGCCTACAACAACTATGATCCTGTTTCGGAAAATGGGAAAGGTGGGAATTGCGACGGTTTTGGATTCCATCTGAATAAGGCTGAATATACCGGGAATGTTTTGCGTGGTTGCAGGGCCTGGAGAAACAGTGATGACGGCTTTGACCTGATCAACAATTTCGCTCCCGTAGTGATTGAGTATTGCTGGGCTTGGGAAAACGGTTATGATACCGACATGAAAAGTAGGGGAGATGGAACAGGAATAAAAAGTGGAGGATTTGGAATGAGTGATTCTCCTAAGGTACCGATCGTGATTCCAAGAAATATCATAAGAAATTGCATCACTTACGCCAATAAGAACCAAGGCTTCTACGCCAATCATCATCTTGGAGGATTGGATTTCATAAATAATTCTGCATATAAAAACCGTCGTAATTTTAATATGGTCAATAGAAAAGATGCCGATACTGCCGTTGATGTCGATGGATATGACCATTACTTGGCCAATAATATTGCACTTTCCCCGACTCAAAGTGGAGGTGACTGCATAAATATCAATCAGACGAGATGCTCTATCTCCAATAATTCTTTCTATGGAACCACAACAATATCTTCTTCCGACTTCAAGAGTCTCGACGCTTCAGAAATGCTTCTTCCAAGAAAGGAGGATGGCTCACTCCCTGACATCGATTTCATGAAACTACAAGAATCATCGAAAGCTTTTAAGGAGAAGATGGGATGGGAGTTTGATGGTTCCAATGGGGTTACATCTTCTATCTCAGAATCTCCGGATAACAACATATTTTATAATATGAACGGAGTGACTGTAGATAATCACGTTAAAGGTATCTTCATCCACAATGGAAAGAAAATATTGAAATAATCTTAAGTCAGAGATAAAATGCAAGATTTCGCGGCAATAGATTTTGAGACGGCCAATGGGCGCCGGTCGAGTGTATGTAGTGTCGGTATTGTCATCGTACGCGGTGGTAAGATCGTTGATAAATTCTACAGCCTGATAAAACCATACCCTAACTATTATTCTTATTGGACAACCAAGATTCACGGTCTAACAAGGCGTGACACTGATGGCCAGCCGACCTTTCCTGAAGTTTGGGCACAGATTTCAGAGAAGCTCGCAGGTCTGACATTGGTTGCGCACAACCGTCCCTTTGACGAAAGTTGTCTGAAAGCAGTATTCGAGGAATACGGTATGGAATATCCGGGATATGAATTCAAATGCACTCTTGCAGCCTCGCGTCGATGCCTTGATATTCCAAGTCATCAACTTCACATTTCCGCTGCCGCCTGCGGCTTTGACATGGAGAATCACCATAATGCTCTTTGCGATGCCGAAGCGTGTGCCGCCATCGCCCTCAAACTCTTATAAAGATCTTCTAAGTCTTTATGTATTAGCAAGTGTCACAATAACTGCATATGAGATGAAGAATACAACCGACAACAGAAGACTAAATATTAATTTAATATTTTCCTTTCCTAATCCTCTGAATAGTATAGAGCAAATCAGATACAAAATTGAAGAAACATACCCACCAACCGCTAACCAGATAATCCCATTCGAAATATGAATATCCAGTAATGACAAAACACACGCTATTATTAATACCAATAAGAACACCACAGCAATAATGCTGACAATGCGCTTACCCGGTATATTTAAACCTTTAAAATCACTCATTCTCAATTAAAAATTAGAAGGAATAAAAACTAAAGCCGACAGTGGTTATAATCATCATTGCAACCAGTAGGTTAAGAATTATTACCCAGAACTCTTTGGCTTTTGACTTAAAAATTAAATAGAGAATAATATAAATTGACATCAGATCAAAGGCTCCAACCCACGCCATTACAATCCAACCGGGTATGTAATGAGGGAATAAAATGTTTAGAACCATACTCAGTACCATGAGGATACTTATCCACTTAATTAACACTTTACCCGGAACATCCAGATCCTTAAGAGACTTCTTAACCATATACACCAATTTTTACTCTATGATAAACTGAATGAAATAAGGGGAGAATCTAAGGTAAACCTCAAATGGAATCATCAGAATATCACTATTTATTCATATAACATTTAAAAATATAAATTGTTAGAAGTTTTACAAATAATGAAAGCTAAGAAGCCATAAGCCGTGCCAGTAAATATTCCGACAGATATTCTAACCCTTTTGAATTATTTATTAAAATTCAACTAAGGTTCTCAGTCTTACTCTTCATTTAACCTTCCTGTTCTTAAAGAAAATTAACCACCCTATGAAAACCACAAAAGCATATAAGGCAAAGATCAGCCAGGGCCAAAGCCAATCTCCCATGAACAACCTGACAGAAGTGCCGGGATTGATACTCACCATGCTCCATGAACACCAATGATTCACTATCGCTCCCGCTGCGATAGTGCCGGCGGTGGCCCCAATTCCATTGCTCATGAACATCATCAACCCCTGAGAAAAGCCTTTCATGTTTTCAGGGGCAACCTGTTGAATATGGAGATGCCCTGCAATGGTGATGAAGTTAAAGGCAATTCCATACACGATCATCGAACCGAGAAGAAACCACAAACCGTCTCCCGGATTTCCGATTCCAAGAAATAGGAATCTTATAGACCACGCCAACAGACCGATTGCATATACCCATTTAATCCCTTTCCACTTCATCGCTATGCCAACCAACAAAATACACGCAGCCTCAGAAATTTGAGATAATGAGAATATCATGGTTGCATTTCCTGAAGCCAAAGAATCAGCATACTCTTTTATCCCCGTAAAATGAGTGATGTAGGGTGTAGCAAAACCATTTGAAATCTGAAGACAGACACCCGAAAATATAACAAAAACAAGAAATATCGCAACTCCCGGTATTGCCAACATATCTTTCAGAGACTGCTTCAGATTGATTTTCTCTTTAATAGAGGAATCTTTCACCACCCTTTTCAATGTTGGCAAAGTCAAGGAATAAGCAGATGTAATGATCCCCATCACGCCACTGCAAAAGAGCTGCATGGCATTGTATTGAAATCTGAGATGTCCCGGATCCTGACTGTCACTGAAACAGAAACCGAATGTCCCGTTATCCCAATAGGCCGAATTGACAAACCACATAGCTCCTATAAATCCGACCGTCCCCCATATACGTATAGGTGGGAATGTTGTGACTGTGTTAAAACCCCTTTGACTCAAAAGCGTAAACGAATAAGTATTCGCCAGAGCCATGGTTGGCATATAGAGGGAAAGGAAAACCAAGTAAAGGGGAAATAGGATTTTGAACTCCAGAACTTCGTTAGTCATTCCATAACGCCACATAATGAACATACATATAGCGGCTGTCAGATGACATAGGGTCAACAGTCTGTCCGGTCGCCCGGTTTTATCTGCCAGACGACCCAGGAATGAGGGTGTAATAATCGAAACAAGTCCAATCGCCGCATAGAACCACGCTATCATGCTTCCCAAGCCTGAGGAGCCGATAAACTGACCGAAGCATGTAAGATAGCATCCCCAGACGCTAAACTGCAAAAAATATAAAAGCGACAGACGTGTTTTCATTATGCTTCAGTTCCTCAGAATTTTATCTCGATTCCACTCATCAGGGTTGTTCCGGGCATCGGATACCCGTAGATTGTCTCATAGTGTTTGTTGGTGATATTGTCGACCTTAACGAACAATGTCACCGGCACAGGGTTGCCATAGGTGTATGCCACTCGGAGATTCAGAAGTGAATTATTCATACTCGAACCGTCCGGGTTGCCATATTTCATTCCCCAGATACTCATCTCCTCCAAAGTGAAACTGAAGTTCCCCGGAGAATATGTCACCTCGGCATTCAGCTTGTTTTTGGGAGAATATAAATTATCGGAGTTTGTGTGAAGATAAGCCCATGATGCGCTTGCCTGCAGATCGGAAAGGATATTATAAGCAGCCTCAATCTCAAAACCTTTGTTACGGAACTTACCTGTGTTCTGCCACTTGCGTTTTCCGTCTACAACTCCTAACTGAATCAGGTTCTTGCCGTTGATGTAATAAATAGCTGCGCCCAGCATCAAGTTGTAATTAAGGAAGTGCTGTTTATAGCTCACCTCATAGTTGAGCATCGACTCCGGTATTAGATCGGGATTCTTTGGCACATACAGATAGAGCTGACGGATATTGGGTGATGTAAACCCTTTGCCGAACGAAGCCTTGATCTCTGCGGTGTTTCCCGGCTTTACAATAAATCCGGCTTGAGGAACCCAAATATTGCCGTATGAGGAACCATGTTGCAGACGTACACCACCATTGATATTAAGTTTATCGTTAAAGAAACCCTGCTGCATCATCACATACCCTGCGATCTCATTCACATAATGCTTCTCATCCGATGATCTTAAAGACACTATCTGCTTACTGTTATTCCACATGTGTCCTCCCCAATGCTGGAAATCAATACCTGCAGACAGGGTGTTTAGCTTCCAAAGATAGAAAGATTCATATATCGTGAATCCCATGTTGTAATCATTGGAATTGAAAAGGTAATCTGTCGGTTGCTCCAACCCTATGATGTTGCCGTCATCAATCTTGTGATTACCCCAGTTGATATACCCCTGGATTCCGCCATCCATTTTGTCATAAGTGTTCTTGACATACACTCCCCCCGTACCTCTAAAGATATCAGACCAGGTATTCTCTCTCGGCAATTCTACGGAACCGGGATAGTTAGAAAAACTCTGGGTCATGTCAAGCATCCCGGCCACGCTCCAATTATTTGAGACAGCATATTTCAGCTGAGCAAACTCATTAGCCATCCAATAGCTGCTGTTCTCACGGTTTCCATTGCTCCGGTCGAGCTGTCCGGCAACTGTAGCTGAAAATTTACCCTTCTTATACCCCGTGGATAAAGCAAATTTCTGAGTTGTGAATGACCCGAACATAGCTCTTGCACGACCCGTCAGACCATCCTTTTTCTGAGTTTTCGTTATCAGATTGATTGATCCGCCCATCGCATTGGATCCATAAAGGAGAGAAGAGGGACCTTTAATCACCTCCACACGCTCTATCCCGTTTGCGACATAGGTGTCCGAAAGACTGTGTCCGAAAATACCGGCCCACTGTGGCTGACCGTCAATCATGAAAAGGACCTTGTTTCCATCTCCTACGCCACGAATAAAAACCTGACCGGAATTGGCGGCAGCCGATGTTAAACCATAACCTTCAAACCCTCTCTCGGTCACAAACAACCCCGGCACTTTCGCCACGAGGACAGGCAAGAGTGATGATTCACTTGATTTCTCTATCTCTTCTTCTGTAACCTGCGTTACGTTAAGAGGAATCAATTCGACATTTGTCTTCAAGGGAGCCGTCACTACAACTTCCTTAAGATTAACGGTGTCGCGTACCGACTCGGTAGCGTTTACTCCGGCAAATGCGACCAAGCAGGGGAGAAGCGCCAATATTTCTTTCTTCATTATTTTTGGTATAGAGTATGTGTCTGCAAAATTAACAATAAAATTTTAATATTCACTAAAATTAAGTTAACTTTGCAAAACATTAACCCTAAGAGTCCGTCTCATAATATGAATTAATCATAATATGAATAAGTCAGAAGTAGATTTCTTTGATAATTTAGCACCCACATGGGATGCGAATGAATGTCGTTCCACACCGGAAAGGATCATGAGTATTCTCTCGAAACTGGATTTAAAGAAGGGTTTCAGTATTCTTGATCTTGGAACGGGAACAGGCGTGCTCATTCCATACCTGAGCAAAATTGCAGGTGAGGCCGGACACGTCACGGCTGTGGATCTTTCCGAAGGGATGCTTTCCCTTGCAAGGAAAAAATTCGGAGATCTTTCTAATGTAAGTTTCCTGAAATTGGATTTTGAGGAGGAGGTAATACCGGGAGAATATGATGTGGTGATTCTCTATTGTGTCTACCCTCATCTCCACGCACCTGCACAGACCATCGAGTGGCTTTTCAAAATGAACGTCAAGCCCGGAGGATATATCGTTATAGCTTTCCCCTCTGATGAGAAGTTTATCAACAATATACACCACGAGCGCAAATCAGAAAGCGATCATCTGCCACCAGCCCATATTTTAGCTCAAATAATAGAAAAGTGGGGGTACCGAACCGATGTATTGGCAGCGACAGAAGAGGAATATATCGTCAAGGTAAGGCGGAATCAATAGGAGATTCCATTCTTAATGAGAAGTTCCTTGAGGCGGATATTTTCTTCGCGGAGATGATCCACCTCTTCGCGAAGAGTATCCACACGGTCTGACAGACGGTCGTTTCGCTTGGAAAGGAAATCGATCCTGGAAATAAGTTCTGCTGAGGCTGTCGAATGTTCCTTGTCCCGTTGATGGGCAAGATCATGAAAGTGATTTAAGAGTTGAGCAATATAATCACTCTGGTCAGGCATATGTGTATGGGGAGGAACAACATTCTCTGTGTTTTCCTCGATTATATATGCTTCGAGATCGTCCAACTCAAAAATCTCCCTGATTTTCTCCAATTTCTCTTCAGGTAACCGACTTTTCCCGTTTTCTATAGCCGACAAGAAACTTGGGCGCACCTGCAGAAGCTCAGCAAGTTCACGCTGGCTGATTCCTGCATGTTTCCTTAACTTAACTAAATCTATTCTGCTCATATCTTAAACCGGGATTCCAACGAATTATGAAACGGAGTCGTGTATTGACCATCCAAAGGGATGAAACCAATCACAAAAATACTTAGTTTCCCTGAATCTTCAAAAACTTAAATTAAAAAAGAAATGACCGAACGATATTTTTTGCTAATTTTGCATAAGAAACATCTGTTTCGTTCATAAACTTTAAGGTTCTTACCTTATCACTGACCTTTACAATCTAAAAAATGAAACTTCCGATATTCGCTTTGTCGCTCGTGGCGTCTTTGGGTGCTTCAGCGGCTGTGATAACAAGTCCTTCCGGCAATATTGTCGTGACTACCGAACTGACCGCCGAGGGTTCGCCCATATATTCTGTAACCATGAATGGCAAGAAGGTAATAGATAAAGCCCCGGTCGGCATTGTCACTGACTTTATCGATCTTTCAACCGGTCTTTCCGAGAAGAGTGCCGAGACAAAAAGCATAAATCGATCCTACACCCAGGACAAGATCAAGAAATCAGACATCAACGTAAATGCCAACGTAAGTCTGATAAAATACGAAGGGGCTGACAAACGCCGACTTGATATGGAATGGCATGTCGCTGATGACGGTGTGGCTTACCGTTATCGTGTACCTCGCCAGAAAGAGAGAGCCTCGATGCGGGTACTGGAAGAGAAGAGTTCGTTTTCTTTCCCTGAAGGCACGACAACATTTCTCACGCCCCAGTCTGACCCTATGATCGGCTGGAAACGCACCAAACCCAGTTATGAGGAGTATTATGAGGTAGATGCCCCGATGGACAAACCCTCGCAGTACGGCAGGGGATACACATATCCGGCCCTCTTCAAGACTCCGGACAATATCTGGACACTGATCACCGAAACGGGTGTCGACGGTTATTATTGCGGAACTCATCTCAGCGACTTCAAGGATGGACGCTACACGGTTGCTTTCCCGATGGCAGAGGAGAACAACGGCAACGGTAACCCGGAACCGGGAGTAGCGCTTCCCGGTTATACTCCCTGGAGGGTAATGGCCATCGGAGATAATCTCGCTCCGATTGCCGAGACAACACTTCCCTGGGATCTTGTAGATCCACGTTATGAGACAAAAAGACCCGCAAGACCGGCAAAAGGAACATGGAGCTGGATACTCTGGCAGGATAACAGCATCAATTATGAGGATCAGGTAAAATATATCGACCTCGCTGCAGAGCTCGGTTTCGACAATGTTCTTATCGACAACTGGTGGGATAATAATATAGGTGATGAGAAGATGGAGGAACTCATCGCATATGCCCATTCCAAGGGTGTGAAACCAACATTGTGGTTCTCTTCGTCGGGACATTGGAATGACATCACACAGAGTCCCGTTAACCGTATGGATCGCCCGGTCGTTCGCAAGAAATGGATGAAATGGCTTCAGAAAAACGGTGTGGATGCCATCAAGGTTGACTTCTTCGGGGGCGATAAGCAAGAGACATTCCGCCTATATGAGGATATATTCAGTGATGCAGCCGATCATGGCATTGACGTGGTGGTTCACGGTTGCACACTCCCGAGAGGTTGGGAGAGGATGTATCCCAACTTCGTGGGAGCGGAGGCGGTGCTTGCTTCGGAGAATATGATCTTCACCCAGGACTTCTGCGACAAGGAAAGCCTTCACGCCACTCTTCATCCTTTCATCCGCAATGCGGGAGCCATAATGGAATACGGAGGCTCTTTCCTTAATAAAAGAATGAACCGTGGCAATGACGGTGGAAATGTGCGCCGCACAACAGATGCTTTTGAGCTTGCAGTGGCGGTTCTTTTCCAGAACCCTGTGCAATACTTCGCTCTTGCGCCGAATAACCTCACCGATGCTCCGGCTGTGGCTCTTGACTTCCTGAAGAAAGTGCCGACCACCTGGAATGACACACGTTTCATAGACGGTTATCCGGGAAAGTTCGCAGTGCTCGGGCGTAGGAACGGCGACGACTGGTATATTGCGGGAGTCAGCAATCTTGACAAACCTGAAAAACTTGATCTGAAACTCCCAATGTTCAGGAAAGGGGATAAGGTGGTGATGATCAACGATGACAAGAAGGGTAATCCGGTGCGCACTGAGATAACGATAAAGAATCCTGAGAAGGTGA
>CAZMHE010000029.1:0-10175 GCA_964566015.1 uncultured Sangeribacter sp. | reverse complement strand
TTTTCCGATCAGTTCAGCGAGTTTTGTGAAAAATTCCGGATCATGACCCACTGTGACATTCCGGATCTTACCCTCAGGATCGATTATAGCCTTTGTCGGGAATCCCTGTATTCCGTATTGCTCGAACAGGGGGTTGCCGTCAGGACAATAAACGTTGACCCAGGGGAGCTCATATTTCCTGACACCCGCGAGCCATGCCTCCTTGCTTTCCTTGCAGTCAATGCCGATCACCTCGAGCACATCCTTATATTTGGCATAGGCATCCTTAAGTTCCGGGAAACCACGAACACACCATACGCACCAGCTGCCCCAGAAATCGAGGATAACCCATTTCCCCTTGAAATCAGAGAGACTCACTTTCTTACCCTCCGTATTATCAAGGGTGAAGTCGGGTGCCACGACATTTCCGGACTGGAGCTGTTCCAGACGCTGTTCCTTCTCCTTCTGGATCACAAGCTGCTGACGTTTGCTCACCACAAAAGGATAGAGATAACTACCCTTGACACTTTCAGGAAGGCGGTTGGCGTATTTCTCGAAATCCTCATCGTCGATATGGAGAAGAGCGTAGCAGACGGCGGGTGAGGTTGGGTTCTCATCAATGAAATCTGTCAAGGCTGTCACATATTCCGAATAGAGTTGCTCCACCTGTTCGCGGCTCGGCTCTTTACCCGAAGCTTTCCAGACTTTCTGTGCCTCTTTCATTGGAGCTATAGCCTCGTTGATTTCTGTCATTCCCTCCATGAGAGGCGTACCCTCGACAGAGCTCTTCAGCGGTGTGATTGAACTGATATTTACAATCAGATCATCTTCAGGAGCTGCATAAAACTCCACAGCCTCATCACCGGGAAGCATAATACGGTAGCGTGACGGGCCCTCCGGGTCGAGAGCTATCGTAGCTTTATCCTTGCTTACCTGAACACGGTCGGACTTTGCCTGAAGATCTTTCTGATTACGGGCTGTCAGAAGATTGGTTAGAAGGTAATGACTAACCTCAAGTTCCGATAGGTTTGAATTAGCCGGGAGATTGACGGATACATCAGCGGAAGCGGAAAAGCCGCCGGCGACTGCAAGAACTCCCATCAAGATTAATTTCTTCATATTATATGTTTTGTTCTAAGTTATTTAAAGGGTTTTAGGCTTTAGGCCTTAGGTTTTAGGTTTTAGGGAATTTAGTGTTTGGTATGATTTGCGGACATGGCACGCCAAGTCACTATATAATATAACAATATAACAATCTTTTCGGCTTAAAGCATGTTGCGGAACTGATAGTTTTTTATTCCCCATCTCGGAGCGGCCACCATTTCGGGTGGACTCTGGGCTAAAAAACGCTCAATCACTATGTCTTCCGGAACGATACCGATTATCTTGCGACACAATCGGATATAATCCTCCAGTTCAAAAGGTGTGACCTCCAACTCTCCGCTTTGCCAGAGATTGAACAGGGGTGTACCGAATAAAATCTGCAACTGATGTATCTTCAAGGTTTCGATCGGGAGCAAACATGATTTCCTGACATTTTCCAGAATATCTGCTTCTGACTCCCCAGGTAGACCGGCTATGAGATGAAGCCCGCAATGCAGACCGGCAGCTGAACCCTTCTTTACCGCATTTTCCACATCGCTCCAGGTATGACCACGGTTAATAAGCCGCAAGGTATGGTCTGAAGAAGACTCTGCACCAATTTCAAGAAATACCGGAACCCTGTCGGCAATCTCTGCGAGCAATCCGAAAACTTCATCACTGATGGTATCGGGGCGTGTACCGATCACCAATCCTACAACTCCGTCACAACCCAACGCATCCTCATATAGTTTCCGGAGTGAATCGACATCACGGCCATAAGTATTTGTATAAGATTGGAAATAGGCAAGATATTTCATTTCAGGATATTTCCTTGAAAAAAAATTCTTGCCATTCTCAATCTGACTCGCCACAGAGTCGCTTTTCATACAATACTCAGGAGAAAAGGAATCATTGCGACAGTAGATACACCCGCCGATTCCAATTGTGCCGTCGCGGTTCGGACAGGAGAAACCTGCATTGACCGAAATCTTCTGTACCTTTAAACCGGGAAATATTTCCCGGAGATATGACCCGTAATCTTTCATCTGATCAGAAAATCTGCAAGGACAAGGGAAGCCATCGCTTTCACGATAGGTACCGCCCTGACTGCCACACATGGATCGTGTCTTCCGGCAGGATTCAATACACAAGGATTTCCCTCCTTATCTACAGTAGATTGAGCACGCATAATTGTCGGGGTGGGTTTGAAATAGACAGAAAAGAAGATCGGCATACCATTGGTGATGCCTCCTTGTATTCCTCCGCTGAAATTGGTAGCAGTCTTCAGGTAACCGGAGTGATCGGAAGAGGGGATGAATGGGTCATTGACTACACTTCCGTGTGCTGAAGATGACCTGAAACCTAATCCATATTCAAACCCTTTGGCAGCATTGATGCTCATCATTGCCGATGCAAGAGCCGCCTGCAGTTTGTTGGCCACAGGGTTACCGACACCTGCGGGTACGCCGTTGATAAGACAGCTGACACGTCCGCCTACAGTGTCTCCATTGTTGCGACATTCCCTGATGTGCTCCTCCATAGCCCGGCGTAAAGAATCCTCCACGACAAGATGAATATCTGCGGAAGGATCTTTCATGAGCTTCTCAAGTGCACTGTCTGATTCGATGGGTCCGACACCCGTGAGGGCAGATTGAATGGTAATACCATTCTTTTCGAGCCATTGGGAAGCAAGAGCTCCGGCTACAACCCAGTTGACTGTCTCGCGTGCACTCGATCGTCCGCCACCTCGCGGATCACGTATGCCATAACGTGCATCGTAGGTGTAATCAGCATGGCTTGGCCTGTAAAGGTCAGAGATGGTTGAATAGTCTTGGGAGCGTTGATCAGTATTCCGGACAATGAAACCGATCGGCGTTCCGAGAGTAGTTCCGTCAGGAAGGACACCCGACAGGAACTCCGGAATATCCTTCTCGTTACGCGCTGAAACAAGTGAAGATGAACCGGGACGTCTTTTGGCTACCTCTTCATTTATCTTGTCGAAATCAAGACGAAATCCGGCTGGGAAACCATCGATGATTCCCCCCATGGCCGGACCGTGACTTTCCCCGAAAGTGGTCAGGGTAAGATTATTTCCAAAGGTATTCATCCCGTGGTCAGTAATCAGTTTTCAGCTTCACCGGTGCTTATGTCGGCTGCTACAGCATCAGCCGCCTTCAGAAGATCGGAAGGGGATAGCTTCAATTGCAGTCCACGTTTCCCTGCACTTACATATATGAATGGAAAGGAGAGAGCCTCCTCACTGATAAAAGTTGGAAACTTCTTCTTCATGCCGATGGAGGTGCATCCTCCCCTTATATATCCTGTAAGGGGAAGAAGCTCCTTCATTGCAATCATTTCAGCTTTCTTGTTGCCGGATGCTTTGGCGGCCTTTTTCAAGTCTACCTCTCGGTTCCCGGCCACGACACAGACAAAGATTCCGTTCTTGTCGCCACGTAGCACAAGTGTTTTGTAAACCTGCTCGATCGGTTCCCCAAGTTCCTCCGCCACATGATCTGCGGCAAGATTCTCGGGATCGACGGTATACTCCACGAGTTCATAAGGAATCTTCATCCTGTCGAGGATGCGGGCTGCATTAGTCTTTTCGCTCATCGGTCCATCGTGACGAGTAGTTCCTCGTTGTTACGGGTCATCTCCATTCGCTTCTTGATAAACTCCATAGCCTCGAGGGAGTTCATATCGCCGAGGAAGTTGCGGAGCACCCACATACGGTTGAGATGTTCCTGCGGAAGGAGAAGATCATCACGGCGTGTGGAGCTTGCGATAATATCTACGGCAGGGAAGATACGCTTGTTACTCAACTTCCTGTCGAGCTGAAGCTCCATGTTGCCTGTACCCTTGAATTCCTCGAAGATCACCTCATCCATCTTTGAAGATGTCTCTGTGAGGGCTGTGGCGATTATCGTCAGTGAACCGCCGTTCTCAATATTTCTGGCAGCTCCGAAGAAACGCTTCGGTCTCTGGAGTGCATTCGCATCCACACCGCCGGAAAGGATCTTGCCGGAAGCGGGAGAAACCGTGTTGAACGCGCGTGCGAGGCGTGTGATGGAGTCAAGCATGATCACGACGTCATGGCCGCACTCAACAAGGCGCTTCGCCTTCTCGAGAACGATGCCGGCAATCTTCACATGACGCTCCGCAGGCTCGTCAAATGTAGAGGCAATCACTTCTGCATTGACGCTGCGGGCCATGTCGGTAACCTCCTCGGGACGCTCGTCGATAAGAAGCATGATGATGTGCGTCTCGGGATGATTCTCGGAAATTGCGTTGGCAATATCTTTAAGGAGGATTGTCTTACCGGTCTTGGGGGGTGCGACAATCAGAGCACGCTGACCCTTACCGATAGGGGCGAACATATCCACGACACGTGTGGAAATATTGTTGCTCACTCCGCCTGTGAGATTGAATTTCTCATCAGGGAAAAGGGGCACAAGATGCTCGAACGGTACGCGGTCCCTTACCTTTTCAGGCTGAAGACCATTGATGGAGACAACCTTTACAAGAGGGTAGAACTTGTCACCTTCGCGGGGAGCGGCTATCGAAGCCTCAACCACATCACCAGCCTTGAGACCATACTCCTTAATCTGATTCTGCGAAACGTAGATATCGTCGGGACTCGCGAGATAATTATAATCGCTTGAACGGAGATAACCGTAACCCTCAGGCATGATTTCGAGCACTCCGAAAGCGTTGAGGATACCCTTGAAGTCGTATCCCGTCTCGCGGACAGGAGTCTGTCCATGCTGGCGCATCAGACGCTGCTGTTTCTTCAGCTGATTTTTCTGTTGCTTGGTAAGGGGTTGCTGGGTAGTTGCGCCCGGTTCACGGAGAGCAATGGGCTGAGCCTGCGGAGTAGGCAAAGCCGCGGTGTCATCATTCTGGGTATTCTGACTCTGGATCTGATTCTGGTTCTGAACCTGAGCCTGCTCCTGAGCGTGATGTTTCTCCTTCTGTCCACGGGGCATAAATGTCTTTCCCTTCGTAGGCGGGAAGAAAGATGTAAGCGAAGAGACATCGGTTTGGTTGGTCTTATTCCTTGGTGTGAAGACCTTCATCTTGGGAGTCTCGGGTTCAACCTTTGGAGCACCCTCGTCGGCAGCGCCATTGTTCTGCGAATCAGTAGCTGACTGTTCTGTCGCGGCCGAGGAATCATCTGCTGTAGTTTTCTCCGGGGCTTCCGTCTCGAAGGGGATGATTCCATTAGTCTGAGATGCCTCCACGGCAACCTTTTTCTTTCTTCCGGGACGTTTAGTCTGTTGAAGCTCCCCTTCAGCAGTTTTCTGCCCTGTCTGAGAAGAATCGGAGACATTGGTTTCCGAAGCATCGACAGATCCTTCGGCTGCAGCTTCGGCCTCTTTCAAAGCCTTCGGTTTGCGTCCGCGACGCTTGGGCTGTGCAACAGGCTGGTCCTCCTCAGGACTAACATTTTCAGGAGACAAGCTCTCCTGACCATTCTTATCGGACTGTGCTTCTGCCTCTTTCAAGGCTTTAGGTTTACGACCACGCTTTTTAGCGGTCTTTTCGCCTGTCTTTTTGTCGCCACCCTTGGCCACAATATCTTTGGCAGCTACGACAGCCTGAAGATCAAGGATTTCGTCAATAATCTTGTCGCGGGATAATGACGACGCATTTTTAATACCCATGGATTCAGCTTCACCCTGAAGGCGGGCGTCATCCATTTCATTAAGATCGTTGAAATGAAACATAAATAAGGGGAAAGGTAATGAGTATGACCTGTCGTATCAGGTATATCTACCGATAGTCTGACAGAATCCATCCAATCGGTGATAATAATGTAACTCTAAATGGTTTAAAGAAATAGCCGGCAATGAGGGAGAGATAAAAAGTGGGAGAGTGGTATTATTAACCGGCCAATAATCTGATTTTTGCCACAAAGTTAGCCAAAATATCGCAACCGACAAAATCTTGGAAATAAAAAATTTTAATTATTCCGAAAATTTGGTGATTACAAGCATTTATGCTAATTTTGAGACAATAATTTCTTAAAGTGACATCCTAAGAGATTTGCCTCCGTGGAGCCACCCGACGGAATGATAACATATTTCCACAAACACCGAACAAATGGAAGAAAATCTTTCAACAACGTGTCTGCATGACCGCCATGTCGCCCTCGGCGCACTGATGTCGCCTTTCGGAGGCTTTGACATGCCCATCCAGTATAAAGGAATCACCGAGGAGCACAATGCCGTCCGTAAGGAGGTGGGCGTCTTCGATGTCTCTCACATGGGTGAGGTAAGGATCAAGGGTCCCGAAGCCTACAAGTACGTGTCATATATCTTCACCAACGACATATCGGAAGCACATGACGGCCAGATTTTCTACGGCATGATGTGCAACGAAAAAGGGGGCACCGTCGATGACCTTCTTGTCTACAAAGTGAATGACAATGAATTCTTCCTCGTGATTAATGCCTCCAATATTGCAAAGGATGTGGCATGGATCATGAAAAATGCAGAGGGTTTTGAAGTGGATATCACCGACGAAAGCGCCTATTACGGTGAAATAGCGGTGCAGGGGCCCAAATCGGAGGCTACTCTCGAGAAGATTCTCGGCCTTGACACACGCGATCTCCCGTTCTATCATTTCAAGACATTTGAGATCGGCGACGAGACGATCATCGTGAGCCGCACCGGTTACACGGGCGAGGATGGCTTCGAGATCTACGGTTCGCATGATTACACCCGCCATGCCTGGGATCTCCTGATGGATGCAGGTGTTCAGCCATGCGGTCTCGGTTGCCGCGACACACTCAGGTTTGAAGTTGGCCTACCGCTCTACGGCGATGAACTCGCAGAAGACATCTCTCCAATCGAGGCAAGCCTCAGCATGTTCGTGAAACTCGACAAAGGTGGCTTTATTGGTGCCGAAGAGCTCCAGCGTCAGAAGAAGGAGGGTGTCACAAGACGCATTGTCGGTCTTGAACTCGACGGCAACGCCATACCCCGCCACGGTTACCCTGTGGAGGTCGATGGGAAGAAGATCGGAGAGGTGACAACCGGCTATCGCTCCATTTCAACGGGCAAGAGTGTTGCAATGGCCATGATCGACAAGCCCTACGACAAACTCGGCACGAGGGTAGAGGTACGCATACGCAAGAAGACCTTCCCCGCCACGGTCGTGAAGAAGCGTTTCTACGAAAAGAATTATAAGAAATAAATCAAATAAAAATAATTCAACTTTCGTATGCGAAAGTTGAAGGTTATAAGGTTAATGCTTCGCCGGTTATAAGGTTAAATTAAAAATTAACCCCTAACCCTTAACCTTTAACCTTTAAGTTGAGCCTGCGAAACTTAAACTTAATCTAATGAGCAAGATATTGGATACTCTCCGCTATGCGGACTCTCACGAATGGGTAAAACTCGATGGCGACATCGCAACAGTGGGCATCACCGACTATGCACAGCATGCGCTCGGCAACATCGTATATGTAGATATGCCCGAGGTAGGTGACGAAGTGACACAGGGTGAAGATTTCGGTGCCGTAGAGTCAGTAAAGGCGGCATCCGACCTTATCTCTCCCGTAAGCGGAGAGGTTGTCGAGATCAACGAGGCTCTCGAAGATGAACCCGAACTCGTCAACAAAGACGCTTTCGAAAACTGGATTATCAAGGTACGCGTATCGGATCCCTCCGAGCTCGACAATCTGCTCGATGCGGCCGCATATGCCAAAATCTGCGAGGAGTAATGGCTAATAAATATATGCCCCACACCCCGGAGGATATCCGTCAGATGCTCGACGTCATCGGCGTCGAAACGATCGACGATCTCTATTCGGATGTCCCGGCTGAGGTGATCTTCAAGGGTGAATATGATATCCCCTCGGCGATGTCGGAGATTGAAATCCGTCGTCATTTCGAGGAACTCGGCAAGAAGAACACCAACCTGACGGTCTTTGCCGGAGGGGGTGCCTACGACCATTATTCACCCTCGACTGTGGCTCATCTTCTTTCAAGAAGCGAGTTCTACACGGCCTACACTCCCTACCAGCCTGAAATCTCGCAAGGTACTCTCCAGTATATCTTCGAGTATCAGAGCATGATCTCGGAACTGACCGGCATGGAGGCAAGCAATGCCTCCATGTATGACGGCGCCACGGCTGCAGCAGAGGTGATGTTCATGATGGTTGCCTCTGCAAAGAAGAAACCGCGTGTACTCGTATCGGTCACGATTCAGCCCCGCGTGTTGGAGGTGGTTAAGACTTACGCCAAATTCCACGGCACGCAACTCACCGTCATTCCGGAAAAGGATGGTGTCACAGATCTCGAGGCACTCAAAGAGGAGCTTGCCGCAGGTGATGTTGCCGGAGCTCTGCTCCCCGAGCCCAACCGCTACGGCATTATCGAAGACTTCACCGGAGTGGCCGACATGATTCATACAGCAAAGGGGGCTTTTGCAATCTATGCAGATCCATCGGCGTTGGCAGTGCTTCGCACTCCGGCCGAATGGGGTGCGGATGTAGCTTGCGGCGACGGCCAGACGCTTGGTATGCCGCTTTCTTTCGGAGGTCCTTATCTCGGATTCATCGCCTGCAACAAGGGTATGCTCCGCAAGATGCCGGGCCGCGTGGTTGGCGCGACTAAAGACGCCGATGGGAAAAGGGCTTTCGTGCTCACCCTACAGGCACGCGAACAGCACATCCGCAGGGAGAAGGCCACCAGCAACATCTGCTCCAACCAGAGCCTTATGGCCCTTTACGCCACTGTCTATCTATCACTCCTCGGTAAGGAGGGCCTTCGCGAAGTGAATGTTCTTTCATGCGACGGTGCGCACTATCTTTACAATAAGCTTATCGCGAGCGGCAAGTTCACTCCGGCTTTCGACAAGCCGTTCCTGAAGGAATTTACAGTGCGCACGGACCTTGACATGAAGAAGATCAACGCTAAGTTACATGAAAACGGCATCATGGGTGGCATCATCCTCGGCGACGGTCTTGTAGAATTTGCCGTGACGGAGAAGCGCACTAAAGAGGAAATCGACACATTGGTGAAACTAATGACGGAAGAGAAATGAAAACATACGATAAACTAATTTTCGAACTTTCGCGTCCCGGACGTAAAGGCTACGAACTCCCCGCCGACAACTACGCCACCGACGGCATGGAAGCCATTCCCGCCGATCTTCTCCGCAAGACTCCGGCCGAGCTTCCCGAGGTCAGTGAGCTTGATGTGGTGCGTCATTTCACCAATCTCTCTTCCAAGAACTTCGGTGTTGACACAGGATTCTATCCTCTCGGCAGCTGCACGATGAAATACAATCCGAAGATCAACGAGGAGGTAGCCAATCTCAAGGAATTCAATATCCATCCCCTGCAGGATGCCGCTTCCGCCCAGGGTGCCCTCGAGCTTTACTGGAATCTCCAGAATATGCTCGCCAACCTTACGGGTCTGGCCGAGTTTACCCTCAACCCATATGCCGGAGCACATGGAGAGCTCACCGGTCTGATGGTGATGCGTCAGTACCACATGAGCCGCGGAGACCTGAAACGCACTAAAGTCATTGTTCCTGACACAGCCCACGGTACAAACCCCGCATCGGCTATGGTCGCCGGCCTGGAGGTGGTGGAAGTGAAATCAAAGCCCAACGGTTCAATCGACGTCGAAGACCTCAAACCTCTTCTTGATGACACTGTGGCCGGCATCATGATGACCAACCCCAACACCGTCGGAATGTTTGAGACTGACATAGTAGAGATCGCCGACCTGATCCACAAGGCAGGTGGACTCCTTTATTATGACGGAGCCAACCTCAATCCGATGCTCGGAAAGGTGCGCCCCGGCGACATGGGCTTTGACATCATGCACATAAATCTACACAAGACATTCTCAACACCTCACGGTGGTGGTGGTCCCGGTTCGGGTCCTGTCGGCGTTGCCGCTCACCTCACCGAGTTCCTCCCGAATCCCCGTGTGAGACGTCTTGAAGACGGCACATTCACCGTCGGAGAGTCAGAGAATGGTCTCGGTAGCGTTTCCACATTCCTCGGCAACTTCGGAGTTATGATGAAGGCATACGCCTATATCCTTTCACTCGGAAAGGAGAATATAAAGAATGTCGGACCCCTCGCGACACTCAAT
>CAZMHE010000028.1:2250-20891 GCA_964566015.1 uncultured Sangeribacter sp. | reverse complement strand
CTCTTTAGAGAATGAAAATCTCTCGTCCTAACCGATAGACGAATGGGCCACAATATGCAACTACCCCAGGTTCCGGGGCATTTTGCGACCGCAAAGTTAGTGCTAATTCCCATAACTTCCAAATTTTTCTCACCAAAAACTATTTTTTTGCATGATATTCGGTTTTTTGTCACTTCCGGCACCCCCTAAATGAGGGCAACGCCGCGCCAGGAGGGGCACAGCGTTGCCTGATTAAGGAATATTTTACGCGCGTAGCGACTGGCTTACTTCACCATCACTTTGACCGTGAGCTCGCCGGCTTTCACCAGGTAGATGCCTGAAAGCACCTTCACCTTGGCGCTGCCTTCGCCGAGATAAACTGTGCGGCCATCGGCGGCTGCGACGCTTACCTCAGCCGCATCGGGAGCGGTCACGACAATTTCCTTGCCGACAACCTTGACGCTGACACCGTCGGCAGCAACTCCGGCCACGCCGCTCACGTTGACGTAGGCGGGGTTGGACAATTCGGAGCGACCTGCGATGTAGTTGGCCACTACATGATATGTATGTGAGCCTGCCTCGACCTTTTCATCGGTGTAGAGGCTTTCACCGACAGCATCCTCCGTCACCATCACGCCGTCGCGGTATACGTCGTAGCCGAGAAGTTCGTGGCGTGTGCCCCCTGCGCTCTCAAACTCGACATCATCGATGCAGCACATGAAGCCGTCTTTCGACACGACACGGATGGCGAAACGCTTCGCACCCTCGGGCACGTCGAACGAGTGCTTCTCCCAGTCACCTTCGTTGCTGAGCATATTGCCGTTGACCTGAAGCTTGATGGCGTCGCCGACTTTCACGAACGATGCGGGATCGGTGGAGTCTTCAGTTGAGTAATACACCTCGATGATCTCCTGGCTGTGCACCTCGAAGGGGCGGGCCTGGAAGGAGATGGTCTGCGCGTTGCCGGAAAGGAGGGGTGAGATGGCCCAGTCGTCAGACTTCTCGGCATAAACCCTCTCGCTCTCCTCGTCGACAGACACGGTGTACATGCTGACGATCATCTTCGATCCGCTGACTGAGGTGAAGAACGAACCGGCGGGCACGCTCGGATCATCCCAATCCCAGATGAAGAACGAGCCGGTATCCTTAAGACCCTTGTGGTTGGGAATCTCAAGTTCCTGACCGTTGATATAGACACCGCCGATGAGCTGACCGTCCATATCCACGAATGTCCAGTCGCCGAATTCATTGTCACCGTGAGCCACTACCTCACCCTCGAAATCTTCGATGACGGCTACTGCCGCGGAGGGATCATGAACATAGGGGCTCCATGTGAGACGCACGTCGCCGTCGACAGGCTCAACCACGAGGTCGGTGACTGTCGGCAGGTTGTATATCCTGCGCTCCACGGTCACGTTCCCGGAGAGGTCGTCGCCGGAATCCTCATCACCGGCAAGGGCAACCTTGACGGCATATGTAGCCTCATCTGAATTATCATCAAAGAGATCGATCTTCGTATCGAAGGCCACATTCATGCTCTTGAGACCGGAGAGATTATCGATGACACGGCTGTCAATCTCCTTGCCGTCACGCAACAGGCTTACTGTGAAATCGCGAGCAGGCTGAATACCGATGTTCTCGACAGTGGCCTTCACCTGGAACTCATTTCCGGTCTTGGCATACTTCGGAGCGGAGATTCCGTAAACACTCAGATTGAGGGTCTTGCGGTCAACCACACGGAGGTTATCGAAGAAGTTCCAGACATACTTCTTGGTTATATTGCGCACCACAACCTGCATGTTGCGTCCGATATACGGAGTGAAGTTGAGAGCCACGGTGTTCCATCCGTTGGAGAGTTCCGACTTGTCGGTGGAGTAAACCACCTCCTCCTGTCCGTCATAGCGGACGAGAACCTGAAGGATATTCACGTCGTCGTCGGCCATCTTGTGCACGTCGAGGAGCACCTGCGGATTCGTGATACCCTTGAGGTCTATGACACCGCTGACGAAGTCATTGCCATAGGAGGCATACTTGGAATAGGATGCGAAGAAGACACCGTCATTGTCCGAACTGCTGATATCCTCAAACTGACCGTCGGCGATCGGTGTGAAATACACCTCGTTCGAGGGTATCTCCCTCGTTGCTCCGGGGAGGTAACGCTCGGCGGCGGCTATGAATCTTTCGAGGTCGTCGACATGGCTGTATTTCACGGGGAGGGCATAGGGTGTGCCGGCTGCGAGCACCGGTGAACCGGTGAACTGCGTGGGCTCGACACCACGGTTGAAGGCTCCTACGAGATACTGCACGAACTGCTGGTTGCCCGGTTCTACGGCCTTGAATGTGGCATATGTCGTGGTCACGGGTGCCTTGAGCATGGGCTCACCGATCTCGATGTTGCCCCATGTGTCTACCGTATAGGAATAGACCATATAGGATGCGGTGCCCTCAGGCTGAGCCACACCGTCGATGTCGTTGACAACCGGGTTCCATGAAAGGGTGACGTTGCCGTCGGGAGATCCGGGGAAGATGTTGACGTTGGCGGGAGCTTCGTAAGCCAACGGGCCTACATAGGCGGTCATCGTCGCCATCGGGCCGGCATGTCCGTTGCGCACGCCGCGCACGCCGATGGTGTGCTCTCCGGCTTCCTTCACTGTCCCTTCGAGAGAATAGCTTGCACCCGGCTCGCAGTTGTTGCTGTAGGTCTTGACAATCTCACCGTCTACGAGCACCTCGGTGGTGAATTTCTCTGTCATCTCCTCGCCGGAGGTGGTGAATGTGGGGAGCTTGACGGTGGTCTTGAACTTATTCTCACCCTGTGCATCGCGGGTCACTTTCGAAATCGTGTATGCACCCGGAGCGTCACCATACATACCCTCCGATACTGTGAGGTTCTCGACGGAGATCCAGTTGCCGGCATTGCCGCTCTTCACGTGGAAACCGACATAGTAGACACCGTCATTCTCTACGCTGATACCATGACGGTAGTGGTTGAGATTGCCGTAGGAAACGGGAGCCACACCGGTCAGTTCCATCACCTGTGTGGTCATTGCCTCGGGAGTGTTGTCAGTGCCGACATAGATCTCGAGGGGCACCATCTTGTTGTTGGAGCCGTTGATGTCGAAGTCGATGTTGTGGATCTTGCCGCCGCCGACGAGTCGCAGTGCCGGGAGGAAGAGCCAGGCATCGACATCGGTGTAGACATTGATTGCGGGTGAGTCAGCGCCCTTATACCAGTTGCCGAGGTTGCTGACGGGCTGAGCCAGTCCGAGTTCACCGAGGCTGGGTTCCTCCTCCTTCGGAAGTGAGTAGGGAGTGTCGCGCACACCCACGGGCACTACGAAGGGATCGGAAGACTTGCCCGTACGTCCGTCGTTGACGGCGGCGATGGTGTAGCTGAAATAGCCCACCTCCTCTGATGAATAGGGTTCATCGAACGAAGTGGTGAGGTAGGTCGTGCTGTATGTGCCGGCGATTTCGCCGCAGTCGCTGACCTTGACAGTAGTCTTCACATTACCCTCGGTGTCTGTGATGACATACTCCATGTTGTCGATGTCGATGGGGCCTCCGTCAGCTGAGAGTCCGTATTCCCCGGTCTTGGGCTTAGCCCATTTCAGGGTTACCTTCCCGTTGTTGTGGATAGCGAAAATATCTTTCGGTGCTCCGGGGAGGCCGGGGCCTACGAAGAGCGACTGCTTCGCCTTCGGTGAAGGACCGGCGTCATTCTTGGCCACGCAGATGAACTCTGTCTGGCCGCAATCCTCGGTGGCGAATGTGTATGTGCCACCCACGGAGGAGTCGGCGGGATCCTCACCCTCGAGTATCACCTTGCCGTTGGCCGTGATCTCCCATTTCACATCACCCGTCAGCTGTGTGGCGTCGTAGAGTGTGGCGGGGAGTTCCACCACATACTCGATGGTGCGTGAACCTGCGGGGGCCGTGATGTGAAGACCCGGTGTATTCGGAGCCTTGTCTTCTGCCAGCGAGGGGAAGATGACAAGATGGGCGAAATCCCAGCATGTGGGGTAAGTGGCCGCCACGGTGGTTGCGCCGGTGGCGAGGTCAACTTCATAAAGTGTAGAGCCGGTGTTGTCGCCGTTGATGGTGTAGACCACCATCGTGCCGGTGTTGGGGTTGAAAGTGGCGCCACCCTTCTCTTTCTCGACATCCACCTGTGTCTGACCGATCACAGTCTGGTCGCCGGTGGCCTTGTCGATCTTGCGGAGCTCGCCGTTGCCGTTGATGCCGTAATACTGACCCTCGTTGTCAGCGCATACGAAGTAGCATTTCTCGGATTCCTGAATACGTGTCTTGATCGGCTCGAAATTGCCTGAGACAGAGCCGTCAGACATCACCTTGTCGTAGTCGAGGCATCCCCACTGCCATTTGATGAGCATCCACTCATCCGGGTCATAGTTGTCGTTCCATCCGTAGAAACCGTAAGCCTTGCCGGGCTGTGTTGCGTCAGTTGCCACACCACCTACAGCATAGGCATCACCGAAACTGAACATATCATCATTGATCTGCATCTTTGCATTCTCCAGATCAAACTTGCGGAGATCCTTGAACGAGTAGGTGATCCAGTTATCATAGTAATCGGGCATGGGATATATGAATTCACCCCTTGGGGCGATCACCGTGTAATCCTCCACATTGTAATAGGCACCGGCCACAAGCGGCCCTGCATTGCTGTATTTTGCCTTTACCTTGAAGTCGCCGGCCTCATTGCTCTCCCCTACCGGAATTGTGTAGAAGGTAGAGGAGGTCAGGCCGTCGGCATCGCTGTTGAGGTAACCGATAAGCTGAGTGGAGGCTTTCAATGCCCGGCGGGGCACCTTGGCCGTGCGTGGTTTTCCGGTTTCAATCGTGCCGGAAGTGGCGATCGGTGTGAAGAAACGACCGGTGTTGACAGGCAACCCTCTCTCAAGGGGAGAGGAGGCGGGAGCAGCGCCATCAGACGTAACCCTCGCTTCGGAAGCCTTTACACCGGAGGTCGTCACCGCCTTTGTGACACGTGCAGATTCACCTTGAGCAACGAACGCCGAGCTCAAAGCAACACCTGCCCCAAGACACAAGATCAATGATTTTCTCATACTTGTAATGATGTTAGTGTAAAATATTTAGGAACTGGTTTGATATTTTAGGAACTGGTTTGATTATCAGGAACTGATCTATAAGTTTCGCAACCTTATAACCGCCTTGACGTCAGACAAAGCTTAATAACTGACGCAAAGTTATAGCTATTTTATCAATTTTACAAAGGTTATAAGAATTTTTATTAAAAATGTCTCCCCTTCTTTCATTTTTTTAGAATTTGGACTTTCATTTTTTAGGAATTTGGACTACCTTTGTGTCGGAATATTTTGCGCTTTCATCCAGTTCATTTGTACCAATCTATAAATCAACCATCTATTGATTTCAGTACACAAGTACGCATAGGTATGGATTATACTGAAACATCATCCTTTACATCATGAGACGACTAATAACCACACTGGCTCTGACCGGCTTTCTCGCATTTGGTGCGAACGCCGTCCCGGCCATGCGAATCACAAAAGATGTGAGACAACCCGACGGCTCCACCGTCACCCTCTATCTTAAGGGCGACGAGCACTGCGGCGGCTTCTTCACCTCCGACGGCTATGCAGCCGCCATCAATGCCGAGGGGTATGCGGTCTACTCCTCTATCCGGGGCAAAACCGACATCCTGATCCACAATCCGGACCGCCGCACACAGCGTGAAGCCGATTTCTTAGCAGCAGAAGGCTCATCCGCAAGGTTAGCGCCCCGGCGTGAGCAGGTTTCCACCTCCCTCGACATCGCCACGGGTAATACGCAGGTGCCACATTTCGGCTCCCCGCACATCCCAATCATACTCGCCGATTACACCGACATCAAATTCCGCGACGGCGAATACGCGAAAGAGACTTTCGAGAATTTCTTCAATCTGGCCTCGAAGAGCGCGTTCAATTATTTCTATGACGCCAGCGCGGGTCAGTTCACACCGCAGTTCCACCTCATCGGGCCGGTAAACCTCAGCCGCGAACGCAAATATTATGGTGAGCATCTCTCCAGCTCCATGCCTGATGCCAATATCTTCCGCATGGTGACTGAGTCGTGCCAGCTCGCCGATCCCGACACCGACTTCTCAATCTTCGACAACGACGGTGACGGCGTCTGCGATGTGGTCATCATTCTCTACGCCGGTGTCGGCGAGGCCTCCTCGAATGTCTCGGATGCCGTATGGCCCTGCCAGAGCACCCTGACCGGCGTCAACTCGATCACATGCGACGGAATCAAGATGGCCCGCTTCGCGGTCTTCAACGAGCTCAACGGCGACAACCGCACCATCGCCGGTGTCGGCACCTTCTGCCATGAGTTCAGCCACTGCCTCGGTCTCCCCGACATCTACGATGTCAACTATACCGGCACTTTCGGCATGGACAAATGGTCGGTGATGGACTATGGCTCCTACAACGACAACGGCAACACGCCGGTAGGATATTCCGCCTATGAGAAGGCTTTTATGGGGTGGTTTCAGCCGGTGATAGCTCAGGAGAACACATTCTACTCACTCCCTGTGCAGAACGTGGCGGCCGACGAGGCTCCGCAGGCTGTCGCGGTCGTTAACAGAAACGATCACGACGAATATTATATCCTCGAGAACCGACGCCGTCAGGGATGGGATACCTTCTCCGAGGCTGACGGTCTGATGATAACCCACGTCAATTTCAAATCAAACGTATGGTCGACCAACTCGGTCAACACGGGCGGCAACAATTTCATCACAATCATCCCCGCCGACAACTCACGCGACAGGGCCTCGCTCGGCGGTGACCTCTGGCCCAACGGCTCACGTAACTCGCTCACCAACGTCACGACCCCCGCGGCCCTGACTTTCACCGGGAATTTCATGTCGCAGCCGATCACCGACATCTCCATCGACCCCGACACGAAGGAGGTCTCTTTCTGGGTATCACGCAAATCTGTCTTTGACCTTGCAGTTCCCGAATTAGCCTCCGACCCTGATGTATCGACCGGGGGTGCCTTCACTGCATTCTGGAATCCCTCGGAGGGAGCCACCTCCTATATGCTTCAGGCATGGCCTGCCGCAGGAGTCACACCTCTCCCGCAGGAATGGGTGATTCCGGCTGTCGGATTCGCCTCTTGGGAGAAGAATGACGGCGTCAAGAACTATCCCAACGGCTCCACCGGTGCCTATACCGTGCTCGGCAACACCAACATCACCGGTGAGCTTCTGTCCCCGGCTACTGTCGAGGCCGACAACGGTGCCGTCACTGTCTGGATTTCGGCTCACAAATACGGCACCACCTCCGGCTCTCAGATTATCGTCACCCTCACCGACGAGACAGGAAAGGAGATTGACAAATCAACTTTCGCCATCAACAACAAGGATGACGAATATTTCCCCGTATGCTTCACCAACCTCAGCAACGAGAAGCGCTACCGCGTGTCGGTGGGAAATCTCGAGGTGGGAAAACGTGTCATGCTGACAGGTATCCTCGTTTTCGATGATGACGCAACCACACTCACCGCAGACGAACTGACGGCTGCCTTCGAGGACGCCGCATCACTCACGGAGAATACCCCCGTCACCACCGGAAAGACAACTGCCGACCGCACCGGGCGCGTCACAGTGCGCGGCATCCCGGCCACATCACACTCCCTTTCGGGTCTTTCCGCCGGCAACTACAATTACCGCGTGAAGGGGGTGAGCGGCACCGGATCCTCCCGTCGTGAAAGCCTCTGGTCTCTCCCGCAAAGCGTGGAGGTATCGGAAAAGGGTGCCTCGGTGAAGGGTGTCATTGCCGACGGGTGTGATTTCAGCATCTCCGGCCGCACAATTATTGCTCCGGCGGCGTCTACCCTCTTCACTCCCTCCGGACTCCGGATCAAAGCCTCTGCCGAGGGTCGCTTCGACGTCGCTCCCGGCCTCTACATCCTCACCTGCGGCTCTCAATCCGTAAAAGTTATCGTTAAATAATCTCATCTCACATAATGAAGAATTTCCTTTCCATTGCCTTGGCAGGAGCCTTCATGGCCCTGAATGCCCCGGCTTCCTCCGCAGGCAACCCCGCCGCATCAGGCTCCACCGACTTCGGAAGCCCGTGGCCGGCACCCCTCACTTTCAGGAGCGCAACCTCCACGCGCACCTCGCAAGGGCTTTACAATACCCTCCCCGTTGCTGATCGGACCGGCAACCTTCCCTCCGCTCCTCTCCGCTCCCCCGAGAGGGTGGTCAGCCGCACACTCAACCTCTGCGGCTCACTCCTCTACTCCAATACCTGGACCGATGAGGCCGGCTACGGTGTCTATTCCGTTCCCTCTAATTCCCGCCAGTCTTTCAACTGTCTCTACGCCACTCCCCTTATGGTTCATTCATACTGGGACGACAAGAACGGCACCGCCTATGTCGTGGCCGAGGAAAGCTGGGGAACATTCTCTTTCTTCACGATGTATCTTTTCGACACCGCCACCGGCGAGCGTCTTGAGACCATCAACCTCGACAATTCCGATCTCGTCTTCACCGACCTTGCGGAAGACCCAACCACAGGAGAGGTCTACGGTTGCGGCATCAACGCCTCGACCAATACTTTCTACTGGCGCAAGGTAGATTTCGTGACTCAGAAGATTGAGAATATCACACGTCTCCCGGGGCAGCTCATCGGCGTCGGCTGCGATGCCAACGGCCAATTCTACGCCATGGGCACCAACACCACGCTCTACAAGGTGGAGAAGACCACAGGTGAGCTGACCGAACTTTTCAAGACGAATATACCGGCCCAGTATAATGTGGGCGGGTGTTTCAATGATGACAACAACACTTTCCTTCAGACCTCATGCACCAACGATTTCGGGCGTCTTTATGAAGTGGACATGACCACCGGACAGACCACGATGCTCTATGAGTTTCCCGACAATGCGGAGGTGACCAACCTTCATTTCCAGACCACTCTCGCCAATCTCAAGGCACCCGACGCCGGAGAGATGATGATCCTCCCCTCCGATGACGGTTCCCTCTCCGTGGAAGCACTCCTGACCATGCCGGAGACCCTCTTCGACGGCTCCGACATCGCTCCCGGCACTCTTCTGACCTACTACATCGACGTCGACGGAGTCAATGCCATCAAGGGTCAGGCCGGTGCCGGAGAGGATCTCGCGGTAGCTGTCGATGTCCCGTCAAGCGGCAACCATACGTTCGCGTTCTATACGGAGAACGGCGAGGGGAAATCGCCCAAAGTCTATGATTCCGGTTATGTAGGCTCCGCCGCCCCCGTCGCGCCCGTATCGGCTCAGCTGAGCTGGGAGGATGGAGTCGCCACTCTCTCCTGGGAGGGTGTGTCGGAAGCCGCCACGGAAGGGTTCTTTGACGCCGCGCAGGTGAAATATGTCGTCAGTGATGCGGCCGGCGTGAAAGTGGCCGGTCCCCTCGATGCCCTGACCCTCACCCTCAACGCTCCCGTACCGGAAAAATTCACCATCCTCAAATACTCTGTCGCCGCAGTGATGAACGATGCCTCCTCCGAGCCTACACCCACCAACGGCATTATCCTCGGAGCCATGGAGACACCCTGCGAGATCGATGCCCGCGAGAAGGATTTCTTCGATTCCTTCAGGATTGTCGATGCCAACAACGACGGGTGTTCATGGATCTTTGACGGCTACAACACCGGCTACACCAACATCGACGTCCCCGCCGATCAGAAACAGGGGGCTGACGACTGGCTGATCACGAATGGCATATACCTTAAGGCAGGGCATTATTACGAGGTCAAATCTGTCTTCACCACCTCTTCATGGATGGGTGCCAACGAGACGGTCGATATAATGTGCGGTGCATCCCAGACTCCGGAGGCCATGACCGTGGCCATAAATCCCTCGGCTATTGTGACGGGGTTCTCTACAATCGAGGGCAACCTGTCTGTCCCCGCCGACGGCGTCTACTATATAGGTTATCATGTCACCTCCGACAAGGATCAGGAGGGTCTCTCACTGCAATGGGTCAATATCGGCGAGGGTGTATCATTCACCGCGCCTGAAGCCCCCTCAATCATCTCCGCCAATCCGGATGTTGACGGCGACCCGAAGGCTACCGTCACATTCACCTTTCCGGCTAAGGACATGCAGGGAGAAGAGATCTCAGGAGCCCTGAAGACCGTCATCTACGCCGACGGTGAACTCGTGAAGGAGGTTTCAGGCTCACCCTCAGAGAAGGTGACGGCAGATGTGACCGTACCCAATACCGGACAGACCACTCTTGAACTCAAGACGGTCAATGAAGCCGGAGAGGCAAGTAAGGCCGCGTCCGTAAAGGTGAATATCGGCCCCCGCAAACCTGCCACCCCCTCGAGCGTATCGGCCTATCAGGTGGAAGACGGCAAGATCCGCATCAGCTGGACTCCCGTCACCCTCGGCACTGACAACAAGCCGATCAAGGAGGAATACATGACCTACAACATCCATTTCGCCACAGGCGGATATGTGGGCGATCTCATCGAATCCGGCGTAACAGGCGATCACTATATCTTCGACAGCGGCATCACGACGGGCCAGGACTTCTTCCAGTTCGTGGTCGTGCCGAGCAACCGTGGTGTGACCGGCACCGGCAAGGGCACCTACCAGACACCTGCGGGTATCCCCTACGCTCTACCCTTCTCCCTATCCCATCAGGATAATCTCCGTGACTATATCGTGGCTGAATCAGCTAAGGACACCGAAATCGGTTTCGTGCCCGACCAGGCGAATATAGCCTCAGCCGACGGCGACGGCCAGTTCATCGGCATGGTCTTCGACAAATACACAACCCCCAACGCCACATATGGCCGCATCTACACGGGTCTGGTCAAGCTCATAGGAGTCAACCCCACACTCAGCTTCTATGTCTTTAAGTTTGGCAATGACGATGACAACTTCGCCACCTGCGGCGTGATCGTAGACGGTGTCTACACACAGCTCATGAAGGTCAATAATTCCTCGCTTCCCAATATCGGTTGGAACAAGGTCTCCGTCTCTCTCGACAACTACGGAGGGAAGCTGGCCCAGATCGATTTCCGCGGCTACTACAACGGCAGCTCCGACTATAAGCTCTATGCGTTCGATGCCGTCAAGGTCACCAACGTGCAGCGTTATGACCTCGAGGCCTCTGTAAAGGCTCCCGAATCAGTTGAGACCGGCAAACCCTTCTCAATCACCGCTTCCGTAGCAAATGTCGGCAGCAAGGATGCCGGCTCATATACCCTCGGTCTTTATCGCGGCGGGGAACTGGTGAAGAGCGTGAAAGGGAGCAGCCTGGCCCCGGACGCAACAAATTCCTTCACCGTCACGGAGACTCTCGGTGTCACCAATCCCCGCAAGGTGGAATACAAGGCTGTCGTGACCTACGAGATGGACCGCAATAATGACAATGACACCGCCACTGCAACCGTCGACCGCCGTCCGTCGACCCTCCCCGGAATCGAGACACTGACCGGTGTCCGCACCGAAGAGGGTGAGGCATTGCTGACATGGCAGCCATTGGAGACAACACCCGAACAGTTGGCTCTCCTGAAGGGGTATAACGTTTACGCCGACGGCGTGAAGGTCAATGCCGCTCCTGTACAGGGGAACAGCTACACCCATGCGTCGACCGCCACGTGTGACTATCAGGTATCGGCGGTCTATGAGAATGGAGAATCGGAGCTTTCCGACCCGGTGACTGTCCGCAGCAGCGGTGTTGACTCGGTTTATGCCGGAGAAGTGAAGATTTCGGTTGAGGAATCGCGGATAGTAGTCAGCGGAGCGGGAGATGCTCCAGTCGCCGTCATGACGGCTGAGGGAGTTGTCATCTGCAGCGGCATCGGCGACATCAGCGTCGCTGTCAACCCCGGCCTCCATCTCGTCACAGTCGCCGACCGGACCTTCAAATTGCTGGCGAGATAATCGAGATTAATCCCGATTAATCCTGATTAATCTCGATAAATCCCAATCAAATCGGAATGTCGGTGCGAATCTCGACCCAGTCGCTGGCACCGGGTTGAAACACCCCGGGCGTGAAACCGGCCGGAAGGTCGAGCCCGTCGACAACTATGCTGACCCGGCGCGGATCGGGCGCTTCATCCACCTGCCGCGTCACATCAAAACGGTCACCCTCCGTGCCGTAACACAACCGCCTCCCATCGCTCATCCACACATAAAGGATGAGTCGGTGGGAGGCTTTGTTTGAGGGGTGGTGCCCGAAGGTCAGGAATTCTCCGGTGATTACCCCGCGCTCCCTGTCGGCGGTCATTGCAAAGGGCAGGGTCACCGGTTCGTCGGAAAGTTCACCGTCACCGAGTCTGACTCCCGCGGCCAACCCCGTGACGCAGGCGCACATCGCCTCCGCATCCATCAGATTGGAGACATTGCGTATCTCGACCGAGTAATGACATGTGAGCGGTGTCGGCTCCATGACAATACGGGTAGTGTCTCCTGCCGTTACCGTCACACCTGCAACGCGTGTGCCCCACACGGGATCGGGCGGTGAGATGACTCTCTCACCCTCCGCACCACGCCCTCTCGGAGCATATGAGCCACCTACACGCCCGTTTACACTCTCAAACAGGTCAGTCTCCATCGTGTGTACGAAATGCGAGCTGAAGGCATCCGTGTTGACGAAACGGGCTGTCCGGGCATCACTGTTGCAGGAGATGATGTCGTGTACACCTTTCGGAATCGTCACGACCCCTCCCTCTCGTCCGTCGAGTTCAATCTGACGGCTTCTCCCCATCCGTGGATAAACCCACACGGTCATCCCCGAAGGTGAGGCTTCCGGGTCGTTATGCCAGTCATAGAGAATCCTTACGGCATACCCCTCCTGCCACCCGTCAGAAATCTCCTTATGACAGCATCCTCCCGTCAAGACCGCGCATATAACCGCGGCCAATACCGGGAGGATGTGTCGTGTCTTCATGGATGACCCTGTGAATGGAACGCCCCTGTGAATAAGGAATCCTTAGGCGTCAGTAACGGAAAGAGGAACCGCCGAGGAACTCGCGCAGAAGCGACGTCGTCGGTATCTGTTCAGCGGGCACTGTGTCGAAATAACTGAGGAGACGCAGCAGACGGTAGGCCTGAGCATACTCTGGCATGTCGCGTGGCACTGCATGGAGCAGCGGCTCGGCATACGGTTTCATCACCCCGATCTCGAAGATGAGCGAGGAATTGAATGTGGCGTCGGCATTCTCGCTGAAGGGGAAGATCCATTTCTCCTCACCGCGGCGCACGCTGGGCCAGCGGCGTATGGTGTCAAGGGCCGACGTGTGGCGGTATTTATGGTCGCGCACGATGCGGCGGAGCAGACGGTTGTCGCTCGTGGAGATCCAGTTGTGGCAGTCGATCTTGAGAGTGGTGAGGGCCGAGGCATACATCTTGAAGACATTGTCCGGGGAGATGGCGGCGGTCAGCTCGGGATTGAGACCGTGGATACCCTCGATGAGGAGGATCTCGTTGGGACGTAGCCTGAGCGGACGCTCCTTCTCGATGCGTCGGCCAAGCTCGAAGGAATATGTCGGGAGATTGATCTCCTCGCCCCGCAACAGACGGGTAAGGTCGGAATTGAGCCTCTCGAGATCGAGTGCATAGAGGCTTTCATAGTCATAATCGCCCGATTCGTCGCGGGGTGTATGCTCGCGGTCTACGAAATAGTCGTCGAGGGAGATGAGCTTCGGCACGATCAGGTTCGTCATGAGCTGAATGGCGAGGCGCTTGGCCGTCGTGGTCTTTCCCGATGAGGAGGGTCCGGCGAGCATCACGATTCCCGCGCCCCCTTCGTGTCGGCGTCGGGTTATGTCGTCGCTGATGCGTCCGAGCAGCTTGTCGTGCATCGCCTCGGCAACATTGATAAGCTCCGCCGTGCGGTTGTTTTTCACTGCCATGTTGAGCTCGCCGACATTCTTCACCTGTATCACCCTGTTGAAAAGGAGCTGGTCGGTGAAGGCCTTGTACATCTTCTCCTGCGGCGGATTCTTCTCCATCACCCTCTCTGTCTCCTCTTTGGAGAAGGCAAATAGGAGGAATCCCTCCTTATAGCGCACAAGGTCGAAATCGCGTATGAAACCTGTGCTCGGCGCGAGGGGACCGTAGTAGGAGTCTGCCGTCTCCCCGAGGCGGTAGTAGGTGGTGTAGAGCTCATGGAGCGACTCGAGGAGGGTCACTTTCTCGTTGAGTCCCTGGCGGCGGAATATCTCCACGACATCGCGTGTGAGATGCTCCTTGCGCCGGAACGGGATGTCGGAATCACGCAGGCGTGTCATGACTTCGAGGAGCTTCGCGATACCCTCTTCGGTGATCTCCACCGGCTTGTCGTCTTGCAGAAGGCGGCAGTAATGCCCCGATGAGATCGAGTGCTCGATAGAGAGGGTAGCCTCGGGATAAACCTCCATCGTGGCCTTATAGAGCATCATGCAGAGTGAGCGGACATACACGAGGCGTCCCGACGGGTGAGTCGCGGAGATAAACTCCACCTGCTTCGGGGCATAGAGGGGGAAACAGAGGTCTTCGTTCTTGTTGTTGACGAAGGCGCATATCGGAGAGAAACCGAGCTCCCCCTGCAGGCGCGGGAGAAGGTCAATCACCTTCTCCCCACCTATCACGGAGATATAGCTGTCGGTGTTCTTGCAGTATATTTTCATTGGCAGACAATGAGTTTGACAGGGCGTGTGCCCTGGTCTGTGGTGATGATATAAATTCCGGGAGGAAGCAGGAACGTGTCTCCACCCCTCACGACCGCCTCATGCAGCACAAGAGCTCCAGATACTCCGTAGACGCGGAGGTTGGTGTGCTCCCCTTCGAGGATGGCCGTGAAACCACCCTCCGTGACTCCGACGCGGAAGGGGGTGCTGACCTGTATCGGGTCTATGCCGCTCCCCGCAACCATGATGGCGTTTGAGACGGGAGAAAGGACACCGAGACGTGATGAGCAGACCGTATATGACTCCATCGTGCCGGGGACACGGTCGGTGAACGTGATATGCGACACGGGGCTCTCGTAGACCTCGAGTTCGTCACCGGCATCGGAATAGCGCACGCGGTTTACGACATAATAGTCCACCACCTCCGGGGCTTCCGTCCAGTTGGCGGTGTATGACGTCTCGGTCACGTCGGTCGGTTCGAGTGCGGTAAGTGCGGTGAGCTGAGGCTTCGGAAGCCCCTCACCTTTCAGTGTGACGCGTATGCTCTTCCCGCCGGGAAGGCCACCGTCATAGAGGAGGAGACTGGCGGTGTGAGTGCCGGTCGCGGTCGGGGTGTAGGCCACCTGAAGGATGTGGCTGCCGTTGGCATTGATGGAGGAGGCGGGGATGGATGTCTCGGAGATGGAGAACATGCCGCGGTCTGCGCCGCTCAGGAGCACGGAGAGTGCCGACGTGAGGTTGCTGCCGGCAATGACGAGTCCGCGGTTGTATGCCATCCCGACGGCACCCTCACCAAAATCGAGGGTCTCGCCGTTGAGGGGCGCTGTCACCTCCGGATCTCCGGTGATCGGGGGTGTCGTGCCCCCCTGCCCGTCAAGTGAGAAGGTCTCGTCCTGGCGGGTGCCCCAGATGAATTCAGCAAGTTCGGGGAAGTCGATGAAGGGATTGCGGTTGCCCTGACATTTCTGCACGGCGTCGTTGCGCATGATCTCTTTCTGCGACACCTTATCCGTGCGAGCCCACTGGAGAAGCATCTCCACGGCCCAGGGTTGCAGTGTGGGCCATGCTTCCTGCTTGAACATGTAGGTCACCACCCAGGGGAGTTCGTCATAGACGGTGGCCATATAGAAACAAGCGCGGGCGAAGTCACCCTTGTATTCGTCGGCGGGCTCGAAGGCAGTGCCGCTGCCTCCACCCTGCCCCGTCACGACGGAGCCGACCTTGGTGACACCATTGTCGAAGGTGGCTGTCCTCACCGTGCCGAAGGGATAGTTTGACTTCCTCTGGTTGGCGGGGCCGTCGGAGGGATAGAGGTTCCACATGTCGCTGTAGGCGGGAGTGTATTCCACGCTCCCGTCTTTCTTCCACCATGACTTGGGCACTGCATGTTCCCTCTGCATCGCATTGGCTGAGAAGCTTGTCTTGGCAGCCTGACCCGGCCATATGAGATAGATCTCGGCAGAATACATATCCCACCACCTCTTGCACATATCCCCGCGGTCGTTGGCCACCAGGTCGGGATAGACATCGGAACTCTCCCAGTAGACGGGGAGATCGGAGTAGTTGAGGGTCTGGTGGGCTGTCACGGCCTGCTTGGCGGCCGCCTTCAGGGCTTCGCGCTTCTTGCCGTCGAGCTTGTCATAATACCCCGCAGGCCAGGCGCCCCATGCCTCCCCGCAAAGGAGGAGACACAGGATGGCCGTAATTAGATTCTTCATCTTTATCCTTGATTTCACTGCATAAGCAGATTAAATGAACATCATTCAATCACGTATTCGCTGACGCCCTTGAATCCCGGCTGCCCGAAATACTTCTCGACATTACCCTTGAGCAATACCTTCTTGAGGTAGATGTCGGGATTATTGCCGAGGCCGAGTTTGGCGCGGATGTCGCCTGTGTTGGGAAGCTGCACGGGTATGCACTTCGTGGCATCCTTGCAGTCGGGCGTCGGGCCGAGCAGCAGGTTGGTCTGAGTGTAGTCAGCCCCCTCGCCGGGAAGCGCGAATGTCGCTCCGGCATAGGCCATACCCTCGATATAACCCACTACATAACCGCTGACCCAGACGCCGGTGCCTGTGGCGGCTCCGGAGATGATGGAGGCGGTGTCGAAGGGATCGGCCTGTGTGCCGTCGCCGGTGCCGGGAGTGACGGGATCTTCAGGGGGCGTGACAGGGGTGTCACCGCCGTCGCCTACCCAGCTCCATTCAGTCATGCTCTTCACTCCGCTCTGCCCGAAATATTTCTCGAGACTGCCGCAGATCTTCACCTTGCGTCCGTAGGCCGAGGGGTTGTTGCCGAGACCGAGCTGAGCTCGGATATCACCCGAATTGGGAAGCTGCACGGGGATGCACTTCGTCACATCCTTGCAGTCGGGGGTGTCGGCAAGCATGATGTTGGTGTTGGTGTAATCCTTGCCGCTGACATCGTTTGAGAAGACAGCTCCATCCTGGATTGACTTGCCGGCGATGAATCCGACGATGTAGCCCTCTACCCATGCAGAGCTGCCTGTCGCTCCTGAGAGCACGGCCGCGCAGGTGTAGGGGTCATTCTCCGTGCCCGCTCCGCCGGAGGGAGGTGTGACAGGATCATCACCTCCGATCACGACTCCGTCGATGATGAAGTCGGAAGCGTAACCCGTGGAGATGACGCCGGGGAGACCGAGATAGCTCTTGAAGTCACCGCTGATGCTGATCGACTTACCGTAGACTGCCGGGTTGTCGAGGAGGTTGCCGTATTTGCGGAGGTCGCTGTTGGCCGGAAGGTCGATGGCGACGCAGAGTGAGAGATCCTTGCAGTCGGCCGTCGGAGCTACGAGGAGGTTGGTGGGGAGTTCGGCATCGGGACCGAAGATGACCTGATCTGCCGACGTCACCTCATCGACACCTGCCATGATCGAACCTACGATATAACCTTCGGTCCACCCCGACATACCCTGGTTCTGAAGCTCGATTGCCTCGGCGAGGGTGTAAGGCTCGCTCTGTGAACCCTTCGAGTCGATGATGACGTCGTCGGTGGAACGAAGCAGAAGCTGCCACCCGCCGACCACGCCGGTCGTGGAAGAGGAGCCGTCGCCATACCATGAGAGGATGCCGCGCACCGTTCCCTTACCTTCGGGGAGAATATCGTTGTAGAATGTGGAGTAGCCGGAATTACGCACTGTCAGTTTGAGTGTCTGCCCGTCCTGGATGATATAGCGGTTCACGCTCTCCTCGTAAGGTGCGTAGTCGAGTTGACCGGCTCCCTCGAAAGAGACGTTGCGGAACTCCACAAGCTGGCCCTGAAGCGCATACATCTCGTCGCCCGCTGTCGGGAGGGCATCGACCGTCTCCCTCAGGCAATAGATACCCTTATCGGGGAGAGGTTGGCCGGGGAGCACATAGGTCGTCTCCGGCTCGGGGAGACCGTTGAGTTCGGTGTGTGAGGAAAATTCAGCAAACGACATGAAGGTGAGCTGATCCTCACCGTTGTATGGCTCGCCGAGCCACCCGAGCTGGATGAGGCCGTTGTATTTGCCGATCCAGAGCCCGGCGGTGTTGATCACCACCTCCTGACCGACATGATATTCGGCGAAGAGTGATGCACGTCGGATCGAGATGGGGAGCGCGGCAGTCTCATCCTGAATGACAAGGCTCTGATAGATATTGCCTGTGGCATCGGAAGAGATCACGCGACCGCGGATGATATGGTTCTCCTCGGCTGTGAGGAGCTTTGCATTGTCACCCTGATACGCCTTCTTGAAGTCGGCGAGGGTGATGTTAGCCTCCAGTGTGGCCTTCGGAGCGGTGAGCGCCGGAGTGTCGAAGTCATTCTGACACGACTGCGTGGCGGCCGCAAGGAGAAGGAGGAGGGATATGCTATGATATTTTTTCATTGTATCGTAGTGGATTGTGGAGGAGATCACTCCGTTTCAACTTTCTCGTAAAGCTCGGGGAGCACTCCGCGGCTGTCGGAGTAAGCGCCGAAGCTGCCATACTGGGGATCATACTGGATGGTCTT
>CAZMHE010000028.1:0-2150 GCA_964566015.1 uncultured Sangeribacter sp. | reverse complement strand
CGGTTCTCGGGATGATCCACAAGATTGAGCGCGCTGCGCACGCTTCCCGAAGGGAGCTGCACGGATATGCACTTCGTCCAATCGGTCTCGTCAGGGTCATACGCCATCATCAGGTTGGTGTTGACCGTGGCGGGCAAGTCGAAACGGGCTGTCGCGGCGTTCATCACGCTGCTGACGTTGGTGTCGATCCAGCCGACGATATATCCGCTCACCCAGGGATCATTGTCAAGATTCTCGTTGACGGCCCCGAGCGACACCTGATATACACCCATCGGGCTATCCCATTCCCCGGAACCGATGCTCTCTATCCCTCCGGGGGGAACCGGCACCGGAGGCTGCTCGTAATCGCCTGTGCAGGCGCTGAGTCCAACGACGGCCATGACAGCCGCCAATATGTATGATTTATGGAGTTTCATTGCTATCATGATTGATTAGAAACGGATACCCACATTGACAAAGACGCGCGCACCCTGTGCGTATGCGACCTTGTTGGGATATTTGCTGATGTTGTAGTTGGTGTAGTCGAACTTGCCGTCTTGCCAGCCGCGCACCTGGATGTTGCGGTTGTTGAGGAAGTTGTTGACGGAGACATTGAAATTCAGGGCTCCCCAGCGGGTGTAGATGATCTTGCCGATCGAAGCGTTCATGACGAAGCAGTCCTTGAGCTTCTCCTGGCGTGTGATCTCGTCGCGGCGGGCGATGTATTCCTCCTCGGAGCTGCAGAATTTCCAGAGACCCGGCATCTCCTCATGGCGTGCATAGGAGAGATCGTAGTAGTTGTCGCCGAGCCAGTTGGCGTTGACCTCGAAGAACCATTGCTTGATATTGTAGTCCACTCCGAGGCTGTAGGCCTGCTGGGGCGTGCAGCCGATGTGGTAGTTGCGCAGATATACCTGACGCGTGATGTCGTCTTCGGCACCGTTCTCGTAGCTGCGCACACCCATCGGGTTGTTCTTATACTGATAGCGTGAGAAGTTGGCGGCTCCTGTCACGGAGAGACCGGTCATGATCTTGTATTCGAAACCGAGCTCGATACCCTTGTATTCCGTCTGAAGCCCGTAGATGCTGTAGTTCATGAAGCTCATCAGGTCATAGTCGAAGAAGCCGGTGTGGCGGATGGCATCCCACACTTTGGTGTAGTAGCCGGTGATGCTTCCGCGGAAACGTGAGTAGTTCCATGTGTAGGAGAGGTCGGCTGAGAGGAATCTCTCCGACGTGAGGCCCTTGATGGCGTCGTCCTTGATCCTTGCCGACACGTAGGAGTCGTAGGGACGCGGGGCGCGTGTGCCGTAGGAGGCGTGTGCGGAGATATAGTTGCGTCCGTCGATCTTGTAGGTCGCTCCGGCCTTGAGTGCGCCGTTGTCAAAGGTGTGACGCTGTCCGGCTCCGTAGGAATTGAGGGGAGCGCGGCCGTTCTGCATGTGGCCGACGCGCATGAAGTTGGTGTAGGAGAGCTCCAGACCGTAGTTTACATCCCAGTGGGTCGTTGTCAGCTCATTCTGGAGCCATGCGCGGGCTGTCACCATCCTCATGTTGTAGTCGTAGCCGAAGACGTCGCCCTTACGGATGAGACGGTCGGGGTTGCGGAGGTCGTTCTGGAGTATGTCGGTGCTGTGGCCGAAGTCACGCTCCGAGTAGGTGTCGATGTCGCGCCAGAACTCGCCGCCGAGCAGGTCGGCCATGGTCTTGTAGTAGTGGCCGTCCGTGTAATTGAAGCTTACGCCACCCTGGAGCGTCATCCTGTCGTTGAGGCGGTGGTTGAGGGTCGAGGTGAGCATATACGACGAGAAGTCGCTGTGGTTGTTCTCCAGCACCGTGCTCGACTGCCCACGCCACTGCGGGTCGCGGTCATACTGGATGCAATTGAGCTGGTTGCCTCGGTATATGCCATCCCAGTCGATCTGACGGAAATCCTCATCCTCGCGCCATAGACGCGTGATGTCGTCATACTGTGCGAGCTGGGCTGCGTAGAGCTCCGGATCTGTCTCGGGATTGGCAGTGGGCTTCCAGAAGTTGGGCATGTTGCGGTAATAATCCGGAGCCGGGCTGTAGCCGTAATAGTTGAGGCGTGTGGAGGCGTAGGCATTGTGGCGGAAACCGAGGGCTGTGTTGAGCGTGGTGCCTACAGCCGGTTTCCAGATCCAGTTGAG
>CAZMHE010000027.1:0-21177 GCA_964566015.1 uncultured Sangeribacter sp. | reverse complement strand
GAAGTCTACAAGCTTGAGTAAACTCGACTCAGACACACTCAGTGAAACACTACCGGAAGCGGAGGTTGTGAGAATGAGCGTGATAGATGAACTCTCTTTTGTAGAAATCAGTCAAATTCTTTCCACTCCGGCATCCACCCAAATCAATAATAGTGATTAATATTTTACACGGTCAACTGGGATTTGGTAAGAAGATTGATAGTTTTTACAAAATCTTCTGCTTGGGGCCGGAGTGCGTCATAAAGTTCTTTATCATAGTAAACAAAGTCTTCATAATCTCCAGATTGGCGATTTTCAAATAATTGTTGATAGATGCGGCCATATTTGGGATCAATCTTTCCAGTAGAAATAAATTTTAGTCCCTACATTGTCTTGATCCCTTTGTGGGTAGTCGTTTCGAAATTATGGATATCATTAAAGCAGAGGCTGAATAATAGCAAGCATATTATAGTCTATTAACAGCTGCATTGTAATATCCTCCTTGGGCATTATAATCTGCGTCTGTAATGGTCTCGAGGGCTCTTTGAAGCCGATAAGCAATGAGGTCGGCAAAAGTATGGGCGGTGAATTTATCCTTCATAATACAATGCCTTCCCGTAGAATATTCTCCGTAAAGGGTGTTTTTCGAGAATAAAACACCTTTGGGACAAGAATCAAAGATGAGATATCAATTCCCATTAAAAGTGAGAGATCATAAAGATTAGCTGAAATATCGAGTTTCTTGTCGACAAAATCTTTTCCTTCGTAGGAGTCAGGGAGCAAAATGAGGATGTCGTAATCAGAATCTTTCCTTGCATCTCCGCGTGAACGAGAACCATAAAGGATGGCTTTCGCATCCGGGGCGATACGATTGAGAAGCTCCTTAATTCTTTTGACTACCTCCTTGATATTCATGTCTTTAAAAATAAAGCTACAGCCAACATCATTATGGTGTTGGCTGTAGTATCAATTTTTAAGGGCGGAGTGACCGAGATTCGAACTCGGGATACGCTTTTGGCGTATACACGCTTTCCAGGCGTGCCTCTTCAGCCACTCGAGCATCACTCCATTGGTTTGCGTCGGTGTCTTGCGATACCTACGCTATTTTGCTGTCATTACTCCCCTAAGGGCGTTTTGACGATGCAAAGTTAATGCTTTTATTTGATACGGCAATAATCTTTGGTAAATTTTTTGTAATTTTGCATTAATTTCCTTGATAAGCAATGAAGACACTCTTTGCACGAATCTCCGGGCCGCTTGCCTGCTTTCTTCTGATCGCCATATCATGCGGTAGGGGGAATGATGGCCAGACTTCGTCTTTCCCACAGAATTTCAACACCTTCAGCGACAACCAGATGGTGGAGTTCATGATGAAGAACGCTTCTCCCGACTCTGTCGCGCGTTTTATCTGTAATTCAGCTCTCGGCAAAGTGGAGGCAGGCCGCATCGATACGCTGACTTTGGCGGCGGCATATGCCTATGAGCATTATGCTGATTCCGCACTGATAGCCTTCAGCAAGGAGTTTGATTCATTTTCCTCGACGTTGCCGCTTGCCGACAAGATGAAGGTTTATGCGATGGCCGGTGAGCTTGATCCGCAACGCCTCGGTTATCAGCTCGGGCTCGAATATGTCAGTCATATCCGCGACTCTAAGATGAAGGTTGAGGATGTCCGCGCTGAGATAGATGCTTTCAAGGCGGCCTGTGCCGACGATTCATTAACATATATTAGATTCATGAAGGGTTTCCGTACGGTGCTCCGTGCCGATCATGGCAAGGATCTTCCGGAAGCCATATATAAAGCATTTGCAGAAGAATGAAATCAGTATCAGAATATTCAGCAGACGTAGAGTCTGCAATCCGCTCGCTCGTGTTCCCCGACGGTGCCCTCGCTTCTCTTTACGGGCCAATCGAATATGCCCTTTCGGCCGGTGGAAAACGGCTGCGTCCCGTGATGACACTCATGGCGGCCGATGCGTTCGGCGGCAAGGTGCAGGAAGCACTTCGTCCGGCAATCGGTATCGAGACTTTTCATAATTTCACACTCCTCCATGACGATGTCATGGACAATGCAGACACACGTCGCGGACGTGCTACGGTGCATAAGAAATATTCCCCCAACACCGCTATACTTTCGGGCGACACAATGCTCACGCTCGCCACTGAGTATGTTACTGAGGTTGACGGGAAGATTCTCCGCGGTGTGCTCGATACTTTTAACCGTATGGCTATTGATGTCTATGAGGGTCAGCAGCTTGATATGGATTTTGAGAATTCTGATGAGATCACCACGGATGCGTATCTCAAGATGATCGAAGGGAAGACCGGCTCACTCCTCGGGGCGGCCGCCAAGATCGGAGCCATGATCGGTGGAGCATCAGAAGAGGATGCACGTCTCATGTATGAATACGGTGTGATGACCGGACTTGCTTTCCAGATCCAGGATGACTGGCTCGATACATTCGGTGATCCTGTCACTTTCGGTAAGCAGATCGGTGGAGACATCCTCAACGGTAAGAAGACTTATCTATATGTTGTGGCTCTTCAGGAGGGTGGACAGACCGCCGAGGCTCTGCGTGCCGCCTTCTCCATGCCGGCAAATGAGATGAAAGTCAAGACCGTGACCCGTCTTTATGAAAAGATCGGAGCAGGAGATCTCTGTAAAAAGGCTGTTGGTCATTATTCCTCCAAGGCACTCAAGGCACTTGCGGCAACATCAATGCCGGAGGAGGGTAAAGAGGCTTTCCGTAAACTTGCCGAGAAACTCATCGGACGTAAAAAATGATTGATACCCACACTCATCCTTATCTTCCGGAGTTTGAGGAGGGTGGCGACGAGGCCGTGAAGCGTGCTTTTGAGGCCGGAGTTGATCATCTCGTTTTCCCCAACGTCGATGCCTCCTCCATCGGGCCGATGATGGATCTTCACCGACGTTTCCCGGAGCAGACCTCCGTTGCTATGGGTCTGCACCCTACGGAAGTGGGTGAAGACTGGGAGGAGACGGTCGGGATGATGACGGGCCTTCTGGAGAAGGGTGGATTCATTGCAGTTGGAGAAGTAGGCATTGACCTTTATTGGGATGATTCCGGCGAGCAACGGCAGAAAGAGGCATTCCGCAGGCAGCTCGAGCTCGCCGAACGGCTGAGATTACCGGTGATTATCCATTGTCGCGAGGCACTCCGTCAGATTCTTGAAGTGATTCGTGAGGTGAAGCCGACAGTGGGTCTGCTTTTCCACAGCTTTACCGGCGGACCGGATGACGTGCGTCAGATCCGGGAGGTGGCTGACCCCATGTTCGGAATAAACGGTGTCGTCACATTCAAAAATGCCGCTCCCTTGCGTGAGTCACTTCCTGAAATCGGTCTCGACAGGATTGTGCTTGAGACCGACGCCCCCTATCTGGCACCGGTGCCTCACAGAGGCAAGCGCAATGAGCCCGCCTATGTCACTGCGACATGCAGCTGTGTCGCCGCCACGCTGGGCATGACATATGAAGAGGTGGAAAGGATAACCGACGACAATGCCCGGAAGTTCTTCAATCTTCCACCCAAAATGAACTAACCATATAAAACACATCAACACTGACCGTAATCGACACAATGGGTATTCCGCTCTTCATGGTGACGTTTCCCCTTCATCAGCCGGTATCTATATTCCTGCTTGTGCTGCTGATAATTCTGGGATGTCCGATAATATTCCGGCGTCTCGGGATTCCGCACATTGTAGGTCTCATACTTGCGGGTGTGGCCGTGGGTCCTTACGGTCTTAATCTACTCGAGAGGGACGCCAGTTTCGAGATTTTCGGACAGGTCGGTATCCTCTATCTCATGTTTCTTGCGGCAGTGGAGATCGATATGTTCCACCTCCGTAAAAATCTGAAACAGGGTATAGTGTTCGGTCTGCTGACGTTCGCCATACCGATGGCTCTCGGAATTGTGGGTTCGCGTCTTGCATTCAGCGCGTCATGGTCAACGTGCGTGCTGATAGCCTCCATGTATGCGTCACACACCCTCATTTCATATCCGATAGTAAGCCGTTTCGGACTCCAGAACGCCCGGTCGGCAGTCATAGCGGTGTGTGCCACGATTGTGGCCGTGATGCTCGCGTTGTTCACATTGGCCGGAGTCGTGGATGCTTCCGAAGAGGGATTCAATCCCTGGAGGGTGATGCGTCTGTTAGGGCTGATGTTCGTTTACGCCGGAGCGACGTATTATATATTCCGGGGGACGACGAGATGGTTTTTCCGCAATTTCAACGACCGTGTGAGCCAGTTCATATACGTCCTTTCGGTTGTCTTCATCTTCTCCCTTCTTGCACAACTCATCGGTCTTGAGGCGATCCTCGGGGCTTTCTACGCCGGTCTGGTGCTCAACCGGTTCATCCCTGAGAGATCAGGACTGATGGGCCGAATATCCTTTGTGGGAAATGCGATCTTCATACCTTACTTCCTTATCGGGGTCGGGATGCTGATCAATGTCCACGTCATTTTCAAGGGTTGGGGAGTAGGATGGGTCTGCCTGAACATGGTCGCAGTCTCCATGATTTCCAAATGGCTTGCCGCCTTTTTAGGGATGAAGATTTTCAGGATGGGGAGCAACGACCTCGGGATAATGTTCGGTCTTACATCGGGCAAGGCCGCTGCCACTATTGCCGCCACCATGATCGGTTTCCAGCACGGTCTGCTCAGTGAAGACATGATGAACGGTGCAGTCTTGATGATACTCGTCTGCTGCATAGTCTCCACGTTCACCACACAGGGGGCAGGCAAGCGGATGCGAATCGAGCGCACCGAGGAGGAGATGAATGCGGAGGGTGAGGTAAAGCCCGGGGAATACGCCCGCCAGCTGGTTGCCGTAGCAAATCCGCTGACAGCAGAGGGACTGATGCGTATGTCGCTGCTGATGCGCAACCGCCATAACAGAAACAGCGTAACGGCACTCTTCGTGCGCAGCAATGACGACGGGCGTACTGTAGCCATGGGGCGCCGTTCACTTGAATTAGCGGCCGCCGTCGGACAAGGGATGGATATCGAGATCAAGGATGTGGAGCGTTATGATGTCAATGCAGTGACCGGCATCACCAATGAGGCAAAGCAGGTCAACGCCACCGACATCGTGATCGGTCTTCACCGTCGCTCGAATATGGTTGACAGTTTCTACGGCACCATGACCGAACAGCTCCTTAAGTCGACATCGCGCATGGTAATGCTCTCTCGCTGCTTCATACCGGTCGGCACCGTCGACAAACTGGTGGTCTGCGCGCCTGCCAAGGCGGAGTATGAGACCGGTTTCAAGACTTGGGTGGAACGAATCGGCAACCTTGCCCGACAGCTTGCGTGCCGGGTGATTTTCTCCTCGTCGGCCACTACCTGCGACTATATAAAGAACCTTCTTGAGGCTGAGAAATTCGCAATAAGGCAGAGCTACCGGGTTCTGCAGAGCTGGGATGACTTCATCATCTTCAGCGGAGACATCGGAGAGGAGGATCTCTTCATCCTCATCGGAGCGCGCAAGGGCTCTATCTCCTACAGCAGTGAGTTTGACGGAATGCCCTCGTTCCTGTCAAAGAATTTCAGCCGACACAATCTTCTCCTGATCTACCCGGGTCAGTTCGGACGCAGTTGAGGTAGAGGAAAACATTGATTAAACTTAAGATAGACATACACATTAAAGTCATGAAGAATATTGCAATAATCCTCACGGTGTTAGCCGCCTTGCTCATGGCCTCATGCGGAGGTAAGAAAAAAGATGCAGTCAACATAGACAGCGATACGATCGCAGTTAACCCTGCCGATATGGCGGAGGCGGAAGCCACAACCGCCTATCTCACGAAAGACAGTATTGGATGCGTAGCCATAGGGATGGAACTTGCCGAGATACCGGATTCCGTGCCCGGTTTATATTCTATGAAGAATGTCGGAGAGAGCCGTGACGCAATGTCGATAGAATTTTTTGAGAATGGGTCTCCCCGCTTCGTGATATATGATTTCGGGGAGGGGAAAGTAGACGTAATCAACCTTATAGACAATTCCGTCAAGGTTGCTACTATTCAGGGTGACCTCGGCATAGGTGATCCGATGGAGAAAGTGCTCAATCTCCCCGGTGTACAGGCAGAATGGTGTGGTTTCGATGACGGCGGCATGTGGTATTGGGTAGCCGACGGCATCTGGTATGCCCCTGATCAATCAAGCCTGACGGCAGAGCTGTCTCACAGATTGTATCATTCAGGACAGGCTCCGACCGTCAGGGATTTCGAGAACGGTGCCACATCAATCGGGTTTATCGGCACCGGTTTGCCATTCTGAAAAGCTGAATTTTCAGAAGATTATCTGTAGACGTGCTTCGATAGTGTTGACGTGTCGTGAGGGGAGAAGACCTTCCACATGGCGGTCGCGCACGTTGGTGTAGCTATAACGGAGGCGTGCGATCATCCAGTCGTTGATGTAATAGTTGAGAGTGGCGCTCGCATCGTTAGATATGCCGCCGAAGATGCCGGCACATGCGTCGTTGGCCTTGGTCCAGTTGTAGTCAACGACGAGTTCTAGCGATTTCGAGGCCGGCGTGCCCATGCCGCATGCAGAGCGGGAGTAGGCGAAATTGCTTCCCATGAGTATGAAGCGGGCCATTCCGTAGGCTCCGTGAGCCTGATAGCTATCGAGACCATTACGGCGTGCCACATTCATGAAATAATATTGACCCTCAAATGCGAAACGGTCTTTGATGAAGAGCACTTCAGGTGAGAGCTTGAAGACGCCGCGTGCGTCAGTGACATTGGCGCTGAGGTCGGTGACCTTCGACACTCTCGACGGGAAATTAGCAGAGAAAGTGAATCCGTCATGTCCCTCATTATTCGGAGTCGAGTAATGGAATGAGGCACCGAGCTGAATGACATCGCTCCCTTCATCGTGAGAGCGCCAGGCCATGCGTGTCTGCACACCCCAGGCCTCTTTGCCGAGAGCGGTGGCGTTCTGTGTCATGGCCCCAGATTCTGCGAATACCGATGTGCCCTGGAAGAAATGTCCCTGATTGTAGAGCCACATTAGGGCAAGCAAACGGGGATTGGCGTTGAAGAACTCATTGGAGGTCGGTTCCTCATACTCCGGCTTCATCGAGGAACTTGTCTCCGAATTAAGACCCCACTGAGGAACGAAATAACCGCCGCGGAGCAGATTGGCGTCGTTGAAATCATACTCAATATATGTATCCTTCAGGCTCAGTTTGGCATAGGCGAAGCCGACATCTACTTTACCTTTCCATTTACCGTAGGAGGCCTTGACACCGAGACGGAGATCAGGGATAGCCACACCGCTTACGAATTTCTTGTCGATATTTCCTTCGGCATCGGGATCATAAGAGCCGTTTCCACCGATATATGCCGCTCCATCCATAAGTATACGCCCTGTAGGATTGATTTTAAGTTTGGGGGCATCGGAATCTTGAGCAAACGATGGGATTGAGAGGAGGAGGGAAGTTGCGATTAGTAAAGAGGTTTTCATGGCAATTAAGGTTTAAGAGATGGATACTAAGGATGGTATCCGGAGCCACAAAGGCTCCGGATAGATTAGGGTTAACGGTTATTGAAGGAATGATCCGCGGACATGGCTCCCATGTCGCTACGGTTTCAAAAGGGAACTATTCTTCAGTCGGTAGTAGTCGGGGTCGGAACAGGCGTGCCACTTGTAACCTTGCCCTGTTTCTTGAGTTTCTTGAACTCAGCCTTGGCTTTCTGGAGTTGGGCCTGGAATGTCGGGTCGGCATGCAGACGGGCAACCGTCACGGCACCTGTCAGTCTGCCTGCATCCACATCGCTCTGGAAATGATACCCGCATATCACGCGGCTTTCACCCATATCGAACCCGCGTTTGAGGATCTCATTCTGACGCTCCGGGTTGATTTCGGCAAGAACGAGGGCAGTGGCCCAACCGATTGAGGTATGTCCCGATGGGTAGGAACCGTTTGTGGAAAGTTCCTGCTGCTGAGCGGGGTTGCAGGTCATTTCGTTATAGAAAGCGAAGGGTCGTGTCCGATTGTAGAAATTCTTGGCCTCACGGGTGCCGAGATCGCCGGCATCTTCACGCATACCGACAACGAGACGATATATCTCAGGTGTGTTTTCCTTACTGATAGTGATTCCGAAAGCTTCAGAGAAAGCTGCAGGTACACCGTCGCCACCGACATTTGCATCCGTGTAGGCTATCTCACCGCGTTCGGTGTTGCGCTGAGCTTTGCCCCAGTTGTAGCGTGCCTGATCGTTGAGGAAAGTGATCGAAGCGGCGTCAGGGGGTGGAGGAAGGAGAATGAAGCTGTTGGGAAGGTCACCCTCCTGAAGAAAGAAGACATCAGGATTTGTGCGGTGATCCTTGATTTCAGTCTGAGTGGATTGAGTCGTGGCCTGCTGCTGCTGAGCGAAAGCGGGAGTTGCAAACGAGATGGCGAGAAGTAATGAAAGAGCCATCTTCGAGGATAGGATAATGTTTTTCATAGCTTGTAGGATTTAAGGAACGGTCTGATACTTTTTTCGGTCGTTGGGCTCTGACAGTTTGTAAGTCTGGGGGAGTATCGATCTTGTAAAAAATAAACAACCGACCTTTGAGGCCGGTTGTGGGGAAGTGTATGTTGTGCAACATATATGATCATTTCATGGCGTCGATGCGCGAGGCATCACCGACAACCCAGATTATGTCTCCTTCGCGCAGGATGGTGTTGGGACCGGGTTGTTCGAATTCATCAGATCCACGTTGCACCTTCACGATCATACTGTAGAAATCGCGGCGTATGTCGGTCTTTCCGAGGGGCACGTTGATGATAGGAGAATCAGCGGAGAGGGTGATGCTACGCAGGGCGATGTCGGGTTGGGTGACATTGACAGCTTTCATGGCCTTCTCGGAATTTTCGATGTCGTAGTTGAGGCGTTGGATCTGTTCGTCAGTGCCGATCACTCCCAAAATATCTCCCGGGAAAATACGGGCATCGACCGAGGGCAGGGGCATGAGCATATCGCCACGCCGGATACTCGCGATGCTCACACCATAATCCTTGCGGAGACCGGAGTCGCGCAATTTATCACCCACGAATGGAGTGTATGGACCGACCTCGATGAAGGCCTGGTGAATGTCGCTGACAAGCAGGTTATTGCGTCCCGAGCGTGTATTCTCACGGATATTGAGGTTATTTATGAATTTTTCCTCCATGCGGTTGTAACTGTTGATCAGCTGAGTGGAGGAGAAGACTATGATGAGGGCAAATCCTATTCCACCCGCTATCCATGCAGTCAGCGAGTTGTAGGCGATGCCGGCGAGGTAGACAATAAAGAGGAGTGTGACGATGTAGCGGATTATCCTCATTGCCACGAGCGGCACGGCATAGAAGCTCGCCGCAGAATGTAGGTGGCTCTTCTCCTCAGGCTTTGTGCTGCTCATGGAGAGGGCGAGAAGGAACGGGAGCATCACGGCGAAGGTGATGATTGTGGCCGTGAGGCGTCCCCATGTGCCGAGATAAGAGATGCATACGGGGAAGAGGAACTGGCGGGACAGGAGCACGATGGCCGTGAGCACCACGGAATAGAGCAATATTCTCCAGAGATAGCGAGAAAGTATCTCACGCCATAGTTTCTTTGTCTCACTGGAATCGGTGACCTGTTTTGAATAACGGTCGATGAGGAAATTGAGCCCTTTCGGGAGATGAGCCTCTACAAACGCGTAGGCCGGTTGGGATAGTTTCACGAAATAGGGGGTGGTGAAAATCGTGATTACCGAGACCGCTACGATGATAGGATAGAGACTCTCCTGAAGCACGCCGAGACTCATGCCGAGTGATGCGATGATGAAGGAGAACTCACCGACCTGAGTGAGTGTGAAGCCGCTTTCAATGGCCACGCGGAGAGTCTGCCCTGTGACGAGCATACCGAGGGTGCCGAAGAAAATCATGCCGACCACCACAACTACTGCGAGAAGGAGAATCTCACTCCAGTAGGTGGCGATTACTCCCGGATCGACCATCATGCCGACAGAGATGAAGAAGACGGCTCCGAAGAGGTCTTTGATCGGCTGCACGACCTTCTCCATCGGTTCGGCCACCATAGTGCCGGCAAGGATAGAACCCATCACGAAGGCTCCGAGCTCAAGTGAGAAACCGCAGGCTACGCTGAACACGGCCATCGAGAAGCAAAGCCCCATCGCCACGACAAGGAGTGTCTCGGCATTAAGGAAATTGCGGACACGCACGAAGAATCCGGGAAGGATGTATACGCCTACCGCGAACCAGATGATAAGGAAGAAGACGAGTTTTCCGATCGAGAAAATCAGGTCAGTACCCTCAACATTGCCCATCGCAAGGGATGAGAGTATCACGAGCATGAGCACCGCGAAGAGGTCTTCAATAATAAGGACGGCAAGCACGAGTGATGCAAACTTCTTCTGCCTCAGTCCGAGATCGGACAGCGTCTTGAGGATAATCGTGGTCGATGACATGGAGATCATGCCGCCGAGGAAGATGCAGTTGATCGGGTTGAGATCCAACAATTTTCCGACTCCGAAACCGGCGAAAGTCATTCCGCATATGATTATCAGGGCCGTTATTATCGCCGAGGACCCCGAATTCATCAGTTTCTTGAAGCTGAACTCGAGACCGAGCGTGAACATCAGGACAACGATGCCGAGGTCTGCCCAGAATTCGATATTGTCGAGGTTGGAGATAGAGGGGAGGTAGGTGAACTTGGGGCTTGCGAGGAATCCCGCGAGGATATATCCGAGCACCACAGGCTGCTTCAGTTTCTTGAAGAGTAGTGTGACGATAGCGCCGAGTAGTAGGATCCACGCGAGATCGGCAATCAGACCGTTTGTGTGGTCCTCCTTGTCCGACTCGCTGTGGGAGTCACCGTTGATTTCGGTGTAGGTCTGCTGTTCGATCTCTGCCACAGTCGTGGCGTCCGTCTGCTGGAAATCGGTGGCTAAAGGTAGAGTGAGCATCAGTTCTGTCTGTTAGATTGATTGACTATATAGAGGTCGTAATAGGAAATAAGGAGTGTTGTCATGGGGAGGGCAATGATAAGTCCCATGAAGCCGAGGAGTGTGCCCCAGATAGAAAGCGAGAGAAGTATTATTGCGGGATTCAGTCCCATAGCTTTTCCCATGATTTTGGGTGTGAGCCATAGATCCTGAATACATTGAACCACGACGTAGACCGCCATGCTCTCCCAGAATATTACCCAGAAATCAGTGCCGGAGCTGGCAGTGCATACGATACATAGCACAGCTGTGATCGGCAGGGAGAGGAGCTGCAGGTAGGGGACGAGGTTAAGGACTCCGATGAAGAGGCCGAGCACCACCCCCATCGGCAACCCGATTATGATGAAGCCGATCGAGAATAGCACCCCCACGATGGCCGCGATGAGAGCCTGTCCGCGGAAATAACGGTTCATGGCATTCTTTACGTCGTTCATCACGCGGTAAGTGCGCTCCCTGTGGCGCATAGGCACAAGTTGCCGGAAACTGAGCATTATCCTCTCATAGTCGAGCATAATGAAGATGACGTAGAGGATTACAATCAGCCAGGATAAAGCCCCCATCACTATCGCGAGTCCTGAGCTGAGGAAGCTCCAGGATGATGAAAGGGCATTCTTCAATATGGAAGACCACTCATCCTGAGAGAAAAAACGTGTGACTTGCTCATGACTTATATTCTCACGGAGCAACTCCTGCACTTTGGAAGAGATATACGGGATATTGGTCTGCGTGGCGGCATACTCCTTGACGAGGCGCGACATCTCCGCTCCTTCCGACACGACGTATGGTATGAAGACTGCGGCACATATTGCTATGACGGCGCAGGTCTCGAGAAGGGTCAGCACCACCGGTATAAAACGTGAGCCGGCATGAGTCCAGCGTTGGTTCCAGGCTACGAGCGGTTCGAGCATGTAGGCTAACAGACAAGCCACAAGAAACGGGAGGAGTACACCTTTCAGATAAGCGAGCAGACAGATGACGGCGAGAATAGTAATCACCGTAAACAGAATCCTGACTACCCTGTCGAATGTATATGGCTCGCGTATGTATGGATCTTTGGAAGGCATTATTGATGTTGGTTTTGAGTGTAAAATTAACAATTATTTCGCAGACATCAAAAGTGCCGCGGGTCAAAATTAGGAAAAATCTTGCTAACTTTGCAGAATGTTACAGAGAATAGAAAGATATTCGGTAGTGATGCGTATAATCCTGACGATTGTCATCGGCATGATGGCGGTTGTCGCTTTGGCCGCGGATCCGTCGGAAGCTCTTGAACGCTTTGTCGGCAAGAGCGGCGTGCCCCGGCGGTCGCTCGCCGTGAAGGTGACTGATCTTTCGGACGGCCGCGTCATCGCCTCACATAATTCAGACGCACCCCTCATTCCGGCTTCCATAATGAAATCAGTGACCACAGCCACATTGCTCGGGGCGTCTTCACCCGACTGGCGCTGGCACACCCGCGTCTGCACTGACGGAGATGTAAGGGATGGTGTGCTTTATGGCAATATTATAGTGGAGGGGGCGCTCGATCCTTCAGTCAATTCGGAGGTGGAACCTTTCGGCACTGACATTCTTCAGGAGATCACGGGCGTGCTCGGCACAATGGGTGTCTCGCGTATAGAAGGGGATATAATCGTTGATGACAACGGCATTTCAGGGAGTCCCCGCCCTGCCTCATGGCAACCTGCCGATTTCGCACATTCCTACGGCACCGGGTCGCATCCTTTCAACTTCGCGAATAATTCAAACGGACGCCGCTCGATCGAGAATCCCGCTTCCGTATTCAAGGCCCGGCTGCGGAGCAGTCTGCTTAAAAGTGGAATCACTCTTGCCGGAGGGAAATCCGGAGGTGGGAAACGGACGATGATCTTTGATCATGTCTCCCCTCCGCTCGACGAGGTGATGCGCTCTTGCATGATGAGGAGTGACAACCTCTTTGCCGAATCGATGCTGCGCACCTTCGGTCTTCAGGCCGGTGGCGACGGATCAACCACTGACGCCGCCCGTAGGGAATTCAGACTCTGGAAGAAACAGGGAGCACCGATGGAGGGCGTAAACATTGTTGACGGTTCCGGGCTCTCGAGAGAGAACAGGGTGACGGCTGATTTCATGACCTCCGTGCTTTCGTCAAAGGCGGGAGACGTGCAATATGCCTCCTTCTTTCCCCTTGCGGGTCAGGACGGTACCCTAAAGAGTTTCTTGGCAGAGACCCCTCTCGACGGGTATGTCGCCATGAAGACCGGTAGCATGAACGGGATTCAGTGCTATGCCGGCTACCTGCTTGACGAGGATTACTCTCCGACACACACGATAGTCATAATCATGAATGATTTCAAGGATCGGTCAAAGGCGCGTAAAGCAGCTCAGGAGATGTTGCTCGAGATCTTTGCCTCCGAAGCCGGGGGAGAGAATCCCGACTGATCCATGAATAGATACGAAAAATTTTACTCCAATGAATAAAGAGAAACTTGAGGAGCTACTTGACAGCATATATGAACTTGAAGGGCTCGTACATCTCGCAATTGCCCGGGAGGATGCCCCTGACGTGCTGCCTGATCTTATAGCCCGCAAAGCGCGTGAGTTGTCATCTCGAGCCATAGCCGTCTCGCAGACTCCGACGGAAGAAACCTTCCCTGAAGAAACCGAGGTAGAGGATTTTGAGCCGGAGGAACCCGTGGCAGAGGAAACCGAGGTGGAAGAAACCTTTACTGAGGAACCGGTGAAAGTGAAACCCGCGAGACCGGATGTAGCCGGGGGGCGACTTGTATTCAGCGTCAATGACCGCTACCGTTTCCGTCGCGAGCTATTCGAAAATTCGGATGCAGACTTCAACACCACACTCGCCCTCGTGGCTTCTATGGAAAGCTATGAGGAGGCTGAGGATTATTTCACCATGGAGCGAGAGTGGGATCCAGCCGTGCCGGCCGTCTCCGATTTCCTTGAGGTAATCAGAAAATATTTCGGATAATGGGAGGAAAGCTTTATCTCGTGCCTACCCCGGTAGGCAATCTTGATGACATGACATTCCGTGCGGTGCAGGTGCTTCGAGAAGCTGATCTGATCCTTGCGGAAGACACGAGGACATCGGGTGTGTTGCTGAAGCATTTCGACATACACACCCCGATGCGCAGTCATCACAAATTTAACGAGCACGAGGAGGCGCCCCGCATAGCCGAACGTGTTCTCGGCGGTGAACGGATCGCCCTTATTTCAGACGCCGGCACCCCCGGCATCTCCGACCCGGGATTCATGCTCAGCCGTGAATGCCGGAAAATCGGGGCAGATGTGGAGTGTCTGCCCGGCGCCACTGCATTCGTGCCGGCACTTGTGGCCTCCGGCCTACCATGCGACAGATTTGTCTTCGAGGGATTCCTTCCCCCGAAGAAAGGAAGGGCTACGCGCCTCGCCCTGCTTGCCGAGGATCCGCGTACGGTAATTATCTACGAATCACCGAAAAGGCTTGCCAGAACACTGCGTCAGCTTGCCGAGACATTCGGTGGCGACAGGGAGGCGTGTGTCTGTCGGGAAATATCAAAAATGCACGAGACCTACCATCGGGGCTCACTTTCTGAACTGGAAAATTATTTTTCCGTGAACCAGGCGAAGGGTGAAATTGTTATCATCGTCAAAGGGTGCGATGTGCGCACCCGTACTGAAGAATGATAACATTAAATTCAGATAGGTTATGAAAAAAAGTTTTATGCTTCTCGGAATCGGTGCCCTCGTGCTCGCTTCCTGTTCAGGTAACAGTCAGAAACTTGCTGAGGACTCAGCCCGTATAGCAGAGCTTTCAGCCGACTATGCCGAGGCCAACAGTTTCAATGACTCGCTCATGCTCCTCATGGGTGACATCTACACAGGTCTCGATTCAATCAACATGCAGGAGGGTCTCCTCTACAACATGGGTGCAGGAGAGTCGGTTGACCGTCGTGCCGAGATCCGCCAGAACCTTGCCAACATCAAGGCCCGTCTCGCATCAAACAAGGAGTTGCTCGAGACAATGGAAGCCAAGCTCAAGTCAAGCAACAATCAGAACAGCGTGCTTGCAAAGACAATCGAGCAGCTTAAGGACAGGATCACTAAGCAGGATGAGAAGATCGCCCAGCTCGAGAATGATCTCGCCAATGCCCGTATAGAGATCGACAGCCTCAACAATCAGGTTGCTCGCGGACGCGAGGATCTCGCTGCCGAGACAGCAGCCAAGGAGCAGGCTCAGGCTGAAGCCGTAGCCGCCGAGAATGCAGCCAACACGGTTTACTACGCTATCGGAACCAACAAGGAGCTCAAGAAGAACGGTCTCCTTGAGAAGAAATTCCTCGGTCAGACAAAAGTGCTGAAGGGCGACTTCAACGAGTCTTATTTCACAAAGGCCGACAAGCGTTCTCTCTCAGTGATTCCTACAGGTTCCAAGAAGGTTAAGATCTGGACAAACATGCCTGAGAATTCCTATCAGCTCGATGAGAATGCCGATGGCACAAAGACCATCAAGATCACCAATCCCAAGGAATTCTGGAGCATGACTCCGTTCCTCATCATTCAGGTTGATTGATCGGTAGGCCCGGATTCCCGTCACTGAATTGTCAAGGATGACAAGTAACTGAAAACATTTAATACGAGAGGCGCAATCCCGCAGGATTGCGCCTCCGTCATTACAATCGAAGCATATGAAATATCGAGTCCTGATACTGCCGCTGCTGCTCATAATGGTTCTCGCCGGTTGCAAGCCGACTGAGAGCAATTACCGTGAGGCTTATGACGCGGCCATGCAGAAAAAGAAGGCGTCAGCCCGGGAGGATGTGTTGCCGGCAGGTGTGAAATTGCAGAAGGTCGGTGCGCCGGCCGAGAGAAAGGTAGACGGAGAGAACGTCAAGGTCATCAACATGAGGATCAAGGTGGCCGATGTAAAGGATACCTCGGTTGCTCCGGGGCGGTATAACGTAGCCGTGGCCAAATATAAGCTCCCTACCAATGCTAAGGCACAGACAATTGACCTCCGTCGTGACGGTGTGGCCGGTGCTTTTGTCGCAAGGGGTGCCGACGGCGCATTCTATGTGATAGCCTCAGTCTTTCCGGATATAAATCAGGCTGCAGATTTTGCAAAGAAATATGGTGAGTCACATCCGCAGGAGACTATCGTTGGCCTTGAAGACGGAATCGTCATAATCGAAAACTGAGGTGTCACGAAAACCAAATTATCCTATTAAATGTTAATAAGGATAAAATGTGTAAACTATAACAAAAACATTAGAAAACTATGAAGTCGATCAACGCTCTCATCGCCGGAACAGTATTAGCCGCAGCCGGTGCTTGCCCATTCATCTCTGACGCCTGTACACGCGTGCTCTATAAAGGAACAGACGATACTTTCGTAGTAGGTCGTTCACTTGACTGGAAGACTCCTATCCCTACAAACCTCTATGTATATCCGCGTGGAATGAAGAAGGTAAGTTCCGATCAGCCCGGAGCGATTGAATGGACCTCAAAATATGGCGCTGTCTATGCAGTAGGTTATGACGGTGGCATCACGGAGGGGATGAACGAGAAAGGTCTTGTTATAAACGGTCTTTTCTGCAAAGGGACTGTCTATTCCAATCCCTCCACAGAGGGTCGTCCGCCGATGTCGCTCGCTGTTTTCGTGGCATGGCTCCTCGATCTTAATGCCACCACCGACGAGGTTGTGAGCGTTCTTGAGAAACATGACTTCAATATCGGAGGTCAGACGTTCGACGGCGGCACAGTCTCTGCCCTTCACTGGGGCATCACCGACGCCACCGGAAAGACAGCCATCCTCGAGTTCGACAACGGAGAGGTAAAGATTTCCTATCCCGGAGATATTCTGGCCATGACCAACGATCCCCAGTGGCCCTCTATGAAAGCTATCATAGAATACTGGGACAAGATCGGCGGACAGCATATGCTCCCCGGCACAGTCAGCAGTCCCGACCGTTGCGTGCGTGCCAATTATTTCGCTCACCATGTTGAGGCGGTCAACGATCCCAACCTTGCAGTCAGCATCTGCCGAAGCATCCTTGTAGGATCAAGTGTTCCCTACACTTACCTGATTCAGGGTGAGCCCAACGTGTCTTCAACTCAGTGGCGCTCATTCGCCGACATCAAGAACCACCGCTACTACTGGGACATCGTGACCAATCTCGGTGTCTATTACATCGACCTTGACAAATGCGATCTCCGCAAGGGTGCCCCGGTTCTCCGTCTTGACACGTCGGCCGAGACAGGACTCGTAGGGGAGGCCAACCATGCACTGAAGCGTCATGCACCCTTCACACCAATGTATTGATGAAAATATGACGGATAAAAAAATAATCTTCGCCGGAGCAGGGGGGCATGCCCTCTCTCTGGCGGAAGCCGTTTCTGACCCGCACCTTATAGAGGGGTATACATCCCTCGCCGAATCTCCGAAAATGACCGGACACCGCATCGGCGACGACGCCGACGGAGTAGCTCTTGTCGCTTCCGGGGATTACCTGTTTCATATAGCCTACGTCTATTCCGGTCTTCCGGTGATGGACAGGCGCAGGAAACTAATAGATTTGTATGAGGAGGCCGGTGCCCGGTTCGCCACTATCGTGGCTTCTTCTGCGATAGTCACTCCAAATTCCACTATCGGCGAGGGTTCGGCCATACTGAACGGTGCCATCGTAAACCGCGCATGTATCGGAAGACACTGTGTAGTCAATTCCGGTGCGATAGTGGAACATGATTGCACGGTAGGCGACAATACGTTCATCGGCCCCGGAGCGGTGATAGGGGGTGCGGTCGAGATTGGATCGGATTGTTTCATCGGTCTCGGATCAAGGATAAAGAACGGTGTGAGAATCTCGTCGGGTGTGACAGTGGCGATGGGTGCCATAGTCGACCGAAATCTTGACGAACCGGGAATCTATCACGGACAGCCATTGCGTCTTCACCGCCTGAGGAGACGGTGAGTTGTCAACTGACCATAGACATAACCTTCATCAACATGACAACCCCCATAATTATCGCCGAAGCCGGTGTGAATCATAACGGGTCACTCGAGCGGGCCTTCAGGATGGTAGATGCTGCCGCTCAATGTGGCGTCGATTATATAAAATTCCAGACTTTCAAGGCTGAATCATTGGTGACGGCCTCGGCAAACTCGGCAGAGTATCAGAAGGCCAACTGCGGAGCACCTTCGCAGTTGGAGATGTTGCGTTCACTCGAACTCTCATATCAGGATTTCCGGACACTTGCCGATTATGCCGAGGAAAAAGGGATAGGATTCCTGTCAACTCCATTTGACCTTGAGGGTATTTATTTTCTTTCCACCTTAGGCATGGATTTCATGAAGATACCTTCCGGGGAGATAACCAATCTGCCTTACCTGCGTGCGATAGCCCGGACCGGTATGCCCGTCATTATTTCAACCGGTATGTCGACGGTGGAGGATATCGGGAGAACACTTGAAGTATTTCGAAGGGAGGGTTACGGCAGTGACCGAATCACACTGTTGCATTGCAATACGGAGTATCCGACGCCAATGAGTGATGTGAACCTGCGAGCAATGCTCACGATGCGAGATCTATTCAAGGTGCCGACCGGTTTTTCAGACCATACGGTGGGGATAGAGGTGCCGGTAGCTGCCGCGGCCCTTGGAGCAACTGTGATAGAGAAGCATTTCACACTCTCGCGCACACTCCCCGGTCCCGACCATGTGGCATCACTCGAGCCTGAGGAATTAAGTGAGATGGTGAGAAGCATACGCAATGTATCGGAGGCTTTGGGAAGCGGTGTAAAGGAGGTGACTCCCTCCGAACGCAAGAATATCGGCGTTGCAAGAAAAAGTATTGTGGCGTCGAGAGATATAGCGGAAGGGGAGGTATTCAGCGAAGAGAACCTGACATGCAAACGTCCCGGCACAGGAATCTCACCGATGAATTGGGACGAGGTTATCGGTCGTGTGGCCAAACACTCCTACGAGAAAGATCAACAGATTGAACTATGAAGAAAATTTGCTTCGTCACAGGCACCAGAGCCGACTACGGGATAATGGCTCCCTTAATGAAGACCCTTAATGCCGATCCCGATATTGAGCTCCAGATTATAGCCACCAACATGCACCTCTCATCCACCCACGGGATGACGGTGCGTGAGATAGAGGCAGACGGTCTGCCGGTGACACGCCGCATTGAATCGTTGCTTTCATCTGATACACCGTCGGCTACAGTCAAGTCGTTGGCCATGACGGAGATGGGTATGGCTGATGTTTTGCCGGAGTTGCAACCTGACCTGATTGTGATTCTCGGTGACCGCTACGAGATGTTGGCGGCGGCCTCGGCGGCACTCATCTTCCGTATACCGATTGCACATCTATATGGCGGTGAGACGACCGAAGGGGCGTATGATGATTGCATCCGCCACGCCATCACCCAACTCTCCACCTATCACTTCACTTCCACTCAGGAATATGCCGACAGGGTAATCCGGATGGGGGCTAAACCCGAAAATGTCCATTGGGTTGGCTCACTCGGCGTTGACAATATCCGTAATGAGAAAATGATGAGCCGTGAGGAACTTGCTGAGAGTCTCGGGTGGAATCCCGGGGAAAGGTATATGGTCGCCACTTTTCATCCCGCAACAGCCCAACCCGGGGAGGAGGAGCGACAGACAAAGGCACTCCTTACAGCTCTCGACGAAGCCATATCGGATGGTTGGAAAGTACTTTTCACAATGCCGAACTCGGACACCGGTGGCAACCGTGTGGCGGCTGTTATCCGAGAATGGGGAGACGCTAAGGGTGATAAGGTGAAGTGTGTCGCTTCGCTTGGACGGAAGCGATTCTATTCAGCGTTGCGTCATGCCGCGGCTATGGTCGGTAATTCTTCGAGTGGACTGATTGAGGCTCCGGCTTTCGGCATCCCCACGCTCAACGTCGGTGACCGTCAGAAGGGTAGGGCGCGTGGTGAGTCGGTAGTTGATGTCGCGGCAGAAACCAATGCGATAAAAGCGGGTCTCAGAACGGTCCTTGATCCCGAATTCAGAAAGAAAGCGGTCAAAGCCTCCAACCCCTATGAGAAGCCAGATACACTCCTCGAAATCCTCCAACACCTGAAAGATATCGAAATGTAATGGATGTATTTTTGAAGAGTCGCGGAGAATATCGTAATTTGCTAAGTTATCAATTAGCATTAAAGATATCCGTCATTACTGAGATATTTGTAAAGCGGTTTATCAAGAAAGGTTCGCGAACAATAGATCAGATGCAGCAAGCCTCCCGGAGTTGCAAGCAAAATATTGTGGAGGGAAGTAGTGCTGCGACAACATCGTTGGAAACAGAGATAAAACTGACTAATGTAGCACGAGCCTCGCTATGTGAATTAGAAGAAGACTATGCCGATTATCTGATATTTAATCATATGCCTCGATGGACGAAAGACAATCCGCGAACTATACGATTGCGGGCATATATTAAGTCGGAAAGTTTTGATCGCGAGTATGAAGAATTATGCATGCGCCTGCCGGCGGAAGAATTCTGTAATCTGGCCATAACACTGATTAAACAGACACAATATCTTTTAGACAGGATGTTACAGTCTCAGCAAAGGAGATTCCTTGAACAAGGTGGTATCAGGGAAGCAATGAGCAGAGCCAGAATAAATTATCGTAAGCAACAGGATTATCAGAGCAATCAGAATAATCGGAGTAATTGGAATAATCAGAATAATCGGAATAATCAGAGCAATCGGAGTAATTGGAATAATCAGAGCAATTGGAATAATCAGAACAATCAGAGCAATTGGAGTAATTGGAATAATCAGAGCAATTGGAATAATCAGAATAATCAGAATAATCAGAGTTTCTCCGATAATTCCAATAGTTCCAATAATTCTAATAGCTCCAATAATACTGATAACTTCAAATAGCCCCAATAACTCCTTCTCTGAGGATTTTTTGAATGGAAAAATTTTTTTCATAATTTCGCAAAATGTCTTTTCCGGGAAAAGGGAGAATGTGAATGGTTATGAAAAAGCGAGATATTGATATGACTGAGGCCAGGCACTCTGAAAACATACATCCTGCACAAGGTGCTTCTTCACCTGCTGATCGGGGGGCTTCAGGGAATGGAGGGTATCTGGAGTTTATCGGTTATGTGCAGGTTATCGGTATTATTCTGGTGGTTTTGGGGCACTCCTTTCATGAGTATCCTGACGGGGTGC
>CAZMHE010000026.1:0-21234 GCA_964566015.1 uncultured Sangeribacter sp. | reverse complement strand
TCTGGCATACTACCTTATAAGGCATACGCTTGATTTCATCTTCTACCTGACCGCACTTCTCGCCCATGAAACGCTTGATTGAATAGATAGTACGTGTCGGGTTTGTGATGGCCTGACGTTTGGCGGGGTCGCCGACTTTACGTTCGCCACCATCTACGAATGCCACTACAGACGGTGTAGTGTTGCGGCCTTCGTTGTTAGGAATAACTACAGGGTCCTTACCCTCGAGAACTGCAACGCAGCTGTTGGTGGTACCCAGGTCAATACCAATAATCTTTCCCATAGTATTTTATAATTTTATAGTTTTGTGTTTTTCAGTTATTATCTCTATTGATTCCTGCAGACATCGGAAGAATGTCTTCGGGAGGGGAACCTTTTCGATTCCGTTCACTATTTAAACAAATAGCGTGCTAAATGTTTCAGACACCTGCGAATTTTTTAAATAATTTTTGTAAAATGCTGACTGTGTATTCGATTGAAATAGGTATAAAAACGGGATATATATGTGACAGAAATGACAATAGTAAGAGTCCGACTCATAATATTTGGAAGCCACTGGGGTCGCTGGCTTGGAGGGATTTTCGGCTTCTGGTGAGGGAGCATAGCGGGGCTATGTGACTGAATCAGAAGCCGAAAAGCACCCAAGACAGCGAGACTGAGGGTAATTTAACACAAGGGTCTCTCAAAAGGATATGATTAAAGACTTTTTTGTCATAATTTAATTAAACAGGTTTATTCTCTCGTGAATATGCTAATTTCGTTTAATAAAAGTTACCTTTGCCCGGATCTGGACGGTGCTTTTCTCCAAGTCTCGTCAGTCATGATGCACGCGCATCATTCCATCCTCAACTTGAGAAAATCACTCGTCCATATCCGCCCCAGAGACTTTCAAATATTATGAGACGGACTCAAAAATTTGAGACAAAAAGTGTGGTGAATTATTGAAAATTTGTTAACTTTGTAGCCTGATTCTTCCGCAGCTGACGTTGAACGGCTCCGCAAAAGAATCGGCAAGTAAACATCTTGAACATTATGAAGCTTTTACAAGAGAAATTGTCACACTATGATGCGCCTCAGAAAGCTAAGGCAGCCGGTGTGTACCCTTATTTCCGCCCCATCTCAAGCGAGCAGAACACAGAGGTCATGATGAATGGTCGCAAGGTGCTTATGTTCGGCTCTAACAGCTACATGGGGCTTACAAACCATCCTAAAGTAATCGAGGCGGCTGTCGAGGCCACAAAAAAATATGGCACCGGCATGGCCGGCTCCCCTTTCCTTAACGGCACACTTGACATTCATAAGGATCTCGAGGCACGACTCGCCGATTATGTCGGCAAAGAAGACGCAATGCTCTTCAGCACAGGCTTCGGAGTAAACCTCGGTGTGGTCTCAACCCTCACGGGTCGCGAAGACTATGTCATTCTTGACGAACAGGATCATGCCTCAATTATCGAGGGGCGTCGCCTTTCGATGTCAAATTATAAGAAATATCGCCACAACGATATGGAGAGCCTCGAGAAAGTGCTCCGTTCCTGCGATCCTGACAAGGTGAAACTGATTGTCAGCGACAGTGTCTTCTCCATGGAGGGCGATGTGGCCAATATCCCCGAGATAGTACGTCTCGCCAAGCAGTATAACGCTTCCGTTATGATCGACGAGGCACACGGCATCGGCGTATTCGGCAAAGGTGGTCGCGGTGTTGTGAACCACTACGGTCTTCAGAACGACGTTGACCTCATCATGGGCACATTCAGCAAGTCGTTTGCATCACTCGGAGGATTCATCGCCACAGACAAGGTCATCACTAACTTCCTCCGCCACCACACACGCTCATATATCTTTACCGCCAGCATCACCCCAGCTTCAACAGCAGCCGTAAACGCCGCAATGGATATCATGATCGCCGAGCCGGAGCGTCAGCAGCATCTCTGGGACATCACCAACTATGCTCTTGATGAATTCCGCCGCCTCGGATGCGAGATAGGAAACACATCCACACCTATCATCCCCCTCTTCATCCGCGACGACTACAAGACCTTCCACGTCACCCGCGATCTTCTCGATGAAGGTGTGTTCGTCAATCCCGTCGTGACTCCCGCAGTTGCCCCGCAAGACACACTCATCCGCTACTCCCTTATGGCTACACACACCAAGGAACAGGTGGCCCGCTCGATTGAGGCAATCGAGAAAGTATTCCGCAAATACGAAATCATCAAATAATTGAATTGTCACAAACGATAACGGCTCCGGAAAATTTTCCGGAGCCGTTATCGTTTATGACACCTTTATCAAATCAATCGCGCGAGAAAAGATCGCGTGTATAGATCTTTTCCTTCACATCCTCAAGTTCGGGGGCCGTACGGTTGGCAAGAATGGCTTTCGACTGACGCTTGAACTCCTCAAGGTCGTTGACTACTTTCGAGCCGAAAAATGAAGCACCATTCTCCAATGTCGGCTCATAGATGATAACCTTCGCACCTTTAGCCTTGATACGCTTCATAACACCCTGAATAGACGACTGACGGAAATTGTCGCTGTTAGACTTCATGGTGAGACGGTATACACCGATCACACACTCCTCGTCTGCGACATCCTTACTCTTGTATGTATTGGCTGTCGTATAATCATACCATCCCGCTTTCTTCAGCACCTGGTCGGCGATGAAATCCTTACGCGTACGGTTGCTCTCAACAATAGCAGACATCATGTTCTGCGGAACATGGGCATAGTTGGCAAGAAGCTGCTTGGTATCCTTCGGCAGACAGTAGCCACCATAGCCGAAACTCGGATTATTATAGTGCGTGCCGATACGGGGATCGAGACCGATTCCCTCGATGATAGCTTTCGAATCGAGACCCTTTACCTCGGCATAAGTGTCAAGCTCATTGAAATAGCTGACACGGAGAGCAAGATAGGTGTTGGCAAACAGTTTGACAGCCTCGGCCTCCTTAAGCCCCATATAAAGCGTGGGTATATCCTCCTTGAGGGCACCCTGCTTCAGCAGATCAGCGAATACATGAGCTGCTTCAGTCATCTTCTCTACATCGGTCAGAGCGAGTATGGCGTCATTCTCAGCCTTGTAGCGCGGTTCCTGAATAAGCTTGGGTATACCGGCGATGATTCGTGAGGGGTAAAGATTGTCATAAAGAGCCTTGCTCTCCCTGAGGAATTCCGGGAAGAAAAGGAGATTGAATTCCTTTACACCCTTGGCCGCATACTTAAGATAAAGCGAACGGCAATAACCTACCGGGATGGTTGACTTGATGACCATCACCGCTGAAGGATTCACGGTTAGGACCAGGTCAATCACATCCTCGATATGGTGAGTGTCGAAATAATTCTCTACGGGGTCATAGTTGGTGGGAGCGGCTATGACAACAAAATCAGCATCCTTATAGGCGGCAGCTCCATCAAGGGTAGCTGTCAGGTCGAGATCTTTCTCAACAAGGTATCTCTCGATATATTCATCCTGAATGGGAGACTTACCCCTGTTGATCATCTCCACCTTCTCCGGGATGACATCAACCGCGGTCACTTTATTGTGCTGGGCAAGCAGCGTGGCTATGGAGAGACCAACATAACCGGTTCCTGCGACTGCAATGTTCATAATTCAATATTTTGATTAAAAAGAGAGCGGGGAGACAAGACTGTCTCCCCGCAGGATTATCATTTATTCTTGTCGTTGCCGTATCCACCGTAATAGGAGCCGTTGTGGTAGCCATAGCCGTAGCCATTCTTTCCACCGCTCACGGTGCCGTTTAGGATAATGCTCATGTTCTTGAATTTCTTCTCCTGCCAGAGTCTTTCAATCTCAGGCACCATCGAACGTTCAAGGAGACCGACACGAAGCACGAAGATACAACGGTCGCACAATTTCTCAACAATCTGGGCATCCGCCATCACGCCAATCGGCGGACAGTCGATGAGAATGTAGTCATACTTGTCGCGGAGTGTCTCAATAAGGTTCTTGAATCTTTCACCCTCAAGGAGCTCGGTGGGGTTCGGGGGATATTTACCCACAGGGAAGACATCCACATTCTTGTGGATCTCATCGTAAGCCACGACTTTTCTCCAGTCATCGTCGTGTCCCGCAAGATAGTCGCTGATACCTTTCGCCGGACTACCTATCACCTCCGAAGTGGAGCCGTGACGAAGATCGGCATCGATAAGGGCGACCTTCTTATTACGGAGCGCGAGTGATACTGCCAGATTGACGGAGATATAAGACTTTCCTGAACCCGGGTTGATGGAGGTAAGCATTATTACCGTGGCACGGCTCTCACCCTCATCCTTCGCGTTGCGTGACATGAATCCGATGTTGGTGCGGAGCACACGGAAAGCATCGTTGACAATATCCCTGTTTCCTTCCTCAACCACGATACGGTCGGAGATACCTTTCTCCTCATGTTCCTGACGATCTTTCTTCGACATCTTCCAATAAGGAATTTCTCCGATAAGTGGCATCGTCAGATCCTCTATGTCTTTCTTGCCGCGAACCTTCGTGTTCATGATTTCCTGAATAAAGGTCACTCCGAAAGGAATGAGGAAACCTACCATGAAAGCCATTGCCACGATGATCACCTTACGCGGTTTAACCGGATCGTTAAGGCCATAAGGTTTGGTGATGACATGAGTATTGTATGCGATAAAGGCCTTGCTCAGCTCATTCTCCTCACGCTTCTGGAGAAGGAAAAGGTAGAGGCTCTCCTTAACCTTCTGCTGACGCTCTACACTCAGAAGGTAGTTTGCTTTAACCGGGCTGCTTGCAATCTCAGACTGGGCACGCCCCTTCACACCCTGCACATTACGCATTTGAGTGGTGAGATTTACAATGTCATTGTCGATAGAGCGGATGATGGCGTTGCGCATATCGGCAATCTCGGCATCCATATCGATCACGACAGGGTGAGTCGCAGATGAATTATCGGCAAGACGGTTGCGTCTCAGCACACGCTCGTTATAGTCACTGATCTGCCTCTCTATCGCGAGGTTGCCTATGCCTGAATTGGCAGGGAGAACCTCATTGCGGTGGGTGGCGTCATTGAGATACTGACGCATGAATCGCGCCATCTGGAGTTGATTGTTGATTTCAAGGATCTGATCGTTCGCCCTCTGATCCTCAGCCATGTAAAGTTCGGCAGCCTGCTTCACGTCCGGGACCATATGCTCCGACTGATAAGAAGAGATATCCTTATCAACGTTGCCAAGTTCCTGTTCGATCGTTACGAGACGCTCGTTGATAAACTTATTTGTGGCCGTGGAAATCATGTTCCTGCTGTCAATCCAGTTCTCATTGTAGACATCCACAATGGTGTTGAGGATATCCTCTGCACGCTGGATTGTCTTGTCGGTGATGCTGAGTTCGACAGTGCTTGCCTTATTGTCCGGAAGATCAATCTTCACCTTCTTGCTGAAAGCCTCGATCGTGGCAATCATAGGCGAACGCTTCACGAAAATCGTGTAATCCTCACCCGGCTTAAAATAACTGGTCTTCTCTACCTTGACAGTACCGATCGGGGTATTCACGCTCTCGCCAAGCTTAAACGGCTTCCCCGCATACTCTACCTTATCGTCATTGCGCTTCAGATCAGAAAGAGTGACGTTGCCGTTCTTATCAATCTCAACCTTCAGCGCCGCTGATTCACTCTCGAGAAGCGAGGGTAAAGTGACCTTAACGGGGAGAGTGGCACCATAGACCACATTCTTATGGAATGTGCCGGGGATGGTGTAACTCATTCTGAGATCAAGACGGTCAATCACCTCACGCATCACGTCGGGACTCTTCAGCTTGTTGATCTCATCAAGGATATTGGTATTGGTCGTCACAAGACCCATGTCGGCGAAAGCATCAAGCTGGGAACTCATGGAGTTGCCGCTTGTGTCGTCGGTAATGACAATCTGGGAGGAACGGGAGTAAGAGGGTTGCGAACGCAGCACGTAAAAAACCGCGAGGCCGACACATACCAACACCGACACCACAATCCAGGGCCAGTGTTGAAAGGTGGCGAAGACAACATCACCGATCTTAACCGATGACCGGGTGCTCTCCTGCTCTTCAATATTTTCCATATTCGGTATTTATCTGAAAATGATTACTGCGATTGAGGTAAGCACTGAAGCCACACTTACCCATACAGTGGGGTTATAGAATACGTTGGCAGTCTCGGTGGCCTGACGCTTGCGCGTTTTGTTCGGCTCGATATAGATGACGTCATTCTGACGCAGATAATAAGCCGGGCTTTCCATGAGAGATTTTGTGTCGGTGAGGTCAAGACGATAGGCAATATCCTTACCCACACCCTCTCTGACAACAAGCACGTTCGTACGTTCACCTGTGATATTGAGGTCTCCTGCCTTTGAAATAGCCTGGAGGATGGTCATGTTGTCTCGTTCAATAGGGTATTCTCCCGGATTGAGCACATCTCCAAGCACTGAAATCTTGGCATTAAGGTATTCAACCGTCACAACCGGGTCTTTCAGCAGGTCGCGCTTTATAAGTTCCTGTTTTATCTTCTCTGCCACACCATAGCGGTTGAGACCAGCCACATGCACTTCTCCGATAATTGGGAAGTCGATATTGCCACGGTCGTCTACAGTATAACTTGCAACCTTCGATTCTGTCGTAGAGATCTGATTACCTGTACCGATTCGATATTGGGCTATTGAAAGGTTGAAGACTTCGGCAAGAGCCGGTTCTTTGGAAGTCACTACAATAGCCAGCTTATCGTCTGCCTGAACGGTGATTCGCACAGGAGGAGCCACAGCCTGTGACTGGTCGTTCTCGAATCCCTGCATATATGTGATGTCTTTCGGAACCCTGCATGATGTCAGAGTCATCGCAATGCACGCAACAGGAATCAAAAGATTCTTGAATCTCATTAGATATTAGGTAAGTGTTTATTATTCAAAATGAAAATCCACATTTAAAAGTGCAGGCCAATTTCAGGGAATCGTCGCTGGCGACCTCGCACCCTCAAATAATCAACGCGGTTTGAGGTGCAAAATTAACCATTTTCATATTATCATGCAAATTTTAACAAATTTTAGGAAATGAAAAACTGAGTTGGTTATTCAACCACTATATTTTAGTAACTCATTTGCGCATTTCACCCGTTTGCACTAATTTTGCATCTGAATATCTAATCGGCAACCGGAATAAAGACATTCCCTCCCGAAGCCATCCCTACCGTTATGGATTTCAAAATTGAAGCGACTGCACCCGATACCAAAGCACGTGCCGGCGAGATCACAACAGATCACGGCGTCATACCGACTCCCATTTTTATGCCGGTAGGCACTGTCGGGAGTGTCAAGGCCGTGCACCAGCGTGAACTGAGAGACGATATCGATGCCAAAATAATTCTCGGCAACACCTACCATCTGTATCTTCGTCCCGGTCTCGACATCTTGCGTCAGGCCGGAGGGCTTCATAAGTTCAATGGCTGGGAACGTCCCATACTCACCGACTCCGGAGGTTATCAGGTTTTCTCTTTGTCTTCCAACCGCAAGCTGAAGGAGGAGGGTGCTTTTTTCCGTAGCCACATCGACGGCTCCAAACACCTGTTCACTCCGGAAAATGTGGTGGATATCCAAAGGGTAATCGGTGCTGACATCATGATGGCTCTCGATGAATGTCCGCCCGGAGATTCGGACTATGACTACGCAAAAAAGTCGCTTGGACTGACCCAAAGATGGCTTGAGCGCGGATGGAAACGTTATAAGGAGACTTCCGGACTCTACGGCTACCGTCAGGCATATTTCCCGATCGTGCAAGGGTGCGTCTACCCCGACCTCCGCAGGGAAGCTGCCAAACACATCGCCGACCTCGGAGCGGATGGCAATGCCATCGGAGGCCTTGCCGTAGGCGAGCCGACCGAGAAAATGTATGAGATGATCGAGGTTGTCAATGAGATTCTCCCCGAAGACAAGCCAAGATACCTGATGGGGGTCGGCACTCCTGCCAATATCCTCGAGGCAATTGACCGGGGAGTCGACATGATGGACTGTGTGATGCCTACGCGCAACGGTCGCAACGGAATGATATTCACGCGCAACGGCATAATGAACATGCGTAATAAGAAGTGGGCTGATGATTTCGCGCCTCTCGACGAAGGTGGAGCGGCTTGGGTCGATGAAGTCTACTCCCGGGCCTACGTGCGTCACCTTTTCGTCTCGCAGGAGATACTTGCCATGCAGATCGCATCCGTACATAATCTCGCTTTCTACCTCTGGCTCGTCAAGGAGGCTCGCCGTCACATCATTGAAGGCGACTTCAAACAGTGGAAGACCGAAATGGTTGAGAGAGTGACCCGACGACTGTAAACGATGAAGAATCCACTGAAAATCACAATTCTTGACCGCTACATCCTCGGAAAATTCCTGGGGACATTCTTCCTGTCTACCCTGTTGTTTCTGGCGGTGATCGCCATGTTTGACATCACGGAGAAACTGGATGCTTTCCTTGTGGCACCTTTCGGGGAGACTATCTATGATTATTTCCTCTCGTTCCTCCCCTACTTCGCACTGCAGCTTGCGCCGCTTTTCGTGTTTATCTCGGTGATATTCTTCACATCCAAGATGGCCGCGAATTCCGAGATAATTGCTATCCTTTCGAGTGGCGTGAGCTTCTCCCGTCTGGCTCGACCATACATGATCGGCGCGGCCGTAATCGCGCTATTCACTTTCCTGCTCAGCAATTATGTGGTGCCTCCGACCAACGTCAGGAGAATTGCCTACACCAACAAGTATGTAAAGAACAAGAAAGTAGAGAGCAACATCAATGTCCAGCTCCAGGTATCTCCCGGAGTAGTGGCCTATATCGGACGATTTGAAGACCGCAACAAGACCGGCTACCGATTCTCGCTCGACAAGTTCAAAGGACAGCAACTCGTGTCGCGCACTACTGCCACATCGGCACGCTACGACACAACTCGCACCTATCACTGGCTCCTTTCAGACTATATCACACGCGATTTCGACGGTATGAACGAGAAAATCTCGAAAGGAACTCGCCTCGACACCATCATACCCTTCGAACCGCGAGACTTCATGATCTCGGTCAATGATCAGGAGACACTGACCACTCCCCAGCTCACGGCATATATCGAGAAACAGCGTGAACGTGGTGTCGCCAACATCAAGGCCTTCGAGATTGAAAAGGAGAAACGATATGCCGCAACGGCAGCGGCCTTTATCCTGACCCTCATCGGAATGTCGCTATCTTCACGGAAAGTAAAAGGTGGGATGGGACTGAATATAGGCATCGGTCTTGCACTCAGTTTCAGCTATATCCTGTTCTCAACCGTCACCAGCACCTTTGCCATAAACGGACTCACCACGCCATTCATCGCAATGGAGATCCCGAATGCCGTCTACCTGCTGATCGGGCTCTATCTATATTACCGCGCAAGCAAGTATTGACCGAAAGCAGATATTGGGCGCAAACACACATTGACCGCAAGCAAGTATTGACAAGGTTTCATTTCGGACTGAGCTCACGGTAGCCGCGAAGGAAATAATCCCTTTCCCAATCTGCGGGACGAAGCACGCTTCCACCGGCCGAGACTATATCAATATCCACCGGTACACGCCTTTCCAGGCGCGACTTCTCATCGCGTCCCCGGATAAGTTCATATTCCTTGCAAAGCATCCTGAGAGAACGCGAGCCGGCATCGACCTCCCCTTTCCATCTTCCGAGAGCAACGGCATTCATATATGAGGGACCGGGGTGTCCGAAGGGAGGGGTGGAATAGATAGAAGAAGCCCGGAATCCGTCAAGAATAGTCGAAAGCCACTCGAGAGCCTCGGCAACCGAACCGCGGCTATCGCCACAGTTTGACCCGATTCCCAATATCACTTCAGTTCCTTCTGAAACTTCCGTCTCCATTATTTTTCATGATGAAGAGTGAAAAGAGTGATCTCCGGATAAGCAGAGACAAGGCGTGTGGGCATTCCGACCTCTCCTGCTCCTATATTCACATAGAGCTTTGTTTCCTCGCCATTCGTATTAGGCCGTGAATACATCCCCCCCCACTGCTCATAGCGCCATTTGGCGGGAGACCATTTCCAGTCTCCATTACGCAGCATCATCTGCATGGCATGAGTGTGCCCCGAGAGCGTAAGGTCAAAGTTGGTGGCTTTTGAAACATACTGATTCCAGTGCTCCGGATTATGGGTGAGAAGAATCTTGAAGTTAGCATCGTTCTGATTTATGACAGAATCACGCGAAGAACTGATAGCTTTCTCGAGATCACCATATGTCGGGAAAGGGGGGTCACCGATATTTTCTACTCCGGAGATGATGATCGAATCGTTGGTCTGTCGGATGACGACGCTCTCGTTGTTCAGAAGTCGCCAGCCCATCTGTGCCTGCAGTTCAGCGAGACGACGGTTGTTATCAAGTCGCTGTTCCGGCGCTTCCCAATCCACATAATCACCATAGTCATGATTGCCGAGCACCGAAAGCACCCCGTCAGGGGCATGAAGACGCGAAAGCACATTGACAAAAGGAAGCAGTTCCTCCGTGCGTCGGTTCACGATATCCCCGGTGAAGACTATGAGATCCGGTTTGAGTGAATTGACTGAGTCGACAAGATCGGAAATGAACGAAGTGTCGTTACCCCATGTGCCGACATGCAGATCGCTGAGTTGCGCAATCCGGTAGCCGTCAAAACCCGTGGGTACTTTTGGAGAATCAACCTCAACCCGGATTACTTCTATCTGATGGCGCGTGTCCCATACTCCTGACCACATTATCAGGAAAAGTGCCAAAGCACAGATACACCCGATCCAATGCAGAGAATGTAAACCATAGTTCTTTCTTCCGATAAGTCTGACTATACGTCCGCATACTGAAAAGAAGATGTACACGAGTTTCGAGGCATAAACCGTGATGTATGAATATAGCATCCACATCACGGGGAGTATGCTCTCCGAAGCATCACGACGCGGAAGAGACAACGTAACAATAATGAAGATCCACAGAGCCACGGAGATGGCGGCGTAAAGTCGTCGCCATATTTTCCTTGACGTGTTTCTCCTTATATCGTCATATATATACAGATCGATCAGGACACTCCCAAGAAGAATGCCGATGATCGCTATAAGTGGTATTCTCATATCAAAAAAATTACTCCATTCCTCCTAACAACGCACGCAACTTGTTGCGCAAGGGATTGGCATACATAGTCAGCATCATCTGCCACATATACTCCCTTTCCTCAGAGGTGACATCAGGCAGGTCGATCTTGTCAAGCTGCTTATTGAAATATTCTATAGCCTCCTCCTTTTTCTCCGGAGTATATTTGGCTGCAAATCTCTCCGTGGAGTGAAGAAGATCGTAGGCCACATAATTAATGTCAAAAATCTCGTAGCTACGGTGGATTGCCTGGTCCACAAGGCAACCGACATGCTTGGCGGCAGTGTTGTTGTCCTTGAAGTCACCTATCTGGTCGAGCTTTGAGTTAAGGCGGGGAGTTAGTTGAAAATGCACCTTACCCTTGAACTGCAGAAGCCCTGTCTCCATCGAGAAGAGATCGTCTCGCTGGCTCTTCTTGAAGTCGGGGTCGCGGCGTTTCATGAGGAACTCCTTGGCCTTGAGGTAATCATTTGGGTCATACTCATAAGAGATGCAGACCGGCATGATGTTAATGGCCTTCACCTTATTGATGAAGGTGCCTTGTCCGGCAATCGAAAGCATCTTCACGAGCGACTCCTGGGTGTGGTCGCTGCTGTCTTTTGCCCTACCTTCACGCTGAGCAATCCAGACAGACTCGTGTTTCTCAAGAATGCAGTGGTGTATATAAGCGGAGAGTTTCTTCGCCGCCTCGAGCCCCTCACGGAGGCCGGTGTTTCGCTTCACGATGAAACTCTTGTTGAGGCGCACGAGATCAGTGATCCAGTCGTAGATTAGGAGATTGTTGCCAATCGCCACCTCCGATGTCGGTATCCCCCTGCGGAGGAACGCAAGATTCAGGAAGGAGGCATCGAGGACTATATCACGGTGATTGGTGATAAAGGTGTAGCAGAGTGAGGGATTGAGATATTTCACGCCGCCGAGCGAAATACCCGACGTGGTGGTTTTGGCCAGCATCTCAAGGAATGGAAACATCACCTTGTGCTGGAAATCATGCTTATTGCTTATGGCGAGCAACTCCTCGATAAGGGCCGGCACAGCATCCGGGGGCATGGCAAACTTCACGGCATGAAGAAAACCGGGCTCCTTCACAAGATTCTGCATCTTCTCGTGAAAGATGGAATCATCATAAGGTGCTATATCGGCGAAATTATATTCCTGTTGACTCATTGTATTTGGTTTGTATCTGGTTATAGGAACCGAAGTTGTCTAAACTTCTTAATCCGGGTTAAGGCGACGGAGGCGGAAACTCCGTATTGGTCTGCCGTGATGAATGCAAAGTTAATTCAAAAATCACTTCTAAACAAATGAAGATGTCTAAACTTTACTCAGCAACGGACACGACAACACCGGCGCCCGGGAAGCTCCTTTATATATTTTGAACACCCCAAGGGATATTTTTGTTGGTCGGTTGAGGATTTTTGCCTAATTTTGCCGATGAAAGGCCCGACTTGGCGGGCTTTCCCCGCAATGAAAAAATCAGATAAAAATTCCGGATCCTCAGATCCGGGCATCATAAACCGTCATCCTGTACTGGCCAACTTTCTGGTGATCCTGATCGTGGCAATCCTTGGCATCTGGATTGTTTATCTGTCGCTGCAACTGTTCACGAAACATGGCGACAGCGACATCGTGCCAAAAGTGGAGAATATGTCTTACACGCAAGCCATACACACTCTCCACGACAAGGGCTTCCGCGTTGACATCCGCGACTCAATTTATAAGGACGACGTGAAACCGGGCTACGTTATCGAGCAGTTCCCGAAGTCGGGAGCTGTGGTAAAACCGGGGAGAAAGATTTTCCTCTATATCAATGCCGTGCATCCAAAGGAGGTGGTGATCGATGATGACAACCACCCTGCTGAAGATGCACTCAAGAGCTACTCCTTCCGTCAGGGCATGGCGCGCCTCGAGGAACTCGGGTTCAAGAATGTCAGGGTTGTCAAGGTGCTCGGAGACAATGACTGTATCGTCAAGATCACAGCCAACGGAAAGGTTGTCAAGAAGAAGGAGAAAGTGCCTGTCAATGCCCGGCTTGTCGTAGAGGTCTATGACGGCAGGCTCAGTGAACTGAGGGATTCCCTTCAGAATGAGGAATACCTGCAATATGTCACCAATCCGGAGCCTTACGAAGATGAGACGGGAGAATACGGGGTGACGTCAGAAGACCAGTCATCAGGCGAGGAGCCTGTCGAGACCGAACCTATTTTTATCGAATGACAATATGCAGGACAGCTTGACAGAACCCATTTCCGATAATCCGGAGCAACTATCCGCTCAAATAGAGGAAACGGAACCCACCTTCACCGGTGCCGACGGCCGTGAGCTTTACGAACATTTCCGTTTCGTGGCAGATCAGGGTCAGCAGATGATTCGCGTCGATAAATTCCTTGTCGACCGGATGGAGCGGACGTCGCGCAACCGCATCCAGCAGGCGGCAGATGCCCAGTGCATACTTGTCAATGGCAAAGCTGTGAAATCAAGCTACAAGGTGAAACCGTGCGACGTCGTTAGTATCGTCATGGATCGCCCTCGCTATGAGTTTGAGATCGTAGCAGAAGATATACCCCTTGATATTGTCTATGAAGACAGGGAGGTGCTCGTTGTCAATAAACCTGCCGGACTTGTGGTGCATCCCGGACACGGCAACTATACCGGAACTCTCGTCAACGCTCTCGCATGGCATTTCAAGGACACTCCTGACTATGACGTCAACGACCCGCGCCTCGGGCTCGTTCACCGTATCGATAAAGACACCTCCGGTCTTCTCGTCATTGCCAAGACTCCGGAAGCAAAGACCATGCTTGGAGCTCAATTCTTCAACAAGACAACCCGCAGGGAATATCTCGCCCTTGTCTGGGGAGACTTCGACATAGATAGCGGCACTATCGTCGGCAATATCGCACGCAATCCCCGGAATAAGCTCCAGATGTGTGTCTCGGATGATCCCCTCGTCGGCAAACATGCCGTCACTCACTGGGAGGTCATGGAGAGGTTTGGCTACGTCACCCTCGTGAGATGCCGCCTTGAGACGGGACGCACTCATCAGATACGCGTCCATATGTTGAGTCAGGGGCATCCTCTTTTCAACGACGAACGCTACGGAGGTGACAAGATTCTGAAAGGCACGACATCCTCAAAATACCGTCAGTTTATCGAAAACTGCTTCCAGACCTGTCCACGTCAGGCTCTCCATGCGCGCACCCTCGGCTTCGTGCATCCCCGCACCGGCGAGCAGATGGATTTTGAATGTCCATTGCCCGACGACATGGGGCGTCTCCTTGAAAAATGGCGCACAAGACAGCCATAAGGGGTATTTACCAACGAGACTAATCGGAAAAGAGGAATCGAAAAACGTTAATTATTGTAAATAAGAGGAGCGCAAGAGGTCGTGATTGAGGATTTTTTACTAACTTTGCACCTCAAAGTGTTATGACGATGCGCAGAATCCTATACTTTCTTCCCATATTTTTGTTGCTCAGTTCCTGCGGTGAATACAACAAGGTTCTGAAAAGCAATGATGTGGATTATCGGTATGACTACGCCAAACGCGCTTTCGACGACCGTAAATTCACTCAGGCCGCGACAGTGCTCGAGACCGTTTACACACCCCTACGCGGCGGTCCGAACGGAGAGGAGGCTTTATTCCTTCTCGCCATGTCTTATTACGAAAATAAAGACTACCTCAATTCCGGAACATATTTCAAGACTTATTACAACCGCTATCCTAAAGGGAAATATGCAGAACTTGCGCGGTTCTACTCCGGATACGGGTATTATCTTGATTCTCCCGATCCGCAGCTCGACCAGAGCCAGACCATCAAGGCCATCGAGGAATTGCAGGGCTTCCTTGACTATTTCCCGAAGAGCGACCGCGTCACAATCGCGCAGAACGCTATCTTCGAGATGCAGGACAAACTCACTCTTAAGGAGCTTCAGAACGCCCAGCTCTATTACAACCTCGGCAACTTCATGGGCAACAACTATGAATCAGCCATAATAACGGCACAGAACGCCCTCAAGAATTATCCCTACTCAAAATTCCGCGAGGACTTCGAGCTCCTTATCCTGAAATCAAAATATCAGGAGGCTCGCCTGAGTGTCAACGAACGCCAGGCCGACCGTTACCGCGATGTGATCGACGAGTATTTCTCATATACCAACAACTACCCCGATTCGAAGAACCGGAAGGAAGCTGACAACATATATGAGATAGCGCGCAAGCATGTGCAGGAATGATTCCATTCCCGGATATTATTAAGCTATAAACCGAAACTCAATATATATTCATCCCGTCATGGATTATAAGAAGACTAACGCTCCCCTGAATACAGTCACTCGCGACATGATCGCGATGGCTGAACAGACAGGCAATGTGTATGAGACTGTATGCATCATCGGCAAACGTGCCAACCAGATTGCAGTGGAGATGAAAAAAGAACTCGAGAAAAAGCTTCAGGAGTTCGCATCGACCGACAATCTCGAGGAGGTTTCCGAGAACCGCGAGCAGATAGAGATCTCACGTTTCTATGAGAAGTTGCCGAAACCGACACTGATCGCCACACAGGAATATATCGAACATAAACTCTATTTCTCAAATCCTGCAAAAGAGAAGGACCGTCTTAACGACTGAGAATCACACATTCCTGAATTATTCCGGATAAAGGGAAAAGGCATATGCCCTTTTCCCTTATTTTTTATGGATATTTTCGTTTTTAATCCTGACACCGATTTCGCCCTTGCAAAAGGGAGGGCGACATATACTCCCCCCGCGAAGATCATGAGGATGCGCCGCTCCATGGCCCTTACCCAGCTCCCGCTTGCTTCGGAGGGTGACATAATACTTCTTCCGGATCCATCCGACTCCCTCCAAGATCTTCCCGAAGAGCATGTCTCCCTTGCAAAGGATCGTAATGTCACGATTGTGAACATCTCAGAATTAAAGAATCACCTCCACGGTGACTTCCATATATCCCCCTGGGGTTGGAATCACTCTTTCCGACGTATGATGAGAAACGCCGGTATACCGGATAATCATCTCAGATCCGAAGAGGAGATTGACACCCTGCGGACCCTTGCACACCGGCGTACAACCCTACCCTTCCGGAAACTCATTGGAGAGGAACATTATTACTTCCGCTTCCCGGCAACCATTGAGAGTGCCGATACTGAAGAGGCATTTGAATTCTCACGGAGTTTTGACACCGTCTATTGTAAAGCCCCCTGGAGCAGTTCAGGAAGAGGAGTAATGCGTTCGGATGCTCTCTCTGAAAGCCGTTTGAAAGAATGGATAGCAGGGACAATCCATCGGCAGGGATCTGTAATGATAGAAGAGGGTCTGTCTAAAAAAGTGGATTTCGCCACTGAATGGTGGATTGACGAAGCCGATGTACGCTTCCTCGGTTTCTCCATGTTTGAAGCCACTCCTGACGGACGCTATCAGGGAAACCGACAGTCTTCCCAAACCGAGATCTATGAGCGGCTTGTCTCCCTCCTCCCGACATGGAATGACGTAATCCTTGCAATTCAGGAATCGGCACTCAGACAGATAATCGCGCCATATTACACCGGACCTGTCGGGATTGATATGTTGGGAGATATGGATAACCTGATTAACCCATGCGTTGAGATAAATCTAAGACAGACGATGGGCATAGTGGCTCTTAAGCGGCCTCTACGGGAGATGCTATCTTCAGGGAGTGTTTTCCCAAAGGAATCGTTTTCATTTAGAGGCGAATCTTAACGATAAATTTCATGAACAGAAAGATTTACATAATCGGATCCGGGAATGTTGCCACGCACCTTCTCCGGGCATATTCCGAAGCCGGTATCGACGCCACTCCGGTCAATCCACACACTCTCGATGGTATTTCCGATACCCCCGGGATAGGGATAATCGCCGTCAAAGACGATGCCATCACGGAAGTGGCTTCCCGCCTCGCTTCCAAAGGTTTCTCCTGCCTTGCACACACCTCCGGCTCAGTAGGTCTCGAGGCTTTAGCCGGAACTGCCTCAGCCACAGGAGTCTTCTATCCTTTGCAGACTTTTTCAAAGGAGAGGGAACTGACTTATTCAGACATACCTTTCTTCATAGAAGGTAGTTCACCTGAAGTTGAGGAGGAGCTCACGAAATTGGCCTGCATCATCTCAAAAGATGTGCGTCATGCCGATTCGCAGATGCGTAGAAAGATGCATGTGGCCGCGGTGTTTGCATGTAATTTCTCCAATCATCTGATTGCGATTGCCGACAGACTCCTGCAGGAAGATGGCGCCGACTACAGAGTGCTCCTCCCCTTGTTGCGCGAGACAGTGGCTAAACTCGACCGTCTCTCTCCCTCCGAAGCTCAGACGGGACCAGCGGCAAGACACGACCGGAAGACTATGGATGCTCACGAAAATATGCTCTCCTCAACACCGGAACTCCGCGACCTCTACCACACCATCTCAGAATCAATCATCCGACAATCATGACAGACTACGATCTTTCAAAAATCCGTGCATTCGCTTTCGATGTTGACGGAGTTCTCTCACCCTCTACAATCCCCCTCGGCTCAGACGGTATGCCGCGACGTATGGTCAACATAAAGGATGGCTACGCACTGCAGCTTGCCGTTAAAAGAGGCTACCGCATAGCCATAATCACCGGTGGTAAAGGCGAAGATGTCCGCCGGCGGTTTGAATCTTTAGGTGTGCAAAATATTTTCATGGGTGTCTCTAAGAAACTCCCCGTATTCCGCGAATGGATGAAAGAGAACGACCTGAACCCTGAAGAGATCGTCTATATGGGTGATGATATTCCGGATCTTCCCTGCATGAGGGAGGCCGGCCTGCCATGTACACCTTTTGACGGATGCACCGAAGCCAAGGCTACTGCCATTTACGTATCCAAATTCATCGGAGGCTATGGTTGCGGAAGAGACATAATCGAGCAGGTTATGAAGGCACGCGGAGATTGGATGACCGATGCGGAGGCCTTCGGATGGTGATAAGGCATATTCACTTAAAACATTATTTAAAATTACAAGTCCATGCTTTCAAATCTTGAAAAATATAAAGTGCTCCTGGCAAGCAAGTCGCCGCGTCGAAGGGAACTGCTTCAACAGCTGCGTATCCCTTTCAATGTCGTGACCCTCGGTGGAATAGATGAGAGCTATCCCGATACGGTGCCGCTTATTGACGTTCCACTCTATGTTTCGTCGAAAAAGGCTGACGCTTTCCACAACATCATAAAGGGCAATGAACTCATCATCACTGCTGATACGATGGTGATCTGCGGTGACAAGATCCTCGGCAAACCTAAGGACGGTGCCGAGGCCCGTCAGATGCTTCGTGATTTATCCGGAAAGACACATCAGGTGGCAACCGGAGTGACAATCTCCTCAGCCGAAAGGCGAACATCATTCACGACCGTCACGGAAGTGACATTTACCGAACTCACCGAAGAGGAGATCACATATTACATCGACAATTTCCTACCCTTTGACAAGGCTGGGGCTTACGGCATTCAGGAATGGATTGGGGTGATCGCTGTCAGCGAGATCAAAGGTAGCTATTATAATGTAATGGGGTTGCCAGTTCACCGGCTCTATGAGGAACTGAAATTATTCTGACACTGATAAAGCCCAATCAGGAGCCGAGACTTTTCCGAAAACATCAGAAAAATGTCCCGCATAGATCGATTTATCTAAATTCGATCCATGCGGGACAACTATTATTTTAGGATTAGCTTACTCTTAACCCTTGTTGCTTTCAGCTTCAATCAGGGGCATAGGGTGTGATGTAGCCGGGACATCTGCACGATATTTGGCCTCCCAGCCGAGTGCGGATGCGCCGAGCACGGCAGCATCGCTTTCCTTGAGCTCGGAAAGAATGATCTTTGTCTTTCCCTTGAAGATGTTTAGAAGACTGTTCTCGAAAGCCTCTTTCAACGGACGCAAAAGAAGGTCGCCACTCTTGGCAAGACCACCGAAAAGGATAATGGCCTGCGGACTTGAGAATGCAACCATGTCGGCCATCGCCTGTCCGAGGATTGTGCCGGTGTAGTCGAATATCTCCTTTGCAATCTTATCTCCGGCCATAGCGGCATCATATACATCCTTTGATGTAATGTTCTCTATGGGGAGATTGCGGAGTGATGAAGGCTCAGTCCTGATTTCAAGGAACTCACGTGCGGTACGGGCAACACCTGTCGCACTGCAATATGCCTCAAGGCATCCTGTGCGTCCGCATCCGCATACCCTTCCGTTGTTACGCTTTACCACAACGTGGCCAAGTTCACCGGCGAAGCCGTCATGGCCGTAAACAAGCTGACCGTTGATGACGATACCGGAACCGACGCCTGTGCCGAGTGTAATCATGATGAAATCCTTCATACCTCTCGCTGCGCCATAGGTCATCTCACCTAAGGCTGCCGCGTTAGCATCGTTGGTGACGGCTACAGGGATGCCTCCGAAAGCAGCACTCACCTTCTCTGCGAGAGGGATATTGTCGCCCCAGGGGAGATTTGGCGGATTCTGGATCTCACCTGTATAGTAGTTGCCGTTAGGAGCACCGATACCGATGCCCTGGATCTTGTCTTCAGCATCATTGGCACGAAGGAGACGCTCTACGGCATAGTGGAGTTCCTCGACATACTCGTCGAAATTCGTATGTTTCTGTGTCTTTATTGAATCGCTCGCAATAACATGACCGCGGGCGTCTACAATACCGAAAACTGTGTTGGTGCCACCTATATCGACACCGAGTACATAAGGTTTGCTCATGGGTTTTAGTTAACAGGGTTATATAATCGAATTAATTGCTTTTGTATTAATTCAACAATTACTCTGAGCAAAGTTATGTAAAAATAATCAATTAATCTAAGGTTTTTAATCTAAATTAACGGATAATTTTTTCAAGACGTCCATACGGATCTATCAGGAAGGAGCGACACCCCTTGCTAACCTGATAATCGGCGAAGACCGACGGCGTCAACTCGGATGCCATAATGACATCCATACGTGTTGCAATCCCGTCTGCATCCGCGATTTCTCTGGCAAGCGTCTCATCCTTGTCGATATTGACAGCCATAACCTTGACACCCTTTCCGGCACCGGCATACTCTTCAGCAAGCCTGCGGCATGACAGGCGGCTCTCTGCATCGTAGGCCGACCAAAAAATCAGGAGAAGATGACCGTCATTGACAGAATCAACATTATCACCTGTCTGCTTGATAAATGAAAGCGAGGGTGCTTCTTCCCCAATCTCAAGTGAATGGGTGGCTGACGGAATTGAAGAGGAGAGAAAGGCAGCCAATGAAAGGGACAAAGTCAAAGATAAAAAAATGTTTCTTGGGTTCACAATCAATAATTTTGGTTTCACTTAGCGGAGCACTGTCTGCACGACAGGGTGGAATCCTCCGGAAAACACATCGCGACTGCGAGGTTTCATACCCCGGAAAATACGGAAAGATAATCCGGGCTAAATAATATGTTATTAAAACGTGTTGTAAAACATATTTATTGCATCCAACCCTTATTTTATGCGGATCTCAAGGTATTGATGTCAATAAAAAGAGCATAAAAAGGCGGGCAGCTCCGTTGTCGCGGCGCTGTCCGCCTTCTATACTATAGGGCAAATTTCTTCAATCAGTTCTTGAAAACGAGTTCGTCACCTTCGCGATCAATCACGATAGGATGATCGCGGTCAACTTTCTGTGCCAGGATGTCTTTCGACAGCTGGTTGAGCACCATCCTCTGGATAGTCCTCTTCACAGGACGGGCACCGAATTCAGGATCGTAGCCATCCTCGGCGAGGAGTTCGAGTGCCGGTTTGGTGATTGTGAGTGTGACACCGTTCGATGCAAGCATCTTCTGCACACTCTTGACCTGAATATCGACAATCTCCTGAATCTCCTTCTTGTTGAGAGGAGTAAACATCACGATCTCGTCGATACGGTTGAGGAACTCGGGACGAATCTTCATCTTGAGAAGATCAAGCACATCTTCCTTGGTCTTTGTGATGACGGCCTCCCGTTCCATTTCACTCTTCGAATCAATATCCTTGAAATTCTCACGGATAATCGGAGAACCCTCGTTAGAGGTCATGATAATGATCGTGTT
>CAZMHE010000025.1:0-21277 GCA_964566015.1 uncultured Sangeribacter sp. | reverse complement strand
AAATCCCTCCAACCCAACGACCCCAGGGGCTTTCAAATATTATGAGACGGACTCTTATATTCATAGGGCAAAGTTAGCCATTTATTTAATTCCCGACAAGTGAGCCGGAAAGCGAGCAAAGTCTTTTTCTTGTAGCAATCGTTTTTTTTGTTTAACTTTGCGGAAATTCAACCTGTAAAAGGAGGAGTGAGAACTATGAAGAAACCATTACCCGGATTAATGTCAAATATATTTCGTATCGGTCTGATTATTATGGCGGTCTTGTTTGCTCCCATGCGAATGGCTGCTTATGAGGCAAGGGTGCATTGTGCGGAAGATACGGTCAAGGTGAGCCGTCTGCTCGAGGAGACCGCTTCGCACGGAGGCACTTTCGGTGAGCGCATAGCATTCGTGGCCAACCGTCTCGCGGGAACTCCCTGGGCGCAGGCAAGCGACAATGATGAGAAGGGGACAATACTGATCAACCTTCACGGTTTTGACCGTCTCGGTTTTGTCAATACGGTCCTTGCTCTCGCCGAGGCAAGCATGCAGAAGATTCCCAGAGTGAAGGAATACGAAAGGTTTTATGAGGAATACAGCAGGCGCAACGGTCAGGATGACGGTTTTCCGAGTCAGCTATATTACGGAGCCGAATGGACAGTAGACAATATCTACCGCGGCAACCTCAAGGAGATGACCGAATATATAGGTGGCGGTGGCTACAAGACCAAGACCCTCGACTACATAACGCGCCACAAGGATGAGTTTCCGGCAATGAAGGATGCACTTGTGGCCGATAAGGTCAGGATGAACGAGATGGGCTACCGTCAGCACCGTATACCTCACCTCAAGAAACAGAGTATCGGCAATAAATCCATTCATGAACTCATGGAGACCGGAGACATCATAATGATGCTTTCCGGGGAGATAGACAGGGATATCTATGACATCGGATTCGTGGAGATGAAAGATGGTGTGCCGTATCTGATCCATATAAGCCGCGATTCGAGTGAGGTGGTTGTGGATCCATATCCGGTCAGCAGGTTGTTCAAGCTCGAGAACCAGCATTTTTACGGTTATCGTTGGCTTCGGCCTTTGGAATGACAATGAATTTCAGTATCACGGAGTAAGGAGTGATGAGAGAAAATCGCTTCCCTCCGGGTGTAATTTCCGGTTTAACTCTTGCATATAATTTGGCAATTTGCTAAATTTGCGAGTATCTTTTCAAAAACTACCTATCGAACCCGTTAAAAATGCCAGTCGAACCTTATAAGCAAGGAGGAGAATCCTCAAGTCGTCCCCGCATCCTGATGATATATACAGGAGGGACGATCGGGATGATTGAAAACCCGCAGACTCATGCACTTGAACCTGTGGATTTCGATCATCTGCTCGATAATGTGCCCCGACTTAAGAAGCTTGACTTCGAGATCGGGACGGTGCAGTTTGCCCACCCAATTGACTCTTCGGCCATGAAGCCTGACCATTGGGTTGAGATAGCAAGAACCATCGAGAAACATTATGATGAGTATGACGGATTTGTTGTGCTTCACGGGACAGATACGATGGCTTATACAGCGTCGGCTCTCAGCTTCATGCTCGAGAATCTCGACAAACCGGTCATCATCACGGGCTCGCAGCTCCCGATCGGGGAGGTGCGCACCGATGGTGAGGAGAACCTCATCACGGCTCTTCAGATTGCCGGTGCCCGCGATCTCAACGGCGACCATATGATCCGCGAGGTTGCCATCCTTTTTGAAAATTATCTCTGGCGCGGCAACCGTAGCACAAAACGGAGCGCCGACAATTTCAATGCCTTCAAGAGCGCAAACTATCCCCGTCTCGCCAAGATAGGGCTTGGAATCGCCTATAACAAGGAGGCTCTCTGGCGTGGAAAGGCTCCGGAGTCAAAGCTTCAGGTGCACTATGACATGGATTGCAATGTCATCATCATAGACCTCTTTCCGGGCATCACGGAGAGTGTCGTGCGCCACATGCTCGCCACACCGGGAATCAAGGGTGTGGTGCTGAAGACATATGGCGCGGGCAACGGTCCGGACGACGAATGGTTTATTGAGGCGGTCCGCGATACGGTGAAACGGGGTGTGGTTGTTGTCAATATCACCCAGTGTACTAACGGCAGCGTTCATCCTTACCGCTACATGACCGGCATGGAACTCGCCCGTTGTGGAGTCGTTTCCGGTCATGACCTCACCTCGGAGGCGGCCATCACCAAACTGATGTATCTCTTAGGGCGCGGCATGACACCCGAGGAGGTGAAGAACTATATGGAATATAACCTCTGCGGAGAGATGACCAGCTGATTCCCAGTCTCCTCACGCAAACCAACCGAAAGCTTATGACCACACTGACAGTGGCGGACTTCGCCGACACCGGCCAATGGCGCCTCATAGTCAACATATACGCAACCGGAATGGAGGCCTTCCTGGAGAATACCCTCCACGCCGACCTCGAGCCTCAGCTCCTCTTCTCCACCACCTGGGAGGATGAGCCGGAAACCCTGCTCAGGAGGATCGAGAATGCGGTATATGATAATCCGAGGGTGCTCGACGACTTTTCCGCCAGAATAATCCTCTTTGACCGTCGCACACTCTTTATCCCGACGGCTTTGGCTGAGGAAACGGAGGGTTACGAGGAGATGGTCTATTCCTCGCTCTACAATGCGGAGGAGAGTGATGTGGTCGTGGAGACAGACGGTGATCTCACCGCCGCTTCCTCGATGGCTCCGGGCCTGAAGGATTTCGTGATGCGTACGTTTCCCGGTGCCCGGGTAGCGTCAAACCTCATGTATCAGGTATCATCAATGCGCAGAACCGGTGAGGGGAAAAGAATGAATGTAACCCGACGTGGGAATGAGGCTGATTTCATCCTTCTTGACGGTCGCGATCTGATTTCGGCCTCAACTCACCCTTGCGCCACGGATGATGACGTGTCATATCATCTCTACAATATCCTCTCCGCATACGGCATCGACCGGGGCGATGTTGCCATATCGGATGAATATAAACTCGCGTAGCTCCGGCGACGTTATATCTATATGAGAATAATAAGAGGAAAATATGGACGCCGCCGTTTCGACGTCCCTAAAAATATCACTGCGAGGCCCACAACCGATTTTGCCCGCGAGAATCTTTTCAATGTGCTCGAGAATATTGATGATCTTGAGGGTAAAACAGCCCTCGACCTCTTTGCGGGCACAGGCGCCATCAGTTTTGAGTTTCTCTCGCGGGGATGCAGGGAGGTGACCGCCGTAGAACAGGCTCCCGTTCAGACCCAGTTCATCAGGAGCGTCAAGGAGAAACTTGGCGACGAGCAATTACGGGTCATAAAGGGTGATGTGTTCCGTTTCATAGAGACATGCTCGAGAAAATTCGACTTTATCTTCGCCGATCCCCCTTATGATCATCCCCGTTTCAATGAGATTCCGGAACTGATACTTGACTCCGCGATGGTCGGTCCGGGCACGGTCGTTGTGATCGAACATTCCAAGACACGCGACTTCTCGCATCTTCCGGGATTTTCCCAGCAGCGCGTCTACGGAAGCGTAAATTTCTCCATTTTCATCCTTTGAATTAGATGATTCGGGCTCATCGTGAGGAAGAGCCGGAATCATTTTTTTATGCGGACTCGCGAATTTTTCTTAATTTTGCAAAAAGAAAACCATATGGATACCAATATAAAGCTCGATACCATTGAGGAAGCTATCGACGACTTCCGCAAAGGGAAAATGATCATAGTGGTCGATGATGAAGACCGTGAGAATGAGGGTGACCTGATTATCGCGGCCGAAAAAGTGACGCCCGAAGATGTCAACTTCATGCTCAAGAATGCGCGTGGCGTGCTTTGCGCACCGATCACCCTTCAGCGTTGCAAGGAACTTGGGCTCCCAAGTCAGGTCGAGGACAACACTTCGGTGCTCGGCACCCCCTTTACCGTCACGGTTGATAAGCTTGAGGGTTGCACAACCGGCGTATCCGCCGAAGACCGTGCAGCCACAATCCGGGCCCTCGCCGACCCGGCATCCACACCGGAGACCTTCGGACGCCCGGGTCACATCAATCCCCTCTACGCACAGGACCGCGGTGTGATTCAGCGTTGCGGACACACTGAGGCTGCAGTAGATTTCGCACGCCTCGCCGGTCTCGAACCTGCAGCTGCCCTGATGGAGATAATGAGCGACGACGGGTCGATGGCCCGTCTCCCAGAATTGCGCCGACGTGCCGACGAATGGGGACTCAAGCTTGTCAGCATACGCGACCTTATCGCCTACCGTATGAAAAATGACTCTATCGTGGAGATGGGTGAGCGTGTCGATATGCCTACGGCTTACGGTCATTTCCATCTGATACCTTTCCGTCAGAAAGACAACGGTCTCGAGCACATTGCCCTCGTCAAAGGGGATGTAGCCGACGGTGAACCGGTACTTGTCAGGGTACATTCATCATGCGCCACAGGCGACATCTTCGGTTCGCAGAGATGTGAGTGCGGCGAACAGCTCCACCTCGCAATGCAGAAGATTGAAGAAGAGGGTCGCGGGGCTGTCATATACCTGAATCAGGAGGGGAGAGGTATCGGACTCATGGACAAGATACGCGCCTATAAGCTTCAGGAAGAGGGTTTTGACACGGTCGATGCCAACCTTCACCTCGGACATAAGGCTGACGAACGCGACTATGGCGTCGGAGCCAATATCCTCCATGCACTCGGCATCAGGAAGATGCGTCTCATGACCAATAATCCGGTCAAGAGAATAGGTCTGGAGGGTTACGGCCTCGAAGTGACCGAGAATGTCCCTATTGAGGTCAAGCCGAATAAATACAACAGATTTTACATGCATACCAAGAAGGAACGCATGGGCCATAATCTTCATGAAGTGTGACACCGGCACGCCAATCATGAAGCCTAACTGAACTGAAAATGAATAAGAAGCATATTGCAGCCCTCCTCCTCCTCTCGGCTGCTGTCGGCATCTCGACGGCAGAAAAAAAGATTCTTGACCATGCTGATTTCGACCGTTGGGAGAAGGTGTATAACTATGCCGTCTCCAATAACGGTGAGTGGTCAACCTTTGCTGTCAATCCTCAGGAAGGGGATGGCACACTATACTTCAACAACAATGCCAAGGGCAACCAGATAGAGATTCGCCGTGGGTATAAGCCCCTCTTCTCCGCTGACAGCCGCTGGGGATTCGCACTGATCAAGCCACCTTTCGCTGATACTCGCAAGGCTAAGATCGCCAAGAAGAAAGATTTTGACCTTCCCCAGGACTCACTTGTCATAATTGATCTCCGTACCGGCCGTCAGGAGCGCATCGGCAATGTGATAAGCTATGAAGTGCCCAAGGATGGGGGAGATGCAGTTGCATGGCTTTCATGCGATACTCTTCTTACCAAACCTAAAGATCTCAAGGAGAAAAAGGGTGGAAGAACGATGGTGGCAGTGAACCTTGCAACATCGCTTCGTGACACCGTCCCCGGTGTGGAGAAATATGTTTTCTCTAAGGATGGCGCCACCCTCGCCTATAATTTCCTGAAGATTCCTTCCGATACTGCATCGGTCAACGGTGTCGGCTTCATTCGATTGGCTAAACGTGGTCAGGAATTGGCGGATACCGGGAAGCGCTGGTATGGCAAACCTGTGTTTAATGAAGCGGGTAATCGTCTCGCCTTCGTGGCAAGTGATGACTCTGTCAAGACCGGCACAAAAAGTTGCTCCATGATGATTGCGGATCTCGAGGGGGGATTTAAAGCGAGATGGATATATCAGAAGGTAACCTCGGGTAAAGGCACTTCGTTACGTCGTCCCCATTCCGATGACCCTGTAGAACAGGAACGTCTTCTTCTTGAATGGAAGAAAAGGGTTGATGCGTTGAACCATCCGGATCTTTACGTCAATCAATATTCAAACATTGAGTTCTCTGCTAATGGAAATCGGTTGATTGTCGGTGTTGCACCTAAGGTCGCTCCTGATGATACAACCATAGTTGATTTTGAGAATCCTAAACTTGATATATGGAGGTGGGATGCTCCGCTTACGCCTCCTCAAGAAAACGATAGGGTAGAAGAATTGAGAAAGAAGACATATCCGCTTGTTATATTGGATGTTGATAATATATTTAAGGATGAGGGAACTTCTACTCGTCTTGTCACGTCCGATCCTCTGGCTCAGGTTACGGCACCGGATCGTTGGGACGCCGACTGGGCACTCATTGCCACTCCGACCGACAAAGGTATACCCGAGCAGTGGGACTATCAGTTCCCTGTAACACTTACCCTCAAGAATATCGTTGATGCCTCCGAGAGGGAGGTGGGTACTGTCCCGAATGAAATGTATGCACTATCTCCCGCCGGGAAATACGTGATCTGGTTTGACAACTGCGCATATCATGTCTACGATATAGCCGATGACACTGTCAGGGAAATCAGCAGGGATGTGGCTTACCCTCTATGGAAAGAGGATAATGACATACCTTTGAAGGTGCTTGACAATTATGGCATCATGGGTTGGAGCGAAGATGACTCGCGTGTGCTTGTCTACGACCGCTACGATGTGTGGAGTCTCGATCCGAAAGGTGTGGCGGCTCCTGTCTGCATCACGGCCGGAGAGGGGAGGAAGCGCAATCTGAAGATGCGGATGATCAAAACCGATCCGGAGGCTCGTTTCGTCAAGAACGGCGAGGTCCTTGTCTTCTCTCTCTTCGCCTACGGAGACAAGCGTCAGGGACTTGCCTCGGCTACCTATAACGGACGCTCAACCGCTCCCAAGATCGACTTCCTCGGAGAGTACAGTATGCGCTCAGTCCGCAAGGCTCGCAACGCAGCGGAATACAGCTGGATCCAGGAGAATTTCAGCACCTCTCCCAACGTGTATGTCTCTTCACGCCTGAACCCGTCAAAGACAAAGAAGGTGACCAATTCAAACCCGCAGATGGCCAACTACCGTTGGGGCACGGCGCAGCTATTCCGATGGACAACCTACGACGGCAAACCGGCGGAGGGTATCCTTTATCTCCCGGAAGATTTCAACCCCGACGAGGAGTATCCCATGATCGCTTATTTCTATGAGACCTATACCGAAGACCTCTACACCCATTTCGATATGGAGCCCTCATGGAGCTGGATCAACTTCCCCTTCTATGTGAGCCGAGGCTATGCGATCTTCGTGCCTGATATCCATTTCAACATAGGCACTCCCGGAGAGAGTTCCTATAATTATGTGTGCTCCGGAGTTGAGGCCGTATGCCGTCAATTCCCGAACATCGACATAAAGAGGGTCGGTATCGACGGACAGAGCTGGGGTGGTTATCAGACGGCCTACCTCGTGACACGCACCAACATGTTCGCGTGTGCGGGTTCCGGTGCTCCGGTCAGCAACATGACCTCCGCTTTCGGCGGTATACGCTGGGGTAGCGGTGATTCACGTCAGGCTCAGTATGAGGTAGGACAGAGCCGTATAGGGCAGAATCTCTGGGAAGTGCCTGAACTCTATATAGCCAATTCTCCTGTGTTCCACGCCAACCGTGTTGAGACGCCCCTGCTCATCATGCACAACGACAACGACGGTGCAGTGCCCTGGTATCAGGGAATCGAGATGTTCATGGCTCTCCGCCGCCTCGGCAAACCGGTGTGGATGCTTCAGTATAACGGCGAGGCCCACAACCTGAAGGAGCGTCGCAACCGCAAGGACATCACCCGCCGTCTCCAGCAATTCTTCGACCATTACCTCAAAGGGGATCCTATGCCTGAATGGATGATCAACGGCATCCCGGCAGTCCGTAAGGGTCAGGAACTCGGCTATTGATAACAGCATTATTCATCTCTCTATGATAAAGTTCGTAAATGCCAAAATAAACCTCGGCCTCAACGTCACGGCACGCCGCGAAGACGGGTATCATGACCTTGAGACTGTCTTCTTCCCGGTAGGTATCGAGAGCGGTATGCCGCAGCAGCCGGATCCCTTTGACGATATTCTCGAGGTGAATATCGAGCAGGGTCATCCCACAGGATGCCGCTTCCAGCTTATGGGACGCCGGCTTCCCTGTGAGCCTGACAAGAATCTTGTCGTGAAAGCCGCCACATTGTTTCTCAGGAAATATTTCGAACGTCACGGCGTGGATGAGCAGATGGGGCTTTTCAATATCATACTCGACAAGCATCTGCCTGATCAGGCCGGATTGGGAGGTGGCAGCGCCGATGCTTCCTTCACGCTCATGGCATTGAATGAACTTCTCGAGGAACCATTCTCCACTTCTGAACTCTCAGTCATGGCGAGGAGTCTCGGGGCTGATTGCCCGTTCTTCCTCCTGAATACGCCCGCGTTTGCGGAAGGAACCGGAGATGTGCTCAACCCTGTCGAGATTGACCTGAAAGGTAAGTGGCTTCAGATCGTGAAGCCGGACATCAGCGTCTCCACAAAGGAGGCATTTGCCGGAATCACTCCTAAACGCCCCGACTTCGATCTCCGTTTCCTCACTTATCTTCCACTTGAGGAATGGCGAGGAAAAGTGGTCAACGATTTCGAGGAATCCATCTTCCCGAATCATCCCGAGCTTGCCCGTATAAAGGAAAAACTCTATGACGCAGGGGCGGTCTACGCCTCCATGTCGGGCAGCGGTAGCGCAATATACGGAATTTTCTCCGACGAAGAGGCGGCAAGAAGATCTTCCGACAATTTTGACTCAACCACTTGCGATGGTTGGTTGTTCAAATTATAAGAGTCCGTCTCAGATTTCATGAGATAGACCCTCAGGTCAGCCGAAAGCGTAGATTTCTCTCGCTTTAACATATTTTGGCCTGAAATTTGAATGAATATAACAAAAGACCGACCATAAGCTATGGGAAACAAGAACAAGAAATTTTATCAAAGAAACGACGGACGCCCCTTTGGTTCCGACGATGAAGTGATCAACGATAACGAATCGACAGTTGAGCCTGAGGAGGAGAATGTAGCCGAGGGTGTAGAATCCGAGGAAACTTCCGGCAATGAAGAAACTTCCGCCGGGGAGAAAACCGTCTCTCCGGAGGAGAAGATTGCAGAACTCGAAGCTCAGGTAGAGAAGGAGAAGAAGGAGTATCTTTTCCTTATGGCTGAATTTGACAATTTCCGCAAGCGTACGCTCAAGGAAAAGAGCGAGATTATCAAGAACGGAGGTGAGAACGTGCTCAAGGGTCTTCTCCCGATCATGGACGACTTCGAGAGGGGTATCAAGGCTGCTGAGACAGGCAACGACAATGATGCCGTGAAAGAGGGGATGATACTCATCTACAACAAGCTTAAGAAGTTCCTCGCTCAGAATGGAGTGAAGGAGATCGACCCTTCCGATGATACATTCGACACGGAGCGTCATGAAGCCATTTCCGTTGTCCCCGTTCCGGATGAGGATAAGAAAGGGAAGATTCTCGACACTGTTGAGAAAGGTTATACAATCAACGATAAGGTGCTTCGCCACGCCAAGGTGGTAGTCGCGCAGTAAGGAGCAGGAGATATGGCAGAGAAAAGAGATTACTACGAGGTGCTTGGCGTCTCCAAAAACGCTACGCCTGATGAGATAAAGAAGGCCTACCGAAAGATGGCCATCAAATACCACCCCGACAAGAATCCCGGTGACAAGAGTGCCGAGGAGAAATTCAAGGAGGCGGCGGAGGCCTACGATGTGCTCAGCGACGAGAAGAAGAGACAGCAGTATGACCAGTTCGGTCATTCCATGGGTCCCCAGGGCTTCGGCGGCGGTGGCGGAGGCTTCCATGCCGGCGGAATGTCGATGGAAGATATCTTCTCACACTTCGGCGATATTTTCGGTGGACGTATGGGTGGCGGTTTCGGATTCGGCACCGGCTTCGAGGAAGCCACGGGTCAGCGTCCGCGCCAGCATGTCAACAAAGGCACCGACCTGCGTATCACCGTGAAGGTGACACTCAAGGATATCATGAACGGTGTCGACAAGAAGCTTAAGATACCGCGTCTTGTGGCTTGCGAGCATTGTAAAGGCACCGGTGCCAAGAACGGCACGGCGTTCCATACCTGTGAACGTTGCCACGGCACAGGCTACATCTCACGTGTGCAGCAGTCGATATTCGGTGCGGTGGAAAGCCAGAGCGTGTGTCCCGAATGTAACGGTGAGGGTAAGGTGATTTCGGAAGAGTGTACCTATTGCCACGGCACCGGCGTCGAGAAGAAAGATGAGATTGTCAGCTTCCACATCCCGGCAGGAGTGGAAGACGGCATGACCCTCACTCTTCGCGGTCAGGGTAACGCACCCCGCCACGGTGGAGTCAACGGTGATCTTCTCATCGTCATCCAGGAGGAGAAGGATCCCGAATTGATCCGCGACGGTGACGACATCATCTATAACCTTATGCTCGATTTCCCGACTGCAGCCCTCGGCGGCACAGCCGAAGTGCCCACCGTGGACGGTCGCGCACGACTCAAGATAGCTCCGGGCACACAGCCGGGCAAGGTGCTCCGCCTTCGTGGAAAGGGTCTCCCGCAGATGAATAGCTCAACTCACGGTGATCTGCTGGTAAATGTCATGGTCTACGTTCCTGAAAACGTGACCGATGCCGAGCGTGCGGCCATCGAGAGCCTCAAGGATCAGCCCAATGTCGTGCCGACAGAGTCGACGGCCAAGAGGATATTCTCGCGCCTGCGCCACATTTTCAACAAGGAGAACCGAGGGGTTGATTAAGTGAATAGTTAATAGTGAATAGTTAATAGGACTTTTTCTCTTATTACTCAAAAGTCATAAGGAAACGGCCGGTTGTTGCTAAGGCAATAATCGACCGTTTTTTATGTTTAATATATCAGGGAGGCGCAGTCTGTGTCTTCCCCCTCTCCTTTCAGACTGACTACAGATGAATTATTCCTATAAGCACCTCGTCGCACTGGCCGGCTTAGCGGCAGCGCTCCCTTCATTTGCCCAGAACGACATAAAAGATAATGACTTCAACCCGGTCAACACCGGTGTCACGACATTGAGTATCACCCCTGATGCCCGTGGTTCGGGTATGGGTAACCTCGGTGCCGCCACTGACCCGGATATGAACTCACAGTTCTGGAATCCATCGAAATATGCCTTCGCTTATGGTCGCGGGGGTCTTGCTATATCCTATACCCCCTGGCTCCGCAAGATCGTAAATGATATTTTCCTTGCCGATCTCTCCGGCTACTGGAAACTCGGTAGTGGCGACAATCAGGCCCTTTCGGCTTCTTTCCGCTATTTCTCACTCGGAGAGGTGACGATGGGTGGACAGGCAGGAGAGGGTACGTTCCAGACCCTGAACCCTTACGAGTTCGCCTTCGACCTCGGATATTCACGAAAACTATCCGAGAAATTCTCTATGGGCGTAGTGCTGAGGTATATCCTTTCCGACCTTTCCTATGACGATGCTTATTCGGGAGAATCGAACACCGCAGCGAACGCTTTCTCTGTTGACCTTTCCGGTTATTATGTGACGTATCCCATGGTTGGTCGCAACGAGTGTCAGTTCTCATGGGGTTTCGACATCTCCAATATCGGTACGAAAGTCAGCTACGACCACGGGGCTAATTACGCTTATCTCCCCACCAACCTCCGACTCGGAACACAATTCATGTTCCCTCTCGCCGATTACAACACACTCGCTATCGGTCTTGACCTTAACAAGCTTCTTGTGCCGACAATGCCCCGCGAGAAGGACTTCGACACGAATACGATCGAGGGTCAGATAGCTTATGAGGAGGCCAAAGAGAAGTGGGAGACTATGTCACCGATCACCGGTATCTTCAAGAGTTTCAGTGATGCGCCCGGTGGATTTTCCGAGGAGTTGAAAGAGATCAACGTGTCGATAGGTGGAGAATACAGCTACAATCAGCAGTTCTTTGCGCGAATGGGTTATAATTATGAGAACGCCATGAAGGGTGGACGAAGCTACTTCACCTTCGGTGCCGGCTTCTCGCTGAATGTAGTGAAGCTCGACGCCTCTTATATGCTCGCCACCGCGCAGAGTTCGCCACTCGACCAGACATTGCGCTTTACGCTGACGTTTGATATGGAGGGCCTGCAAGACCTCCTCGGCAAACGACGCAGATAAAAGTTAAGAAAAAGACCGGGCTCACACCCCGGTCTTTTTTTTACCATGTCCCTACAATTAAAGGGTTTGTAACGTGACGAGATTTTTTTCTTAAAAATTTTTCATGAAAAAATTTGGTGGAATGAAAAAGTTGTCATACCTTTGCAGTGTTCTACTAAACTAATACACCAGTATGATAAATCTCTCAAATGTTTCATTCACCTATCCGGGCGGTATTTCGCCGGTTGTGAATGGTATGTTCCTGAAGCTTGAGAAGCCGGGAATATATGGACTATTAGGAGCAAACGGCACGGGTAAGTCAACGTTGCTCTATCTTATTTCCGGCTTATTGAAGCCGCGTCAGGGATCCGTATCAGTCAATGGTCGGGAGAGTTTCCTCCGTCTGCCGTCGATGATGAGCGAGGTGTTCCTCGTTCCGGAGGAGCTTTCGCTTCCAAATGTAACCCTCAATGAGTTTGTGAAAGTGACGGCTCCTTTCTATCCCCGCTTCGACTATTCACTTCTGGAGCGTTATCTCGAATTGTTCCGACTATCGACGGATATTCACCTCGGACGCCTCTCTATGGGTCAGAAGAAGAAAGCTTACGTGGCTTTCGCGCTCGCATGCCGCACGAAACTGCTCCTGATGGATGAGCCGACCAACGGACTCGACATACCCGGCAAGAATGAGTTCCGACGTGCGCTTATTGCGGAGCAGGATGAGAACCGTATCGTTGTCATAAGCACGCATCAGGTACGTGACCTCGATAGGGTGCTCGACCATGTCCTGATCGTCTCAAAGGATGGTGTGGCCCTCTATGCCTCTATCGCGGATCTTCAGAACCGCTATCTCTTCCTCTTCTCGCATGATCCCGCAGACTGTGAAGGTGCGTTATGGAGTATTCCCGTAGCCGGAGGATACAACATTATCCGCCATCGCACCGATGCTGACCCGGAGACAGACGTAAATATCGAATCACTCTTTGAATTCACATTCTCTAATTCAGATCCACGCAAGCTATGACAACCGATAAAATATCTATGACAAGGATTTCGCTCCTTCTCAACAGGTTCGTTTCCGAGAACCGACGCACGATTCTGCTGATGATAGGAATCACGTTCGGAATCTTCCTCCTCTCAGGTCTCTTCCTGAGCAAGAATATGTCAACGTCAGATATGACAGTGACACTGATGGTGGTAGACATGTCGATATTCAGTATATTCCTCACAATTTTCGGCTCGCTCACTTTCTCCTCGATGTCGACGAAGCCACGCAGGATAAGCGAAATGATGCTTCCGGCATCGAAGTCTGAAAAATTTATTTCAGCACTTATCGTTTATACTTTGGGTGGAATAATTATCGGACTCCTTTCTTGGTTTCTCTCGATCGTGATTTCCACTGCTATCTATGGCAAGCTCTCTGTGTTTTTCAGCAATATGTCTGATTTCATCTCACTGTGCGGAAAGTCAGAGGTGATTGTATTTCTCTTCTTTGCGGGGATAATGCTTCTCGGGCTCGCCCTCTATACACTCGGATCGGCCATGTGGCCAAAGCGATCGTTCATCAAGACGTTCGTTGCGTTATTCGTGGCTCAGTTCCTCCTGACCTTCATACCGTTTATGGGGATCTTCAGAGAATTCCATTACGGATTCCACGGAATGGGATGGGTGATTGTGGCAGGATTGTATGTAGTGATTATTGGCATTTACTTGCTTGCATGGTTTCGCTTCCGTAACTCGCAGCTTGTGCAAACTTTCATGATGGACTGATGCAGACAAACCGACCGATATATCTTCAGATAGCCGACCAGATTTCGGAGGCTATACTGCAGGGGAAGTATCTTCCCGAGGAGAGAATCCCGTCAGTCAGGGAGATGGCTGCTGCGCAGCAAGTCAATTCCAACACGGTGGTGCGCTCTTTCGAGGCTCTTGAGAGAGACGACATCATCTTCAACCGACGGGGACTCGGATTCTTCGTGGCGGCAGATGCCGTTGAGAAGATCACCGAGGCGCGACGCGAGGAATTTTACAAGGGGGGAGAGATGGACTACATGTTCAGCCGTCTCCGTGCCCTCGGGCTCACCCCTGAGTCGCTCGCGGCCCTATATTGTAAATATTTGACGAGTGAATAAATTTGAATTGAAAGGACATGCCGCCATGTTGGGCGCGAATGTCATCTGGGGACTGATGTCGCCGGTCGCGAAACTTGTTTTCGCGGCCGGCCTCATCGCTCCTGTCGTGATGGTGGATTTCCGTGTTGCCGGAGCCGCCATCCTTTTCTGGTTAACATCTCTTTTCATGCCCCGTGAGCATGTCTGCTGGCCTGACCGTCTCCGGCTTTTCGGGGCCGGTATGCTCGGTGTGCTGTTCAATCAGGGGTGTTTCATCATCGGCGTGAGCCTGACGAGCCCGGGAGAGGCATCTTTGGTCACGACAACAATGCCGATGTGGGTGATGCTCCTCGCCTGGGTGATCCTGCATGAGCCTATCACACTGAAGAAGGCGGGCGGTATCCTGTTGGGTGCCACCGGAGCCGTGATACTCATCGTCGGCAACAATGCAGTAGGGATGCGCGGAGACAAGGCCGCTCTCGGCGACCTGATAGTATTGGCCGCCCAGTTGAGCTATGCGCTCTATCTGACCATCTACCGCAATTTCATTAAGAAATATTCACTCGTGACGCTGATGAAATATATGTTTCTGTCGGCGTCAATAGTCGGTCTTCCAGCCTCAATCGGCTATCTGAAAGACACGGCATGGAGCTCGATCTCGCTTAATGAATGGCTCGGGTCAGGGTATGTCGTGGTCTTCGGCACGTTCATAGCCTACATCTTCATAATGATAGGGCAGAAGCGTCTGCGACCTACCGTAGTGGGTATGTATAATTATGTACAGCCGATCGTGGCCACAATTGTGGGTGTCTGCATCGGTATGGACACTTTCACTATAGCCAAGTCGGTGGCGGTGGTGCTGATCTTCTCAGGCGTCTATCTCGTCACCATCTCGAAGGCCGCTCCTCAGGATGCGTCACTTTCCGTCAGGAAATAATTTTCCGGTTGAGGAAAGCGGAATCTGCATTCTGGTCCAGAGGATATTCGGGATGCACCTCCACAGACCTACCGCAATGTTCCATCGCCAGTCGATGACGGCTACGCGTTTCTTCCGTACGATAGCTTTTATCACGAGAGGCACGACCTCTTCGACCGACATCTCCATCGGGTAAGAAGCATCATCATTCAGGAGTGGGGTGCGGACCCAGCCGGGTCGGATGTCCGTGAACGCGATATCGACACCCTCCTCATGGGCGAGTTGCTCGAGAGCCACGAGATAAGTTTGTCCGCATTTCTTGGAAGCAGAATATGCCGATAGCTGACCTATTCCCTTTGTGCCGGCCACGCTGGTTATGGCCGCTATCTGCCCCTTGCGTCCGTTGTCGCGGAAATAATTGTAGGCCGCCGATGTCATACGCACGAGACCGGAAGCGTTGGTGTTGATTACCTCGGCCTCCTTCTGCGGATCGAGTTCTGAGTTGGGTACGCCTATGCCGGAGACATGGAGATAGATATCCATACCGCCGAGTTTTGCGATGAGTCTTTCAAGTTTCTCCGGAGCGTCGCGGTGTGTGACGTCGATCGATTCGTATTCAACAAGGCCTGGGTATTTGCCGGAGAGTTCATGAAGCGTTGCTGTGTGGCGTGATGCAAGACCGACGCGGAGACCTCGTGAGAGGAGAGCCTCGGCCACATGGAGCCCGATACCGGAAGAGGCTCCCATGATTATTATCTTTTTCATAGAAACGGGGTGTTGAGTTTATCACTATAACATTCCTCTGCTCCGTTTCGTTTAGATTCCTCCGTTGCTTAATGATATGACGTTATTCCGGTTTCAGCTCAACCCAGGTATAGTCATGTCCTGTAGCGGGGATGATTTTCGAGAGAAGATCCTCGAGACGCAGGGCGATGCTCGCGGTGTTGACGCAAGGGTGACAGGCATATAGCGGGACATCTTTGAGGTCCTCGTCGATAATGAGACGTACCTTGTGTTCCTTGTCGTGGATTAGTCCCATTGGAGAGACGGCTCCCGGGTGGATATGAAGAAGCTCCTCCATCTTCTCGGGTGTGGCGAAAGAGAGACGGGCGCAGCCGAGTTGTGATGAGAGATATTTGGTCTTAAACGGTTTGTCGGCCGGAATCATGAGGAGGTAGAAGTCGGTCTGCTGACGGTTTGTCAGAAAGAGGTTCTTGAAGACCGGGGCGCCGATGTCTCGTCTTACGGCCTCGCACTCCTCCATAGTGAAAGCAGCGGGGTGGGTGAGGGTAGTGTAGTCAACGCCTGTCTTGTCAAGGAAGTCATAGACAGCGGTTTCGGCTTCCGTGCGTTCCGGATTGCCGTCAGTCGGCCTCCCCTTGTATATAGCAGTAGCAAATTCCATTTTTTTAAAGGTTATGAGGTTGTGAGGGTGAATCAGCGTGTTGAGGTTCGGAAAACGAGGAGAGGAGCCGGTAGGGGTTCTCTTGAGTATTTTGCAAGTTTCTCCAATACCCTCGGTGAGTAATGGGGTGTGCCGAGAGTGTCGCGATAGAAAGTATAGTTATTCCCTCCGGTCAGATATACGGCATCAATAAATCCATATTCGCGAAGTGCGTCAGCAAAATCATACATGGTCTCTCTTCCGTGAGTAACTATATAATACAGGCTTCCGTCGGTCATGCGTCCAAGTGCCGCCCGTTCAACCTTGCCGTGTAATTCAAACTTGGAGGGGAGTTCACCATCTCCCAAGAGTACAAACTGCCTGAAGAAAGAGCCACCCGAGGATTCTGCAAATTTCTCTAACTTCTTATTATCTGAAATGCCAAACGTGAGTGCCCCCTCTTTAGACATGGCTACATAAGCCGGACGGGATTTACCATGCTTGGAGGGAAGTTTCTTACCGTCCATTACGACGTCTCCAATCATAGATCCATCGGGATAATAATCGGCACTTCGTAAGAACAGGACCACGCTTTTGTCATCGCGGGAAGGTATGTCTGTTTCCAGAGATGCCTTAAGACCGTTTAGGGGGAACATATCAAAACCAACTCCTAACACACTATCGGTGGTAATAACTGTCCCTTTGGAGGAAGGAGAATAAGGTTTCTTGAGAGTCTCAAGGTTTATGGCATCTGGGATGGAAGACGAAACTTCAAAGTGCGCGTTGGATGGTCTGAAACATATGAACAGAATACATACAATAGTTATTATCAGCGAGAAATAATCAAAGATGCGTTTGGCAATTCCTTTCTTCTTTCTGGGAGTTGCCTGAATCAACTTCTGCCCCGGTTCCTTGATTGATTCAATCGAGAAAACAGGCACATCGGTAGGTCGGTTGTCGAGGGGGCTGTCTTCCTCAATATCAATCATTCTTGGATCGGTCTTCATACTCTTTCATTTCGTTTTTAAGTTCTTTCAAAGCATCACGGCCGAGTTTACTCATGCGCAAAGCCGGAATCTTGGAATCGACGGTATGACCTCCGAAGCGGATCACTCGGTCAGTGACATTGATCACCCGGATATGTTGTTTATTGACAATCAGACTTCTTCCAACGCGGGTGAATGGGTTATTGACGAGGGTTTGGAAATACTCTTCAAAGTAGTGGAGTTGAAATGTCATCTTGTGAGAAGAGCTGTTTGCGAGAACAAGGTCGCAGTAATTGCCGTCTGCGAGGATGTAGACGATTTCATCGACGGCAACTCTCACAAGTTCAGTAGAGGTGATAATCTTAAGCCATTCCATACCAAAGAAACGTGTATCCTATTCCAAAATTACCTCACAGCAACCTAAACCCAATCCATAAGAAGACCGATTGAATGACTTTCGTACAATAAACGGGTCGTTTCATACAACAGCTTCGATGTCTTGTTTACCTTTTCATATTTCCGGTATAATTTTGTAGAGTCAACAATAGAGAAGTAATAATAAAAACTTGAATAATTATGAAAATGGAAATAAAACAAGTGATTATGTGCGTATCCATTCTCTTTGGCGGAGTGGTCGCAAACGCCCAGTACATACCTTATGCGAACCATTTGATGACAGGCGTGTCACAAAGATGCATTGCGTTGGATATGCTCAAGTCTATTCAACGATATGCAACTATGCGTTTAAGGTTAATAATATAAAGGGTTCAGCAAAACCCGTTGTAGGAATTGTCAAGTGGAATGGAATTAATCTGAATTACTTTTCAAGGTTTCTACCATCAAGATGGGAAAACTTCACTAAAGATCATGATTTTGTTGAGATTAAATATGAGGGAGCTAATCATAAATATTACGTAGACCCATTGTTGGATCTTATACTTATTAAATCTGAATAAACAATGATTCAATTAAAATACGATGGGAATTAAGAAGAAGATAGTAGTTGGTATCGGTTGTGTGATGCTGGTGTATATAGGACAGTTGATATACAATTATTGGGACTATAAATTGCCTAAGGAACATCAGGTCAAGTTAAAAGAGTATTGCCGTAGAAATAACGCCAATCCTCATTGTATCATAGTGGATTTTGGAAGATATTCCGGCAATTGCCGTATGTGGCTTTACGATGTGGAAAATGATCGTAAAATAAAGACGCTTGGAAGAGTGGCGCAGGGTATGGGCAAGGAACCCGAAGATTTATTCTTTCCTAAATTCAGTAATGTTCCAAATAGCTGGAACTCCTCTTTAGGAAAATATCGATTGGGGAGAATTCGAACTATGCAATTTCATGGGTTACATGTTCCGTGTATAGAGGTTCATGGATTGGATCCGACTAATTCTAACGCTCATTCAAGAGGAATACTTATTCATCCAGGCCTGTTGACATCTTTACCGACGATTACTCCATGCGAGCCATTCTCACAAGGGTGTTTCACAGTTGGCAGTGATATGTATGACTTCATTGAAAAGATATTAAAACGATCGAATAAACCGTTAATCTTATACGCATTTAAATAACTTCAATCAGTAACCGCCAAAATTAGAAGAAAATGAAAGAGGAGTATTATCGTGAATGTATCGCGAAGGTGAGATATAATGAAGAGGGTCTGCGCGAAACGGGAGAGAAAGGGTTTGAAGATTTCTCCTGCCTCTGGAATATCATCAATGATGATGATCTGTCTGTTTCAGACAATACCTATTTCGAAGCCCTGGATTTGTGTACGGAATCGTTCTTCGGCTCTATCCAGGATCCTCTTCCTGTCTGGAAACATATTACTCACCGATATAAACGAATGGTAGAGAATGGCACTGATGTAGAGGCATTTGAGGAAGCTTTTATACACTTCCTGACCAGTAATCATGTTGTGATTCCTGACATGGAACTGTTTTATGCACTGATGCATGTTGCCATAGAACGGGGAAACATTGATGTGGCACGGGGAATATTGGATCATTCGCCTATCGAGATCGAGAGTATGGACGAACTCAAAGTGCTTTATAGGGAAAATCCTGAGTGGGCTGCATACATTGAGTGCCTTACAGATATTTCATCCGAAGAGCTCCCCGATGACCCGACATTTCGCAACACCGTCCACACCCTCAATTCCAAATTCGGAAAATTGCTCTGACTCCCTCCCTATCGGTAACATCTGTTATTAAAAAAGTTTTATCGCAGTGTATGAATTATCTCAAATATTGGTTAAATTTGCAGATGATAAGAATAGGCACGAATATGCTGTCGACCTGAATCTATTATAATGAGCGAGAATATTATTCCAACGATAGGGCAACATGTATTTCGATACGATCCCCCTCAGTATACAGAGAAAGGAGTTCCTGTTTTTGCGAAGAATCCAACTGGTGAGGATGCGGCGGCAGCCATGAGCAATGGAGTGGAGCCGAAATATCAATTCTTGGGCGAGGGATATTATTTTTGGGATGATAATATACATAGGGCTCATAATTGGGGTAAAAGTCATTATAAAGGGAAATATTTGATTTTGGAAGCGTCGTTAGAGCTTAAGGGAAGCAGTTTCCTTGATTTGGCCGGTTCCAGAAGAGATTTAAAGATTTTGAGGGATGTTTATTATAAAATGAAGGAAACACATCCTAACTTGAAAATAGGCGCGTTTTTTAACGGTATGCAGACTATGGCTAAACTTAAACCTGAGGTTTGGCCCTACAAAATAATTCGAGCTCTCAATCTAAAAAGCAATTCCACCAAAGAACCTTATAATAGACTCCCAAATTCTCATATGTTGTTGGATCCAGAGATAATTATTTGCTTTTACAACATCAATGAATTAAATTTGCAAAACAGCCGTTATTTAGATAAAAATGATAAACAATGGACTCCAAAGAATTAATTAAAAGAATTGAAGATTTCTTCAGCACTGCTGACGAGAAGGCTTTAGCGGAGGTTAATGCGGCTTTCTCTGTTGAGATTGATGGGGATTTGACTCTTGAGGAGTATCTTGGAGAGTTTAATAACCAATATTTCTATTCACATTCTCCTGAATCAAATGTTTACATCTATTCTGACAAACATATAGGACCTGCTGTCCAATATTCTCAGTTGATTTCGTTTGAAAATACTGATTCCAATTACGAGGAACTGGATCTTGCCGTGTCTTCTAATATGAAAACTGAAAATGCGCGGCATGTTGTAGAAATGATAAAAAAAGCTGCCTGATGAGCATTCTCAATTTTAAAATAGATAAAATAGTTGCAAAGAAGTTCATTCTTAAAGAACCGCGCACTATTGATAATCTTCGGTTTTCTTTATCTTTCAAGTTTAAAGTAAATACGGAGGAGTCTGTAATCTGCTGTATAAGCGAATTTGAATATAAAGCAGAAACGGAAAAGGTAATGGAGTTTTCATTGGAGTGTTATTTTAATATTTCTGAAAAGAGTCTCCAGGCAAGGATAAAAGATAATAAGCTGATTTTTGATGTAGAGACTCTTCAGTATCTGGCAACAATTGCAGTCGGAACTGCCCGTGGAGAAATTCATGCCCGATGTGAGATGGCTAACTCTGCATTAAAGGATATTGTTTTGCCACCAGTGAACCTGACCAAGATAATTACTACTCCTTCAGAATTCAATATCATGAACGAGGATGCTTAATACTGTTTATAATAAATCCAATTGTAGTTATAAGTTGATAATTTATAAGAATAACGATCTATAAATATAATTTTGCGGAGAAACGGATTGTATTGAGCGGTTTGCATTATGGACGCGGAAAAGAAAGGCAAGGGAGTAGCGAAGGT
>CAZMHE010000024.1:0-21584 GCA_964566015.1 uncultured Sangeribacter sp. | reverse complement strand
CGGATGGCCTATTTTTGAATGAGCATCCGGCCCACTTTTCAGTGAGCGGTTACATTCCAAAGAGTATGTCATACCTCAACTGCCATCGAGGATGGACTCTATCGAATGGGTTGAATCACGGATTCTTGAAGAAATGGCAGCCGAGACTGCATTTGAAGGTAACCGGTTCTTTGACCTTCTCCGGATAAGCCGTCATCAGAAGAATCCTGAAGATTGGTTCGCCGAGAAGGTAAGCAGAAGGTTTCAAGACCCCTCGGCTGTAAAATCACGTCTCCTCGACCCTTCACTCCGTTGGCTCAAGTGATACGCTTGTAATCTTCAATCCAGTGCTTTGCGGATACGGTCTACGGTGGCGTCTTTCAGGATGACGCGCTTGTCGGGGGTGAGTAGATACATGGCCGGGGAAGTGAGGAAGACGTAAGTCTCGTTGTCCTGAATGTCGGGACCCGTATAACCCACTGTCCAGCCGGCGGGTAAGCCGGCTGCCGTCTGATCCCACATCTCCTTGTCATCCTCGGCGTCGACGGCAAGAATTGTTACGTTCCTGTCAATACCACTCTCCCGCAATTCGTTGAAAACCTCCACGCAGTGTGAGCAGTCGGGGTCATAGAAGATGAGGAGGATCGGTTTTTCTGATTTAATATCATAAAGAGTCGTTGCGGAATTGTCTCGCCCGATGAAAGGGAAGTCTGCCGCCATCGTTCCGGGACGGTTCTTCTTGGCCGTCTCGAGCCTGACGGATGCTCTTAACCGTTCTGCCTCATCAATCAGAGGTGAATCGAGAGCTTTCGTGAGGATTTCGCAATAAGCATCCTCGTCATAGCGGGGAGATTCTGGATCGCCGATGGTCTCGCTTGCCTGAAGAAGATCTTCGGGAGAAAGCGGAGCGGAGGTGAAGGAGAGGGTTTGTGATAGCACTACGAGTGTGAATATCAGGAGTCGCATGGTTGAATTGAGAGGAGTTATAACAAGAGACGCCGACCAAAGTGGCCGGCGTCTTATTGTGCGCACGAAGGGACTCGAACCCCCACGTCGTGAGACACCAGATCCTAAGTCTGGCGCGGCTACCATTACGCCACGTGCGCGATTACATCGGCAAAATTACAAAAATAAATTCATTTCTGCAACCGATGCTGAAAAAGTTTCACCATTCAAAGCCGACGGAAGCACCGATAGAGTTGAGGGTGATGTTGCGGTTCCACGAACTCCAGTAGTTGGAAGTCAATAGTTTATAACTGATGGCTAAGTTCACGGCCATGCGTGGATTTTTCGAACTGACAGGTATTCTCATGCCGATCGAGGGGCGGAGATAGAAGTATTGTCTGCTCGTAAGATAGCCGTTGCCGATTGCGACATAGTCATCAGTCATTAGAAATGAGCATCCGGCACGCAGGTCAGCGAAGAAGGAGGCAAATTCCGAACCTCCGAACTTGAAGCGGAAATCGGAAAAGAGGGGTATCATTACGGCTTTCTTCCTTGATGAGTGATAGAAATCGAACGAGCGAGAGGGCATCCATTCAGTTCCCCAGTTATTGTCTTGATGTGCGAACATGACGTCGGCACCGAGGCCGACACCCATATAGAACCAGGAATTGTATTGATAACCTTGAGAGGTGCTTATCTCAAAAAAGTCAGCATCGTAATGCCCGAAAGTCTTGCTATAGCCTGCATCGACAAAGCCACGGTAGCTACCGCTGCCGGAAACAGCGGGAGATATGAGCGACGGAATCCGGTTTACAATCTGTCCCCATTGCGCGTGTGCGGCTGACGGGATTGAAAGAATGAAAGAAAGGATTGCAATAATCCTAAGTTTTGAGATCAGTGTTTTCATAGTTTAAAGTGGATGGGTGTAAAGTAGATTGCGTTGAAGTTTCTTTATAAGCAAAACACCGCCAACCCTAAAATGGTTGAGATGAATACGTCAGATAATATCCGGTCGGAGGTACTCCACAAAGAAATCCGTCCAACTCTCACAACAAAACTCGTCCAACTCTCACAAAGAAATCCGTCCAACTCTCACAGCAAAACCCGTCCAACTCTCACAACAATCCTTCAGGGATTTGTTAAATTTAGTTATAAGATTTTTGGGATGTGTTTGTGAATCGGAATAACTTTCGTAACTTTACCGACTAAAATCAGGATTCACTAATCAGGATTCAAACGTAACAATCTAACAGCAAACTCTAATGGCCTATACTCCCCCTATAGACGAAAAAGAGCTCGTAAGACAGCTTCAGGATCCCGGAAGTGCCGCCAAGGCATTCGAGGTGCTCCTGCGTTCATATTCGGAGCAAATCTATTGGCAGGTGCGCAATCTCGTCGGCAATCATGACGATGCCAATGACATCGTGCAGAATGTCTTCATCAAGGCATGGAACAATCTTCATAATTTCAGGGGGGAAGCCAAACTGTCGACATGGCTCTACAAGATAGCTGTGAATGAATCGTTGAATTTCCTCAAGAAGGAGAACAACCGGAAGATGCAGACGGAGGATCTTCCAGAGGATGCCGCGGATTCATTCATTGCCAATATAAAGTCTGACCCCTATTTCGACGGCGATGAACTTCAGCTGCAACTTCAGGGAGCTGTGGCGGCTCTTCCTGAGAAACAACGCCTCGTGTTCACGATGCGATACTTCGAGGAGATGAAGTATGAGGAGATGTCGGAAGTGCTCGGCACATCGGTGGGAGCACTCAAGGCGAGCTACCATCACGCCGTGAAGAAAATAACCGAGTCGCTATTGTCATAATTTTTATCATGGGGCGTTAAACTTCGGGCCCTCTCGGATGTCAATAAGATAAATTTGTAAAACTCTAACAATATGCGACAAGAAGATCTACTTAAAGAAAAATATTCGACCGACACCGGATTCCGTGTGCCCGACGGATATTTCGATACCCTCCGGGAGACGATCATGGAGTCGCTTCCAGCATATCCCGAGGCCGAGAAGCCTCAGCGCCTCAACCCTTGGCAGCGGATCAAACCGTATGTTTATCTTGCCGCCATGTTTGCGGGAATATGGTTGATGATGAATATGTTCAATCATATGTCGAAAGTCGGTTCATTGAGCCTTGACAATCCCCCCGAGGCAATTGCGGATGCGATGTTTGCAACCTATGACGAGCATGAATCCCTTCCTTATTTCACCACGACCTCCGATTGTGCGATTGAGGAAGACATCACGGACTCCTATGATTCGATAGACGATTTCGAGAATGATTTCGGCTATGAGCTCTCTCCCGAATATGATTCAATGTTCCTCACTTCCGATAGGGAGAGTGGGGAAAGCCGCGGCTGACACGCGGTCTTTGAGCTGAAAAATAAATATCGAACTATTCAAAAAAGTTATAACGGCAATGTCAAAACGTCTTTTTCTGATCATCATACTGATTGCGGGTCTCGCCACTCCACTCTTCGCCCAGCCCAAGGGGGGAGCGAAAGATCGTGAGAAGATGAAGAAGGAACTCCGGGAATTCAAGATAAAGTTCCTCGCCCAGGAAATGGAACTGGAGGAAAATCAGAAGGCCCGCTTCATCGAGCTTTACGATGAGATGCAGGAAAAACGCCACGAGTGCATGGCTCCGGCCTGGAAACTCGAGCGACAGTTGAAAAAGAATAAGGAAGCTACCGAGGCGGAATATGAAGCTGCAACGGAAGCCATAAACAAAGCGAAGGCCGCTGATGCCGCCATAGAGAAATCTTACGACGAGAAGTTTGCCACCTTCCTCACTCAGAAGCAGATTTATAAGATGAAACAAGCTGAAGATGAGTTCAGGAAGAAAGTGACGGAGATGCATCGTAAGAAGCAGAATAACAAACAAGGTAAGAACCAGAAGAAGCATTGATGAGAGCTACTTCATCCTTACGGCCAACTTTGCCAACAACCCCCGGATAAAACCATAATGGATATGAGAAAATTCCAGTTTTCATCCAGCGGAAGGGCTGCCGTTGCGGCGGCTTTTCTGCTTTTATGTATCTTTGCCATCCCTTGCAGGGCCGACGTATCGAAATCTGCCTATCCCGACTTCGCATTCCCGGAGAATGTCAGCAAGGAGGCTTCCGAACGACTTGCAACAGCCCTTGAGAAAAATGACGGGGTTGGAGCCCTGAGTGCCGCAATGAATCTGACACTTGCCCGCAATGAGATTTCGGCTTCTTCGTTTGGAGATAATGTCAGGATGCTCGATTCCATTGCCGGTGTGCTCCCGGCTCCTTATTCATCACTTGCCTATCTGCTGGAGGCAAATCTTTACCGTGCGCTTTTCGAATCCGACAGATGGAAGTTTAACCGACGGGTTCTCCCTGCTGATGTCTATCCCGAGGATCCCCTCTCGTGGAGCACTCCTCTTTTCGCCGAGAGAGTCCTGGAACTCGTCACCAAGGCCAATTCGAACGTGGAGGTTGCCAGAGTTACACCGTTGAAGGATATTTCATCACTTATCTCCAATTCTGAATATGCACTTGAGGCCGGTATGGCGGTTGAAGACTTCATAGTCTCCAACAGTGTGGCTCAACTCACCGTCTTTGCCGGAAGCTCAACGGCAGTTATACCGTTCTTCGGCACCACTATGTCATTGGCTTCCACTCCGGCGGAGAAATGCAGCGTGATGATCAATGATCTGGCAGAAAGTCTGTATATCTGGAGAGAGGAGAGTGGCAACAAAGCCGCGCTCACGGCTGCGGTGCTTCAGCGTTGCCGCCTTATGAAAGGAGAGAAGGGACGTGATTCCCTTGAGGAACAGACTATTCGTCTTCTTCATGACCCTTCAGCCGCTCTGTTGCTGAATGAGCTTCGCAACCTTTCTTTCAAAGAAGTCAGGCAAGATGACGGTAAGAAAGATATCTACGCATTGATGAAGACATGGATCGGGGAGTTCCCCTCCGCTCCTTATTCGCCGATAATAAAGCGTGACCTCTCGGAGATGTCAAGGAAGAGAGCTCTAATTAAAGTTCCGGATACCTGTCTCCCGGGCGTGCCGGTCAAGGCCACTGTGACTTCTGAAAACATGAACACAGCCTATCTCCTTCTTTACTCCGTGCCGGAAAGTGCCGTGCCGATGAATTCCCTTAACGTCAAGATGTTCCCCGGTAGCGCGAAGCTCGTCACCTCCGTAAAGGCTACTTTTGAGGGTGAAATACCGTTCTCAGGTAATAAAGAAGTTGATTTGCCACCGCTCGCCAAAGGGTATTATGTCGTGATTCCCTCTTCCTCCTCACGCCTTTCTAAGAACTGGAAAAAGGAGCTTAATGGATACCAGGCCGTGGTAATTAACGTGACGGATATTGACTTGATGACCTCCTTCTCCAGTGTCGAGAAGGGAACGGGAAAAATTTATGTCACCGACGCAGTGAATCAGCGTCCTATAGCCGGAGCAGCGGTCACTTTCTATTCCGATGATCAGAAGAAGACTCTTAAGAAAGCCACGACTGACGAGACCGGCTCGGTTGATGCCCCCGAAGGTTTCATGCGTGTCCGGGCCTCCAATGACGGTAGTGTAGTCTGGCAGATGAGCGATGTATATTCTCATCCGGCAATGAATTCCACCAATTACAGAGCAACCATACTGACTGATCTCTCCGTGTATCGACCCGGAGGAAAAGTCGGGTTTGTGGCTGTGGCGTGGAAGGAAGAGGGGAGAAGCAGATCACTCTTGCGCGACGAAAAGTTGCGGATCGAACTCTCAGATGCCAATTCCACCCCGATTGATACTCTCTATCTTACGACAGATCAAGCAGGACGTTGCTCCGGAAGTTTCGATCTTCCGACATCCGGTCTGCTCGGCAACTTTGCAATCTCCGCTACCCTTGTCGATAATAAGAAATTCCGATATGCCATAGGGAGCAGGAGATTTGAGGTGGCTGAATATAAGACTCTGACATTCTTCGTAGATGTCAGAAGTGTTGCCGATTCCCTCGCTGAGTCAGGGGCTCCAATTCGTTTTAAAGGAGAGGCTCTCACCTACTCGGGTATGTCGGCCGGGGTTGATAAAGTGTCGTATACGGTAGACTGGCAACAATGGTGGCGCTACTGGAACGAAGGTGTTACCAACGCCACATTCGGTGCAACTGTCGATGTTGACCCGGCCGGTCATTTCGAGATAGAACTCCCCACCAAAGACCTCAAGGATTCGGAGTTCGAGACCGGTATATTTACCCTTACCGTCACTGCTACCAACGCGGCCGGGGAGACACAGTCATCCTCACCGCTGACATTCTCACTCGACAAGGATGTCGAAATTTCACCCCAGATTCCCGGAATGATGGAGGTTACAACCGATACTGTAACATTTAATGTGCCGGTAAGAGACATCATGGGGCATCCTGTGACACGAACCGTGAATTATTCGGTTGTTAATAAGGATGATGGCAGACGAGTGGCCGGAGGGTCGTTTACAAGTCCCCTTCTCCGTCTGCCGGCGAGGGTGCTACCTTCGGCGGAATATCGTCTTGACTTCTCATTCCCTGATGATTCGGACAAGGTTCCCTCGACAGTGGTCATCTGGCGCAAACGTGATGAAGAACCTCCGATGAAGACCCCCTTATGGGTGCCTGTGACCGAAGTGACCGTAAAGAAAGGTGAGGAAAGTGTGCCGGTCACGATCGGCAGCTCTTTTGCCGACAGTTGGATTTTCTGTCAGATAGACGATGAGACCGGTCATATTGAGCGCAAATGGCTCCCCGTGAGCGGGCGAAACCGAAAGGTTGAGATTCCTGCCGGAGAGGGTCAGCGCTGGGTTACCCTTTCGGGCATGAGGAATCTTGACCGCCAGACCGCCACTGTAGTCCTGATTCCGGAAGAATATAAGAGGAAGATGGAGGCTGAGGTCGTGACCTTCCGTGATAAGCTGACTGCCGGAAGCGGTGAGAAATGGACTTTCCGCTTTAAGACCGATGGGAATCCGGTGCCGGATGTGGCGGCAATGGCGGTGATGAGTAATAAAGCTCTGAATGACGTGAAGCCTTTCTCATGGGATTTCTATGTCAATGGTTATCGAAGCATCGACTATGGTAGGTTCAATTACACTAATATCAGGACAAGAACAGTGGGAGGGTATTTCTCAACCCTTCTTCCCTACGTGTCCTCACCAATCTTATATCCTGATTGGGACACAAAGGGACTCTCTTTTGCCGGAGGTGGCAACAGGATCTATGTGAGGGGAACCATGAAGAAGGCTATGGCCACGAACGGTGTCGTGACTGAACAAGTAGCTGCCGGTAGTGTCGAGGATGAAGTCTTCTATAGCGTAGAACAACCGGTAATGGCTTATGCAACAGCGGATATGGGAGCGGCAAAGATGGAAGAAGCCGTGGCTGTTCGTGAACCCAACGAATCAACATTGGAGTCTGATTCAGAAGGTTCCGGTGTAGTGAGTGGGGGGACTGATCAACAGAAGGTGCGTCCCGTCGACCTCCCCCTTGCTTTCTTTATGCCTGACCTCACTGGTGACCGTGCCGGGAATGTCGAGGTCTCGTTCACCGTGCCCGATTTCAATACCACCTGGCAATTCCAGATAGTAGGATATGACGACGCCCTCCTGACGGCATCCAGGACTCTTGATGCGGTCGCCGCAAAACCTGTTATGGTCAAGAGTAATCCTCCCCGCTATCTTCGCACGGGTGACAAGGCCACTGTCATGGCTACTGTCTTCAACAATACTGACCACACGCTCCCACTCGGAGGAAGTATCGTCGTGGCAGATCCCACTAATGACAGGGTAATAATACGTGGAAATCTTCCGGCCGTCAATACTCCGGCGGGAGGTTCAAGAACCATGTCAGTCACATTTGATGTTCCTTCCGATCTGTCCTCATTGAGTGTCACATCCTTCGCTTTGGCCGAGGGTAACTCAGACGGGGAAAGGGCTCTCGTTGCCGTGCTCCCATCGTCAATGCCGGTGGTGGAGTCAACGACATTCTATATGGGTTCTTCTTCGACGGCAACGTCGCTCCGAATACCCCGTCTGAAAAAAGGCGCGAATGTAACATTAAAATATTGCGCCAATCCAGTTTGGGAATGTCTACTGGCTCTCCCATCGATCAGTGTGCCTGAATCCGAGAATGTCCTCGCGGTGTCTCGCGCACTCTTTGCAAACTGCATGGCTTCCTCAATCGTGAAAAAATATCCTTCCGTACGTTCCGGACTTGAGGATCTTTTCAAGGGTGACACGCTTTCCATCAAGTCTGCCCTCTCTAAGGATGAGGAGCTGAAGGCTGTAGCTCTAAACTCGACTCCCTGGGTGAACAATGCGGCTGCGGAGACCCGGAGGATGCGTAGTCTCTCTACTCTGCTTGATGATAAGGGGGTGACCTCGGCAATAGAGAGTCAGATGAAGACACTCGCTTCCCTACAGAAGGATGACGGTGGTTGGAGCTGGTGCAAAGGTATGTCTTCCTCACTCTTTATGACGGAAAAGGTCCTTTCCAACCTTGCGATGCTCAAGCGGTATGGCGCACTACCGGCTGATGGAGGAATGACACGCAAGGCGATAGCTTTTGCCGATAAACGGATAATTGAGAATTATGAGAAGAGTGGTAAGAAATTCTCCACTACTGAACTGGCCGGTTATCTTTATGACCGTCAGCTGCTCGGAGGAGGTGACGGAAAGAATGGTTTCTCCCGTTTGCGTGATGAAGCTCTCAAAGCTATTGATGAGGAGTGGAAAGAGATGTCGATTTATGATAAAGCCACATCTGCGTTGCTCCTTCACTCCATGAAGCGTTCGGCACAGACAGTGACTGAAATCCTTGAATCGCTCCGACAGCTTGCTCTTAGGGATAGCAACAAGGGTTGGTGTTATGACAACCTCAGTTCAGGTTTCGGTGGTTTTGACCGTATCGCCGTGACAGCGCGAGCCCTCGAGGCTTTCTCGATCATTGAGCCGGGTGGAGCTGCGGAGGAGGGTCTTCGCCAATGGCTTCTCCTTCAGAAGGAGACGGAAGACTGGGGCTCTAATTCCTATACCTCAGGTATAATCGCCGCTATCATGGCTTCAGGTGGTGATCCGGCGGCTACCACTCTTCCTGTGGTGACCATCAACGGCAAACCATTGAAGCTCCCCGAGTCATCTTCTATATCCGCGTCAGCAGTCGTGTCGCTCGATCCATCTGCCGTCTCAGGTAAGGAATTGAAGATCACCAAGGCAGAAAGTAGCCCGATGTGGGGCGGAGTAATCAGCCAGTATATCGCTCCTGCCACAGAGATAAAGAGAGTGGATTGTGACAACCTCAGCATTGAGAAACGTATAGTAGTTGTCGAGACCGGTGCCAAGGGAAAGGTTGCGAAGGAGGGTAAACTTAAGGTAGGTGACAAGGTGCGCGTCACCCTGACTATCACCTGCGGTAAGGATATGGACTATGTAGCAGTCATCGACGAACGAGCCGCTTGTCTCGAGCCGGTTGACCAGTTGTCGGGATATACATTCTCGGACGGTCTCGGAATGTATCGCGAGGTCAGGGACAGCCGCACATCCCTCTTCATCGGCTTCTTGCCGAAGGGTGTCAGTGTCATAAGTTATGACTGCACCGTTGATCGCCCCGGAACATATACGATGGGCGAGGCAACGGCACAAAGCCAGTATGCACCGCAACAGACAGCTCACAGTGCTGCCGGACTCCTGACCGTGACAGAGTAAGATCGGGTTGGAGTTGAACGTTAGTGAGTTAGATTAAATTAGAAATGAGTACGTTTTCAATACATACGCTCGGATGCGGCTCAGCAAGGCCGTCACTTCGCCATCAGCCGTCGTCGACGGTTGTGAACCACCGCGGAAGCCTATATATGGTAGACTGCGGGGAGGGAGCGCAGTTGGGTTTCATGCGCCAGCGACTGTCATTCAGCAGACTGAGGCATATTTTTCTGACCCATCTTCATGGGGATCATGTGTTCGGTCTTCCGGGTTTGATCGGTACTCTTGCCCTTCAGCAGGTAGGTGGTGACATCACTATTCACACTTTTGAAGAGGGTAAGAAGATATTGACAGGTATTTTCAATTATTTTCTGCGGGACAGACCCTTTGATATTCATTTCAACGTGATAAAGCCTGAGGAGGCTGTCATTCTGGAGACAAAGTCGCTCACAGTAAGGACAGTGCCACTGCGCCACAGGGTCGATGCCGTAGGATATATATTCGAGGAGACGCCGAAACCGCGTCATATCAATCCGGAGATGACGCGGTTTCACGATGTGCCGATCTATATGATGAACAGGATAAAGGATGGTGAGGACTTCGTGCGCCCTGACGGTGTCGTGGTGCCGAATAAAGTGCTTACAACACCACCGACACCATCATTGTCTTACGCTCATATCAGCGACACCTCCTATATACCTGATCTTGCAGCTAAGATCGGACCGGTTGACCTTCTTTTCCACGAGACAACCTATCTTGAGGATCGGGCGGCCGATGCAAAGGAGCGGGGACACTCCACGGCACGCCAGGCCGCTATGGTAGCCCGCGATGCCGGAGCAAAGCGTCTTCTGACCGGTCATTACTCCTCCCGCTATACCGACGACCACCCGTTCAAGAAAGAGGCGGAGGAAATCTTCCCCAACGTCATCCTCAACAAAGAGGGACTCGTAGTAAACCTCGATTAAACAGACAAGGGACATGGTGAGCCATGTCCCTTGTCTGTTTAATCGAGATCAATGAAAGTTACGGGAGGGTGGTCCAATCCTCGGGTAAGAAGAAATATTGGCCGGCGAATGAGCCCTTGTAGGTCATGGACATTCCCGGAGCCATTGTGTTGTTGACAACATAGTTCATTACCGCGCCGTTCATGGTCTCACCGGTGGTCTGCATAGAGAATGTCTCGAACGTGAAGGAGGGATAGTCTTCAAGCTGACCTGCCTCAAATAGTTTCGGCACGATGTTCTCTCCCTTGATTTCATAGCAGCCGTCGCCATATGTGATGTCAAGATTATTCAGGACGATTGCGATCTTCTTCGGTTCACGTTCCGATTTGGAGAATTTGGCGTTGTAGAAGATGACATCGGCTTTCTTTTTTGCAACGTCGATGAGGACACGGTAATACATATCATTGTTCTCATTATACTCCATTCCACCTTTCATGTCGGGATATTCCGTATTGGTGACTCCTATGTAGAAAGCGTCTGTGGCGAAGGTGTTCACCTTGAAGTCGGATCCTACCTGATAGCTTGCTATGACAAGGGGGGCAATCTGTGTGCGGTCGTAGAGAAGTCCCGGATGTTCCGTAGGGGTGTAGCCCGGATTCTCATAAACGAAGTTTGATGTGATAAGGAATTTAGGGTTCTCAAGGGGTGTGGCTGATGAGTTGTTGACATTCCCCTTCATTCCCTTGAAATAGTAGACCATCCCGTTGAAAGGGGGATACTGTGCGAAAGTGACGTCGTTGGTGTTGAAGAAATAATTGTTGTTGTTGTAGAGGAGACTTGAAGTCGAGGTTGCCACCTTCACCTCTGTGAGATTGAAATCGAAAGTGTAGATGCCATAGGAGGCAACGCTCTCGCCTCCGTCAAGCGGGGTGACGAGATTACAGATCCTGTAGTTTACAGTGGCTTTCGACTCAGTTTTGTCAGTGCCGCATGACGCGAGGAGCGCAGGGGCAACAAGAAGAATAGATAGAGTGGATTTATTCATATTGGGGTTTAAAGGGTTAAAGTGTTAAGGGTTAGGGATTAATCAGGATTAATCAGGATTAATCAAGATTAATCGGAAATTATCTTGATTAATCGGGGTTAAATTGTTAATCGCAGGGTGACACCGGCCTCTATGCCACGCCCTCGCTGGAGGAATTCATTTCCCATGGATAGGAAGTAGAATGTGTAATAGCGGGTTGAGGTGAGGTTGCGTCCCCACAGGCGTATTGAGAATCTGTCGCTGTCGAGAGAGACTCCGGCATCAAGCAGGAAATAGATTTTCTGAGAAAGTGTATTTGCTTCGTTCCACCATATCTTACCGTTGCCTTTAAGGGAGGCATCAGCCGAGATGGAATAGGGGGAGGAGGGGAGACGGTGACTCCACATCCCCTGAACGAAAATCGTGTTGCGTGGCACGTAGGGGAGATAGCGTCCCGTATAGTCGTGGATTCCATCGAAGAAATCAGTGAAACGGGCGTTGGTGTAGCCATAGCTGCAGTTGAGGGAGAATCCCTTCGGAAGCGTGAAAGCCATCGACGCCTCGGCCCCGAAGCTACGGGTGCGCCCGGCATTGGCCATTATGCGTCCGGTAGTGGTGCCGTCAGGGAAAGTCGTCACCTGCTGGTCCAGACAATCGATATAAAAAGCCGCGAGATCCAACGAAAGGCGTCGGTCAAGGAGATCGAGATGTGTCCCTATCTCATAGTTCCAGCTCTGTTCCGGCTTATACCCGACAACATCATCCACATCGTAGGTGGAGCCGATACCCATTATCCCCATGAGACGCTGCTGAAGGACGTCGCTGAACATCTGGGTGTTGAATCCTCCCGCCTTGTATCCCTTCGAGACCTTGGCATAGATGTTGCCGAGATTGTCATCGAGGTTCATGGTGACTGCCAGTTTAGGCAGGAGAGTGAGGAAGTGGCGGCTGATGCGCCCTTTGTCGTCGATGTCAATATCGGCATGACGATGGAAGATGAGGTCATCACCCTCCCGACGGTAGATGCTGTAACCCGTGTGGCAGATACTGTTGTAGTCGAGCACGGAGCGCTCATAATCGAGTCGAAGTCCACCGGTGAGAGTCCAGCGTCCGAGCGTGACGTTTGATTCGTGGTAAGCGGCCAGACCGACAGTTGGAATAGTGAAATAGCTTTCTAACGGGAAAGTGCGGGAATCCCAACTGACCGGACGAGTCCAGTTAGCGGAATTGCGGTGATCCTCGATCAGGGAGGAGATCCCCTTGTCCTTGAAAGTGACCGGTGCCTCCATGTATAGGTGCTTCCAGAAACCGAAGATTCCTGCCAACCAGTTATAGCAACCGGAATGATCTGCATTCTTGATCATGATGTCTTCGGTGACTCCCCACTCATTCTTTTTCTGGGTAAGGGTGAAGTAATCAAGGGGGAGGAAATCCTGATCAAGGGTCATGTTGTCGTCGATATGCTGCAGGGAGGTGATCGACGTGATGTCGATTTTATCGCCGGAATATCTTAGAGAAAGACCGTCGGTGAAGGTAAATCTGCGGTAGAAGCATGTATCGTTGTAGTTGATCTCACCAGATGCTACACTTTCGTAGGGGTATCCACCCTGACGTAGCCATCCTGCGGAGACTGTATTTTGAAAATGCCATGAGGGTGAGATGCGCCATACTGTCTTTTGCCTTATTGAAAAGGAGTGCTCCTTGTCAACCGGTTTGCCGTTATAGAGATTCCTGAATTCACCTTTCGCTCCGGAATAACCGGCGTTGAGTGATAACCCGAGAGTAGGGGAGAGAAGGTGATACCATCCGATGTTGGCCTTCCCGCGCAGACGGCTTGTAAATTCGGCATTGCCGCGTACTCCTTGCCAGCGGAAAGGGGAGAGGGTGGTGATGTTGATCACTCCTGCCATGGTGTTGCGCCCGTAGAGGGTAGACTGCGGGCCGCGGAGCATTTCGACGGAGACCATGTCTGAGAGATCGAAGTCGTAAGCGTCCTTATTGAGATAGGGGACGTTGTCGACATTAAGACCGACTGACGGCTGATCCATCCGGGCTCCTATTCCCCTGACATATATGCTGGAGGTGATACGGCTTCCATAGTCAGGCATAAAGAAGTTTGGCACGGCATCGCTTATACCTTTTATGGAGACCGCTCCGAGCCGCTCAAGCTGACCGGCGTTGAGGATTGTGCCCGCTTCCGCTGACTCCCGCAAGGCCGACTGCTGTTTCACGAGGGTGACGTTGACTTCCTGCAACCGGATCGCTGTCGTGTCGGAATCTGCCACAGGTGGGACTGTAGAGTTGGCATTTATCGCGCAGTGGCAACATGACATCATGACGGCAATCCCTGCGGCAGAGAGGCGTCTTCCGAAGGTGTCGAATATGGTTGAAAGTTCGTATGATGTCAGATTGTGGAGTTTCACGGTGCAAAACTATATAAATAGGAAAAGCGCGTCAATCCTTATAAATGATGATTTCGATGTGTTACTTTACAAAATCGGGCGGCTGATTCGAATCAGCCACCCGATTGATGTTGCAATATCTGTTGATGTGTTGAATTCTGAGAGAATTTATCTTACATTGAACTTGCCGGTCTTCAGACCATGTCTGTAGACGTAAATTCCTTTGGGAAGTGAGAGGTCAGCAAGTGATTCAAATGAACCGACATAAGCTCCCTGAAGAGTATAGATCTCGAAGGTGTTTGCATCATTGGAATCTACGATCGAAGATACTCCCGAGTCGGAATAGCTTTCAAGTTTGATGACGTCGTACATAACGCCGCCGTTCTTGCTGATTCCGCTCATCGTGAGGTTGATAGTATTGCGACCTACGACAAGTGAGGACGCCGGAATGACAGCCGTTTTCACGCAATGACGTCCTGCCTGGGTGGCGCTCCTGTAGATGGAGGCATCATTGTTGGGGAATGACCATGTTGTGACAGACTTTGAATTACTCTTGACGGCCACTGATGGTTTATTGGTTGATCCGGCCACTGAGGCGGTGAGCAAAAGATCTTTGTCAGGAACCTCGGAAAGTTCATATTCGATGTTCCAGGTGCCGTTCTGGCACTGAGCGTAATAGAAGTCTTCCGATTCCTTGCTTACGCCGGGAACAAAGGTCAGCGTTGCGGGCACTTCGTTCCAGAGGCCATAGGCACGTGGAGCATCGCTGATCTTCCATGTGTCAGCTCTTCTGTTGTTCGAACCGATTGCCCATAGCGTATTGCCATAGGTGGCGGGGGTCCAGTTGACGGTGCCGAGATTTACTTCTCCGGGAACGACACTGACATTCTTATATTCCAATTCATCAGTGATGTCTCCGTCGAGGGCATACGCATAGAGTGAGTATTCATCGGGACGTACATTCTTTATCTCGAAATTACCTTCAGCATCCGTCTCAGTCCAGAACATATATTTTTTACCCTGACGTATGAGTTCCTGACCCGGCTGTCCGAGTACAACCTTCACCGAGCCGGGCTGCGAATGACCTTTGACCTTCAGGGTGCCTTTGACAGTGGCTCTCTCACGAGGATAAAGGTCGTTCTCAAACCATTGGTAAGGCCATGCCGCCTTCTGAGCGAGAGCCTCGCGGCGGGCATCGGCAATCATCTCCTCCTTGGTGTCTCCCTTATTGACATAGATGAAGACCGGTCCGAAGATCTGCTTCTCGCCGTCGTTATAAGCCTGTGCAGCTCCTCCGAGGTGTTCACCCTGAAGCATCTGGATAGTGATGGGTGACTTGCTGGTGGCATGTACGGTGAGTTCCTGCCTCATCGGACCGCCGTTGAGCCATTCGTAGCTGACAGGTATGTTCCATACGCCATACTTGGCGTTCATCAGACCATGGAAAAGATCCTCGTCGATAAACTGAGCCCAGTTATATTTGGTGTAGATGGAGCCGTCGGGCATCTCATATGTGGCATCCTGCACCACATGGTTTGACTCTACGTCGCTCATCTCGGAGTTGGAAGGTATGGGACCCTGCATCACGTCGTCGACATATCCATTGAGGAATGCGCTTTGGAGACGGGAGCAGATACGGGCCTCCTTCACGCTCTCGGATGATGAAGTGGGGGTGCCGTTGGCAATGACATAGGTATACACACCGCTCTCCCCTTTTCTGAGGATCCATCCCTGCTGCCACTGGAGATCGGCCGTAGTGTTGGAATAGAGCACTTCAACCATATCGTCGGTCTGACGCACAATCTCCGCCTTATTGGGGTTGAGGCCTTGATTCTGGGAAGAGGTATAGTCGAAGTAGATGCCGTTTGAAGCAAGGAGATTAACGAGGTAGCCCGACACCTTCATAGTGGTGGCGCGTCCGTTGGAGCCGATCTTAAGCGTGATGATGCCGTTGCTCAAATCGGCATTCATGCCGTTTAACTTCACGGTCGGGGCATCCTGGGCCAAGACTCCGAATGTGGAGGCTAAACCCAGAGAAAGGGTTAGTAAAGCTTTTTTCATTTGGTTAATTGATTCTTTTGACATTAGGTTTGCGAATGCAAAATTACAAATTCGTTTCGAAACAGAAAAATCATCCTGATCTTGAAAGAGAATTTTATGGGAATTATCATCCTTATATAGAAACGGAATTATCATATTCGTATTGAAACAGCCAATGCCATTTTTATGCAGTGCTAATGAGATTGTCAGCTCCATCTGACAAATACTACCCAAAATTGTCAGCTCCATCTTGTAATTTTGCTGTTGACAACACTTTGACGGGCTATGGCAACCGGATTCCTCTTTATCTGTTCGGATTCCTTTATTGACAATTTCTCCGATGAATTCTTCCTATAACAAAGTGGTATTTTTTCTTTGAGAGTTTGAGATATTGGAAAATTATGTTTAATTTTGCGGTCAGTAAAGATAATTTATAAAGACTCGAAGAGTAGTACGAGGAATTTCAGGCGATGCCTTTCCTTATAGAAGCCATTTTTGAGAATCTTGACTAAAACTTATTATCTTGTCAAACATAATTATTTCAAAATATTAATTACCTGACACATGAAACTTGCTAATTTCAAATGGTTTGCCTTGTCAGTTATTGTGCTCGCCGGATGTGGCGACAGCAAGTCTGATAACGAACTGGACAATCCTGACGGACCTCAGGGATCCGGAACCACGGAAGTCATGACTCCTGAGAAGAGTAAGACTTTCCTTCAGAACACTGCCACTGATTTCCTCAACAAATTTAATCCTGAAGATCAGAAAGCCGCTATTGAACTTGCGGCCTACTATGCAGAAGAGTATGGTGACCTTGATGCTCCTGAAGAGTTTATCATCAAAGCGGACGGCAAAAACCGTATGCCGGCCACTTACCTGAAGGCTCTGGCAGCTGCAGCAAAAGGTGATATGGATGGCCTCACGAGAGCCGCTACAGCTTATTCCTACACTATAAAGTTTGGTCAGTTCACCGGTGTTTATGAACCTAACACCAAGAAAGGGGAGTGGGTCAAGACAGGCGAGTCAAAGGATGTGGTCTTCAAATTTACCAATAAGGGCGGCCAACCCGTTGAATTAACGGTTTCTCAGGATGGAGGTACTTATGACGTTGACTTCACGATCAATGACTGGGACTGGGATTACGATGAAGCAACCGGATCCTGGGAAGACTTTGAGGTGGAACACAACTATTACCTTTCAGTGCCAAAGAAAGTCAATGTATCCCTCAAGGAGAATGGAAAGGAACTTGCAAATTCATCGGTTGTTTCCAGCATCGATGTAAAGGGTCATACCCTTTCTGCGGAGGTAGTTGCTAACCTTATGAACCTCAAGGCTGAGGCAAATGTCGCCGGTAACGACAGCAAAGTTGAGGCGAATACTTCGTTCTATGTGTCGGGTGAGATCGTAGCCACTGCTTATGCTACTGTGACCGGTAACCATCTTTGCGACAAGACTAAATATCAGTCATTCGAAGACATGGATGATGACGAGGTAGAGGAGGAGCTCTCCAAGATGCTTAAGAATGGCGACTGCGGAGTTGATGTTCTTGGTAAGGTTCAGGTCTACGGACAGGTCACCTATTACAAGGAATTGCCTTCAGATCTTGATGGCTGGTTTGATTCATATGACTATGAAAGCAAAGAGACGGCTCACAACGAGTGCCAGAGAGCATGCAACAGGCTTAATGACAAGATCAAGACTCAGCTGCGTTACGACAAGACCGCAACTGATCAGGCAACTCTGCAATTTATCCCCGGCCTTGATGAGTGGGGAAGTTATTCATGGGAATATTATGTGACCTGTAACCTTCTCTTCCCGGATAAGACAACATACAGCATCGACAGCTACTTCGAGAATTTTACCAACGTTACCAACAAATGGGATACACTTCTCGATGCTTATGAGAAAATATGGGATTCCGCGAAGGTGCGTAAATGACAAATCATAACCTCAGTAATAATCAATTTTCTATATACCGGAAGACAGCGCATGTTTGTGCTGTCTTTTGGTTTATATCCTTTTTCCTGAGTTCCAACTTGCACGCACAGGAAAAGAGTGACACCGTGGGTGAATATTTGCCGGATATTGAGGTGAAACAACCGGGGAGGTCGGCAATGCAATATAATGAGGATGGTTCGTTGAGTGTAAGAGGCGGAGAGCTCAGACGATTGTTGCGCTCTTTTGGAGAATCGGATTACTTGAACCAGATTAAACAGCTATCTAATGTCTACTCAACGAGTGATTATGCCTCCGGCATCTCCGTGGATGGTAGTGAAGGTTCTCAATCGCTTTACCTCATTGGGGGAGCACCGGTTATTTTCCCCTATCGGTTTGGTGGCATCTTTTCTACATTCAATACTCCACATTTTTCATCAATGAAGTTCTCCCGGATTTCTTCACCTCGGTATCCCGATCGGCTTGGGGCATCTTTCCTGTTTATACCGGCCCACAGATTTAAACCTGGTATAGAGGGGGAAGCTAATGTCGGAATGACATCGTCTTCGTTGACAATCCGGGGAGGAATGTTTGATAGAGTGTGTCTCAATATCTCGGGTAGAGTTTCCTATGTTGATCAACTTTATGGTAAAGTCTTGAGGAATTCAAGTTCATATCTTCAATATGGATTTTATGACCTTAATGCAGATCTGATATTCAGGCTAAGTGAGGCTGATCAACTCACATTTTCCCTGTTTCATTCCAATGATAAATTGGGCTATGATGACAATAATTATGCATTGGATACGCACTTACATTGGAAAAATTCATTGTATAACATTGGTTATGCCCATGATGGTAAGGTTGACCTTGAGGCCAATATTTATAGGAGCGTTTTCAACAATAACCTTACTTTCCGGATGCCACAATTCCATATCCTTGATCCATCTTCATTCACTACTAACGGGGGACATTTTCATTTAGGACAAGTCATTAAGCAGGGTGTCATATCGGATTGGGTGGCCGGAATACGTGGATCATATGATATGGTCTCTCCCCAGTGGGCTGTGCTTACTATGACTGATGCGTCCGGCAATTTGAACCATGTTTCCGTTCCTATGGATCAGAAGTTATGGACATTGTCTTTATTCAGTCAAGTTGGGCTCTGGCTTTTTCCGGAAAGATTAAAACTTATTGGAGAAGGCTCTGTCGGTATTTATTCATCAAATACAGTATCAGAAGATCTTAAATACAGACGAGGAGTCTCTTCGATAAGCACGAAGTTTCAGCTCCTTCTTCCCGATGGTCAGGTTACTCTTTCGACAGGAATGTCTCAGCAACCGGTGCATCAGGTCGGTTTTTCTGAATTGGGATTGGCTTCCAACTTCTGGATTGGAGCATGTGACCGTGCCCCTATCCAGAGGGCTTGTTTTGTAAATCTGCATTTCCGCAATAAGTTACCCTGGTGGAACTTAACTCTCGAATCGAGCGCTTACTGGAAAAAATTGTGGAACCAAACAGAATATCAAGGCTCTGTAATTGAAGCTGTTGATGTGGATTATAACCCTTTCTCTCACATTATTGTCTCAGATGGTTATAGTTATGGCTTCTCCATTGGCGTCTCCCGTCAATTCGGGAATCTCACCGGCGATCTCAGTTACAGCTACGGCGACGGATGGCGTCACTCGCGGGGTGGTGATGAGAAACCATGGCACTCCCTGTATTCGGAAGGTAGTGTGGCAAAGTGCAATGTAGTGTGGCACGAAGGTCGTCATTGGGTCTTGTCTGCATCCTGGCGAATTTCAGCCGGGAGAAGATTTACGCCGGTTGAGGCTCTTTATGCAATCGGTGGCAATATCGCAATGCAATATGGTGAACGAAATTCAGCCCGGCTCCCATCATACCAAAGGCTTGATCTTGGAGCGACTTACTTTTTTACAAGGGGAAAGGAACGGAGATTTAAACATTCGGTAAATGTCTCCTTACTAAATGCATATGGACATAGAAACGTCGAGATGCAGTATTTTGTACTGAATTCCGAAAACGGATCCTATTCATTGAAGAAACTATATTCACTTTATAGATTCCTCCCATCGATAAGTTATTCAATTGAATTCTAATGATATATTTAAAATATATTTTGCTGCTTATCACATTCTCCACACTTTGTATGGCCTGTGAAGAGAAGGTGACATACCCCCCCAGGAGGGCTGTGATTGAGGCCACGTTCAGCAGTGGGGGGTATCCAAACGTGCTTTTCTCATCATCAGTCGTGCCGGGAGTAGAAGGTAATCTTTCTGAAGCTGTTGTAAATTGGGGAAAAGTAACTGTGTCTGATGGGGAAAGGGAGGTGGTATTGACCGGAAAAGTGGATAATTCCTATCTGCCCCCATTCCGTTACACAACGATTGATATGCAGGGTGAGCCGGGTAAAACATATAAGATAATAGCGGATTACGGTGAATTGCATGCGGAATCAAGTGTAAGGATGCCTTATCCCGTTCCGATTGACAGTATTACATTTTCTCGCACCGAAAATGATTCTCTCAGGGCGGCTACGTTGCATTTCACTTCTCCGTCAGAGACTCCCTCTTTCTTTTATATCTCATTGGAGGAGAACAAACGAGGTTCTCATCCGTCGCCTTGTCTTATGGGAACAATCAGGACAGATACGCCTTGCGAACATTATTCCTTGCCGATACTTAATCCAAAGCTGAAGATCAACTATTCAAAAGATGAACTTAATCTGAATGATAATCACAAATACATACCTCATATGAGCATCGGTGAGGAGTGGGTTGTGAGACTCAACAGGGTTGAGGAATCTGTATATGATTTTTGGAAAGCCTATGATAATATGATTCTGTTCTCAACTTCCCCCTTCGTGTCTGCTAATGAATCTTTGCCAACGAATATCTCAAACGGTTATGGGGTGTGGTCGCCACAAGGAACAACATCCTTATTGATTAAAGTGAAATAAGGGTGGAATAGATGATGGAAAGATTGCGGAAAAATAATTTGAGTGAAATAGGGGAGATGGGAAAGGATTTGGAAAATTTAGTTTGTCGGTTAAGATTTTTTAAGTATCTTTGCAGACGCATTACGTATGCACCAAAACAAACCATATCTAACCTGAAAAATAATTAATTAATATACAGACGCTTATATGAATCTTTTGTTGGAGATAAGCAACAATACGCTTGCCGTGACCGCCACGTTGACGGGTCTCGGCCTCGTGTTTGCTGCTTTGTTGATAGCGAAGCTGATTTCTCCCAAATCCTTTTCGGTGAAGAAATCGGAGGCTTATGAATGTGGTATTCCGACGCGTGGACAGTCAATGATCCAGTTTAAGGCCGGCTACTACATCTTCGCCATTCTGTTTCTGATCTTCGATGTCGAGACTGTGTTTCTCTATCCCTGGGCCACAGTCATGAAGGCCCTCGGTACACAGGGTCTTCTTTGCATCGGTATCTTCATGTTCATTCTTGTTATGGGCCTTGCATATGCTTGGCGGAAAGGAGCCCTTGTATGGAAGTGAAGATCAAATCAATGAAGCATGAAGACTTCAAGGACAACGAATATATCGACAAACTCGTAGAGGAGCTCAAC
>CAZMHE010000023.1:11606-22046 GCA_964566015.1 uncultured Sangeribacter sp. | reverse complement strand
ATATGTGGATGTGCCCGATTATCCCGGCAACAAGGTGATAGCATTTCATTTTGACGAATGGAAATGGGGTCAACATCCATATACATTCCGTGGCAGACCTTATTACAAGATTGAAAGCACGACCAAGATAATGCCTCGCGAAATGAAAGTCAAAGAACCGTTGCGTCCGGCGGAGGTGCACATGGCATTGTTTAACTATGCTTACCGTCTTGCCCCTGTTCGAGAATGGTTGCTCAACCAGCACAAATAAGGAATGAAGGCCCACGGCTTCATAATGTAGAAATATTTAGAGCGAATCCTTATTTCAAAATACCTATCTTTAAGGCAATTTTGTAAGAAAACAATTTGCCAGGGAAGAAGGTAACCTAAAGTTTCTATTGTCTTACTTGAGACATGTTTGGTTGCCCGCAACCTTCCGTCTGCGTCATGTCGAAAATCAGTGTCCCATTCAGATTTGGTCTCCTTATACGCTGCAACTCTCATGATATCACCAAAACCGGCATACACGGCTGCGGCATCTGTAATAAATTCGTTTTTCTGCCCTTCATAGTAGACGTCGTGGACATACAGATATTTATGAGCGACTTCATGAGCAATTATTGCAATGTATTGCCACTTGTCATATTTCCTCGAGCTATCTATGTCTATAAATATATCTTTGTCTTTGTTAAGGTTAATCCTTCCTCCAGCCCCATTCAGTTTCTCAATTGTGATTACTGGATTATAATCGCCCAGTCCATAATGGCAACAAATTTCGTGTGCCATTATTTGGAGAGAAAATAAAAGATAATGATTGTTCAAATGGAAATCATCAATCTTAATTTTCTTAAAACTACGCCCTTTCAATCGGAGCTTTATAATTTTGGCTATTTGAGAAATCGCCCGTTTGGATAATTGATTCTCCATCATAAAATCAGCTTAATTATGTCCTCAGGATATAATAAGTGTACTTCGTGCATATTCAGGGAGAGTTCTATCTCCTCCCCTCCCAATATCATTCCTTACAGGCACATTTCCCAACCATCTGGAAGCCAACCCCCAGTCCGAACCAAACATATTTTACAATGACATCGTCTTTGCAATTACTTTTAATATTTGTTATAATTTTTCAGAAAATCATATTTCAAAAAATTATAAGCAAAGATAATACATAATATCCTTATGAGGAAAAGAATCATCAATTTAATCCTTATGATTCCTTTAGCGGATGATGGTCTTGGTGGCGTGGTTGCCTTCCACGCGGATCACGGCGGTGCCGGGAGCGGGATTGGCGATACGCTGTCCCTGAAGGTTGAAGTAGATCACTTCGGAGGGAGTCACCATCAACGGTGTGCTTCCCTGACCTGCATCTTCCTTCAGCTCGTCGCGGATGATTCGCCAATGACGGTTGGGCTTATTCGGATTGTTGGAGTCATTATCCCAAGAAATCCAGGGATTGCCGTCGGCCGAACTCCCTCCACTGTTGTTCCAGGCCAACCCGGTGGCATGATTTGCTATGATGTAGACACCTCCCGTCGTCAGCGGCACGAACTGCCATTGCTGACGCTGATTGCCGGGTTCCTGCTCCGTCACCGTCAGCTGAGCATTTCGCTGATAGCTTCCGTTGACCAATGGAGCCGCGTCGGTAATGGCGTAGCCGGTAGCGCGGTTGACAATCATGTAATATCCGTTGTCCAGAGCCACGACATTCCATTGCTGGCTTTCCGTATTCACCACATATGAATTGCCACACAATGCAGTGCCGTCGGCTGTAAGGTCGGCACATTTCATCGTGTTGGCATTGTGGATCCGGTAATAATAATCGGCATCAAGCTCAAAAGGAGGAGTTGGCACAGACCCCGCGGCTTCCTTGGCGAACGTCTCCGTGAGATAGCTGATGCGCTCCCTCACAAACTTGCGTAGGAAATCAACAGTGGCGGAATAGGTTGAGAATATCTGGTATTCGTCATATACCCTTACGTTGATCGGCCATATCTTTCCGTCAAGAGCCTGCGAAGCCTTCAGCTCAGCCTCCTTTTCGTCAATGAAACCGAGGAGATGAGACTCCAGTCCGGCATTGACAAGACTGATCCATTTCTCATTGACTGCATTGACAAACCATGGATCCTCCCACATGCGGCGCACCCACACTCCCGTCAGGTCAGAGCCAAAACCATCCTTGAGCACCGTTCGTCGGGTCATGTCTCCCTTACGCTTGCAGTTGTTGAAGGCTATGTCATAGTCCCAGAGAGGTCCCCAGTAGATCTTGGGGTCATCCTGATTCTTGTAGATATAAGTGCTCCAGAAGGCATCGGGATTGGCCGTCATTTCCGAAGCCACATACCAGCTCACGAGCGTATTCTCGTCGACAAGGCTACGGTAGCCGGTCTCCGGATTCTTGAAATCCGCGCTAAACAACACGTTCTCGAAATTCTGGATATAATTGCGTATATAGTTCACCTGACGCTGATCGATAATCTCATCGTCCGGCGATTTGACCGTAATCTTCACTCCGCGTGAAGTAGTGAATTTACAAGGTTCCTTATCGGCGAACCCATCGATCTCGAGGAGATAACCACCGGTGATGTTGGAATCATCAGTCATCGGATCTTCCTGCTCCACAATATCCACTCTCTTGGAGCGCACTTCCACCTGATCCGAGATCTGGTAGTTGCCAACATACTTTCCATTGAGCACCAGATCCACGAAGCGGGCGGCGGCAGTGAAAGGCTGACCCACAAACTCACCGAGACAGGCGGCGAGGGCATTCCTCATCAGGCTCTTGTCGGCATAATTGGCGAGGAGAGTCCAGCTCTTCGCCTTGGCGTGATCCGGGCCTAAGAATTCCTGCTTCTTATCAAACTTTATCCTGTAGGGTTTCTTGGCGAGCCCCCATGTGGAGTTGCCTCGCCCGCGGATACCCAAAGCGTCGTAATATTTCTCACCCTCGGCATCGACATATCTCAGGGTCGCCTTGACATAAGTCTCCTTGCTCGTGATCGACTGATGATTTTCAGTGTCGATATAAAGGGTTGGAATATTCGACTTCTGAGGATAATCCTGTGCCGACAGAGAAAAACAATTACATATCGCAAGAGAGCAGGCGATGAGTGATATACGGAAAAGAGTTTTTAAAGGCTTCACTACGCTTCAGAGGGTATTAGGTTGAAACAATGAGCAAATTTAACAATAATTCGCGAGTCTGCAAATAATTAAGGGGAGCGCACCGTAAATCGATGCGCTCCCCTTTGTATTAACCGGAATTAACGGGTAATCCCGTGCATATTCGTCGTCAGCGGGTAATCCCTTACTTGATGACTGTCTTGATGGCTTTGTTGCCCTCGACACGGATCACGACTGTACCCCGCTCCGGATTATTGACGCGCTGACCCTGGAGGTTGAAATAGACAGCTCCGTTATCTTCGGCGTTCACCACGTCGATTCCGGTGCCCACCTCCACTGTAACCGTAGCGGACAATGTCATCGGCATGTATACGTCGTTTCCGGCGAAGTCAATGGTGACTGTGACAGTGCCGACAGCAATACCGGTCACGACACCCTCAGCATCTACAGAAGCGGTCTCAGGATCGGAAGAGGTGTAGGTCACTTCAAGGTTCTCAGGATTATTGAGCACGATCTCGGCAGTCTTCTCTGTCTCGACTTTCACTTCGGCGGTCTCAAGAGAGAGAGGAGCCTCGATTTTCTCGACAACGATGGTCATCGTCGAGGTGCCTGCAAGATAAGAACCGTTTCCGGCAAACGTTGCTGTCACGGTCGTCTCGCCACCCTTCAATGCCGTCACGTTGCCCTCGGCATCGACACTGGCAACCGTAGGATCGGCCACAGAGTAAGTCAAGGGGAGATTCTTCTCATTTACAACCTCAAGAGTCGTTGTAGCCAAAGCATCGACGCTTACTGTAGCGTTCTTGAATGTGAAAGGAGCATTCGGCGTGTACACGATCGAATTCGGGTAAGTCACGCTGAAAGGAATGACTGTCACGCCCTCCTCGGATATGAACGACATCTCAACCGGAATCGACTGTTGGTTGCTGAAGGGACCCTCGAATGTGGCGCAGTTGTACTGACCCTTCTTTGTGTCTGCCATCTTGCTCTTGCCGTCAACCTTGATCAGGATGCTCTTGATCTCCACACCGAGATTGGGTGCTATCGCTCCTAAAGTAAGGCTGAAGTCAGGATTGCTCTCGGCATACAGGTTTACGTTGGCCTGTGTCACGCTGCCATCCTTGATATTGTAATATTCACGGGTGCCGGAAGATACGCCACCTACGAATATATCCTTATCGGTATAGACCACGACCTCCTTGAACGCGAGGAACGAGTCAGCGTCACCGTTGACGGTGAAAGTCACGCTCTCGGCCGGATCACCCCACCATGTCATATTCAGTCCGTTGACAGCCACCTGACCCTTGTCGGCTGTAACCTTAGCCGAAGAAGTCAGCTTGAAGGTTGCGTAGGTCATGGTCACGGGATCCTTGTCGATAGTCTTACCTGCCGTGATGCTGAATGAATCGCCGCCATAGACGCTCACCTCGCCCACTACGTCATCGTCAGAATTGGTTTTGTAGATGAAAGTCGGCTCGTTGCTGTTGGAGCCGGAGAAGTTGAAATCGAAACCATACACGTTATAGTTCTGATTACGGGCAATCGTGATGTCCTCCTCCTTCCACTGCGGGTTGAAGGTGTCGGTGAGGTCGCTCTGCACGAGTTCATTCTCAACGGCATCCTCCGGAGCTGCCGGTGGTGTCACCTCGGGATCGTCGTCGCCACTGCCGAACGGACGGTAGATGACTGTCAGCTTGTTGAACCAGATGGCATTGTTGGAGATGTCAAGCACGATCACGGGGTATCCGTCGTTGTCGGCCTCCCAGATCAGCATCTCGTCGTCATTCTTGTTGAGTGAGAAATTGCCTACGCCGGGATCGTTCCATTTGAAATCGAGACCACCTCTAACACATCCCTTGGGTTTGTCCTCATCGTCCCACCAGGAGAGATCAGCCTTGAGACCGACGATATTTCCCTCGGTGCATTTGATGGCCATGTAGCCATACATGGCGAAAAGGTTGTTGGCCTCGTTATAGGCCGCGCCGTCCTGTGCATAATAATTGAAGATAAAGGGTTCACCGGGATACTCCACGTTGCCGTCGCCGTCACCTTCAAGGTCATCCTTACCCCAATCTCCGTTGTCGACAAGGAGCTGACCGAAAGCATCGCCGTCGATGTCCTTGCTCATGGAGATGGTTACAGTTTTCGGGGCAGCATAACTCACCATCGTGAGCAATGCCATCACCACAAGCATGTAAACTTTTCTCATGTTTTTATATAAATTAGTATTAGAAAACTCATTTAAAGAAAATGGCACAGAGAACTGACCTCTTTAATTTCGTTCAAATTTAAATTTATAAATTCGTTTTTGCAAATTTTTTACAAGTAAATTATTAACTTTGTGGTGTGGCCAGAATTCAACCTAAATTCATAAAATTCCCGTCCGCCTTGTTTTCCCAACACTAACAGCCTAAAATCATGGTTAAACATGCCATCTCATTCACAATCGCGCTAATAACTTCACTATTTGCAATAACTGCCGAAGCACAGTCATTGAAGACAAATCGTGGATTCGCACCACATCCATCCGCCCTGACGGGTTCTGACGGGCGGCACATGCGTTCCGGGTCGTCACCCTCCAAAGTGCGCCGACAGCAGCCGTCGACGTTGCCCGACCTGCGGGCATCAGTTTCAATGTGTCCCGGCCACGAAGACAACTCCTCCCACTGGGGAGCGTATAATGTATTCACGATGGAGCGTCTGCGCTATCATCAGGACCTCTCGGCCAATTTCGGCGGCACACTCCTCAACGACGGCAAGTATTTCACTACCCTTGTGGAGCTTGACGGAAGCAACATCACCTACATGGAGTGTAACGTCTGGGACACTACCGACGAAGACCTCCCCTACCGCAATGTAGCCACCGAAGTGCGCAACATGGTGACGGGCGCCGGCCCCTCTTTCAACACACTGGCACTCGCTCTCTGCACCGACTACCTTACAGGCCTCGTCTACGGCATCTTCTATACCGACGACCTGCAGGGCCTGGAGTTTGCCACCCTTGATGTCGAAGGATTTCTGGAGACAAGACATCTTCAGCGCAATCCGGCAATCAGCCGGATTCCCTGGGAGGTCGAGCCCGCCTCAATGTCATGTGCGTCAGACGGCACACTCTATATGATCGACATCAACGGACGCCTCTACTCAATCGACAAGACCACCGGAGAATATAGGCATCTGGCTTCCACCGGCATGGCATCGCCCTACTATACCGACGGAGCCATCGATCCCGAGACTGACCTCTATTACTTCTTCCATCTTCCCAACCAGTATACAGATAGCTGGGAGATAAAGACTATCGACCTGCGCAACAATTACAAGGTTGAGACGGTGGCTCCAGCCATCTGCGAATTCGGAGGTGCATACGTTTCCGACCGCGTGATCTCAGGCTCCGTACCAGCAGCTCCTGAAAATGTCTCAGTCGACTTCCCTGTCGGATCATTGACCGGCTCCGTCTCTTTCGCTGTGCCGGGATTCTGTCATGACGGAAGCGACCTGACCGGATCTGTCTCTTATCATATCTACGCCAACGACCGGATGATTGCCACAGGCGAGGCCACATCCGGCTCCGATGTGTCAGCCACGCTCACTCTCCCCTCTGCCGGGAAACACCGCATCATCGTCTATCTTCAGAATGATTACGGCAAGAGCCTTAACAGCACACCCCTTAACATCTGGGGTGGCACCGGTCAGCCCCTTCCCCCCGCTAATGTCAGGGCCAGCATCGACCGCACCGACAACTCCGTCGCAATTTCATGGGATGCGGTAGTCAACGGAGTCCTCGGCGGATACGTTATTCCGGAGGAGATAGTCTACACCGTGAAGCGTCTTTACCATGACAGACCGGAGGCTATAGTTGCCGACGGCATCAAGGAAACCTCCGTAACCGACCATCTCAATCCCTCCGAACCAACCCTGACCGAATATCGCTATGAAGTGACCGCACGCTTTATGGACAATGACTCGGAGGCCACCCTCTCCAACATGATTCCGGTGGGCTATATCCTGCCCCCTTATCAGACCGAGCTTGACCGTCCGGTCGACAAGGACCTCTACACAATCATCGATGGAGGCAACGATGGCTTCACATGGGATTGGGTTGATTACTACAAGCATCTGGGTATGCAGTGGGACAATGGGGGGAAAGGTGTTGAGAGCGACGAATGGCTCATCTCTCAGCCGGTCAGACTCGAAGCGGGTCATGCCTATTCCTACAGACTACGGTTCTATTCCTACAACAGTTTCAACTCCCTGCAACTGTTCATGTCGACAAGTGCGGAGGCCGCATCGATGACACCCGTCTCCGACCGCTATTACTACACCGCGAGCAACATCACCCCCCGCGAATTGTCAGTCACCATCGTTCCTGAATCAGACGGTCTCTATTACCTCGGCCTGCGTCACACCTTCGGCATCACATACGTGCCCGACATGCCATACAGCATGGCAGGTATCGAATTGCGGAGTCTTGAGATCAGCGAAGGGCACAACCTTCAGGCTCCGAATGTAGTGACCGACATAATCGGCAAACCGCAATATGACGGCAGCAACAAGGTAGACATCACCTTCAACGCTCCATCGAAAAACGTTGACGGCGGCGTATTGACCGAACTCACCAGGATCGAAGTCTACCGCGACGGTCAACTCGTCCACACCATAGACAATGCGGAAGTCGGCGGGTCCGTAACATTCCGTGACTCCGCTCCGGAGAACGACGATTATGTCTACTCATTCGTACCTTACAACAGCTATGGCAAAGGCTACACCACGGAGCAGACCATACATGTCGGTGTAAACCGCGCTATGGCTCCCGTTGACGTTGTCTTGCGTGAAGATCCCGACCACGAAGGGTATATGCTGATGACATGGACACCGGTGGCCAAGGATATCAACGGCTATGACATAGACCCGGCTCTTATCACCTACGCCATCACCACGAGATATGAGGTGATCCACTACCCGGTCTCGTCAGCCAAGCCGGAATGTAGATTAAAGATTGCTCCGGATGGAACCCAGGATTTCTACCAGTTCTACGTCGGCGCCGTCACCAACGGCTACATCGGCGGAAGCACACTGAGCAATTTCGCTTGTATCGGCACACCCGACGAGCTCCCATACCTCGAGACGTTCGAGGGTGGCCTCACCGCTTCGAAAATCTCAAATGTCACCACCGGCTTTGACTATGGCAACGGCAATTACTGGTATGTCCGCATCACGGACGGCTACAGCTCCATGCCCGAAGGTATGGAGCCTCTCGAAGCCACCTCTCAGGATGAGGGTGACGGCCTTATCGGCTGGCATCCCGAATATGGACGACCCTATGACACTTACCGCACCACCGGAAAGATCGCCCTCGGCGACACTGACGATGTCGTGTTCTCCTACTACTATTACGCGGTGCCCGGGATGCCTGATTATTCCTTCTACAACTATCTGATATGCGAGGGTGAGAGAGTTCAGCTCAATGAGAAGATCAATATCGCCGACGCCGACGAACGCGGCTGGAAAGAGGTGCGCATCCCGCTAAAGGATTGGAAAGGGAAGACGGTACAGCTCGGCTGGTATGTGGAGTGTGACGCTCCGAAAGGTTTCTATGAAAACGACTTCATGTGGTATGGAGTCTTCATGATGGATAACATACAGGTGCGCCGCTGGACCGACAGAGACCTCAACATCCGACCACTCTCCACACCATCCTCGATCGCCATCAACTCCACGGGCACCGTTCAGGTAGATGTGGTCAACGAAGGACGCCTCGCAAGCACTCCCTATAAGATAGAGTTGCTTCGCGACGGACAACTCCTGATGGAGAAGGAGATGCCTCTCCTTGAACCGGGCGCGCGCACCGGCACCACCTTTGAGATTGTCCCCGACAATTTCTGGAAAGCCGAGACGAAACTGTCGGCACGCCTTATCTGGGGCGACGACGAGCAGGAATGGAACAACTTCACAAAGGAGGTAACCGTTGAGGTTATCGAGTCAATCCTTCCCGGGGTAACAGACCTTGACGGCAAGATTGAGTATCGTGATGCCCTTTTGAACTGGACAGCTCATTCCAACGAGCCTCGCCTTGTTGACCTGACAGAAGATTGCGAGGAATTGGGCGTGTTCTCGCTCGACCCTGAAGCGTTCGGCAACTGGACGGTGATCGACCGAAAAGCATCCGGTGCGCAGATGCGCAGCCGCTGGTATGAATGGCCACACGCACAGGAGCAACAGGCATGGATGGTCTTTGACACCGAGGTATACGACAACGGCTACATCAACTTCTCCGTTGACGGAAGCCGCAAGAAGTTCGTAAGCTGGGACTGCACCAATATGGCAAGCGACAACTGGCTTATCTCGCCCCTTCTCTCAGGTGAGGAGCAGATCATCACCTTTGATGCCGCCACATGGGGCTATAATGGCTACGAGCGTATGCAGGTGCTCTATTCCACCACCGACTCCAACCCCGACAACTTCACCCTGCTCGATGAGCAATACCTCATCAATGCCAAGGAGGATAGCGAATCGGGCGATGTCACCGTGCGCTGGAACAAGATTGAGGTCAACCTTCCAGCCGGAGCGAAATATTTCGCCATCCGCAACCTCACCAACGGGACAGTCACCGAAGCTTCGGCCATCATGGTCGACAATATCAGGTGTCGCGCTTATATCTCCGACAACACTGTCGACGGCTACAACATCTATCGTGACGGCACGCGCCTGAACGAGGAGCTGATAACCGGCTCGACATTTGTCGACAGCAATCTCTGGATAGGCACATACACATATCATGTAGAGACCATCTATGACGGCAACCGTCTGTCCAGACTTTCCAATCCTCTTGTTCTCACCGTCGGTGAGTTCCGTCTCCCCGCAGGTCTCCGTTTCGTGGCAGACCGTGTCGAGGGGAAACTGAATGAGCAATTCACGGCACCTGAGCTCTACAAAGATACCGACGCTCCCGCAGTCTTCTCATCCAACCATCCCGACGTTGCATCGGTAGATCCTGTCACCGGTGTCGTCACACTCCTGAAGAAAGGGAACGCGATCATCAAGGCGGCTGCCGAGGCCAACGAAACTCACCTTGCGGGATCTGCATCCTATCTCCTCACTGTGACGGATAATTCGGGTGTCGATTCAATCAACGACGGCTCCCTGACGGTGAGGACAGAACCCGGCTACATCCTTCTCGGCAATTGCGGAGACCGCATGGTCAGCATCTCCAACGCCTCAGGCGTAGTCATCCTCAATGAGAAGATGTCGGCTAAGTCAGCCCGCATCCCGATGGCCGCCGGCATCTATATCGTCAGCTCAGGCAATGACCTTTTCAAGGTTATTGTGAAATAATCATCG
>CAZMHE010000023.1:0-11506 GCA_964566015.1 uncultured Sangeribacter sp. | reverse complement strand
GTCCTCATCACATACGTCATCTTAGGCGCCGTGGCTCTCCTTCTCCTCCTTTTAGACAACTGCATCTGGTGTATCTTAGCTGAATGTGTGATCGCAGTCGCGCTTATCATCAACCTCTTCATCGTGCGTAAGGCCTGGCTCTTCAAGGGCTACCGCCTGAGCGGATATGACATAAGCTATCGCAGCGGCATCCTCTTCCCATCGGTCACCACTATACCCTTCAACCGTCTTCAACAGGTCAGCATCAAGCAGAATCCCGTATCGAAACTGCTGCATCTATACGCAGTGGAGGTCGTCAACGGGGCTCAGGGTCTCGCCTCCATGACTATCCCCGGATTATCCGAAGAGAACGCCGAGCATATCAAAGGTACACTTGTCGAGAAACTGAAAGATGAACAGGAATGATTTCTCCCGCCCCCGGAGGATGAGCGGCGGGGCATTTCTCATCATCTTGGTGAAGTCTTTCTTCGACATCATCATCCCCTTTGTCACAGTCCTGCTCATCAAGCTCTATGACCGCTCTTCGGGTGGACCCGACGCTTCGGAAGCCATCATGATTGTCCTCGGCTACAGTCTCGGCATCTCGCTCATCTTGGCAACGGTCTCCTACTTCACTAAGAAGTTCTACATCAGCGACGGTAACCTGATCTTCATCCACGGCCTCCTCAACCGTGAGAATACCTGTGTGCCCCTCGACCGTGTCCACTCCCTGCGCACTAAGAAAGCTCTGTTCTACCGGCTTCTCGACATGCGGGGAATCGTCTTTGACACCCTTGCATCCCGCAAGGCTGAAATCGAGCTAATCCTTGATGAATCGGAATGGCGGCGTCTCATCTCCGTGATCGATAACGCCGAGGAAACGGAAACAGCCGCCGAGGGTGAAAAGCCGGAAAAGTCACCTCTCCACACTGTCAACTTCCCCACCCGCGATCTGATACTTGCGGCCCTCTGCCAGAACCACCTGAAGGGGATGGCTGCGTTGGGCTCGTTCATCGCCATGATTTCCGGTGCTCTCGACGATCTCCCGGAGAGGGCCACAGATTCCATCGTGGGGTATCTGGAATCACACGTCGGTGAGATCTCCCCCACCTCAATACAGATACTCCTGATGTTGGCCATCGTCTACATCTTTGTTCTTCTCCTCTGGCTTGGAAGGGTGCTTCTCCGCTATTCGGAGATGAGCATGAAATATGACGCGAACGTCCTCACCTTCTCCTACGGTCTCCTCAGCCGCTCAAGCTGCCGCTTCCTGTACAACAAGATCTGCACCGTGTGGATCAAGCGGAATTTTCTTGAGAAGAGATTCGGTTTCTGCACGCTGATGCTCAAGCAGGCCCTCAACGCCTCGGCTGAAAAGCTCGACGACAACCTGAAACTCTATGGCACTGACCACTCCAAATTTTTCCTTGACTGGTGGCTCGGTCAGGACTGCCTCAACGCGCGTAAACTCGTCGAAGCAAAATCAGGCCGTGGAGTATTCTTCATCAACTTCATTCCGGGGCTTCTGATTTCATGCGTCGCTTTTACAATCCTTTATTTCTACGACCTCAACGCCTGGCTTATCCTCCCCGTGCTCTATCTGCTCTTCGTCATCCTTAAGGGAGTATGCGCGATGCGACACAGCCGGATTGAGCTGACAGAGTCATATTTCATCATCCACAACGGAGGACTCGCCGAGATCTCGAACTATGTCAAATATGAAGACCTGGAGGTGGTGAGGTTGCGCAAGTCTCCATTCACCCCCTTCTTCCACAGGGTTTCCATTCAGTTGGCTACGCCGGGTTCCAACTTCAATGTGAGAAGTCTGCATGAAGATGAGGCCATACGGATCTATTCGCTGCTATTGAGCAAGACCGAAGGGATTTCCTGAGAAGTCCGGATAAACAGAATGGGGTGTAAACCGCGCGGTTTACACCCCATTCTGTTTATCGTTTGTTTCAGTTTACTTCACCTCGAAAAGGTCTGAACCGAAATCGATGGTGACGTTTCCGGCCATCGTAAGAGTAATAGGCTTCACGCTGACAATCTCACGCTCATCGAATGGCACATTGTCTGCAGCGGAGTATCTCACCCCCTTCACCATATACTCTCCGGCGGGGAGAATGATCATGGTCGCGCTCACGCCGCTGCTTCCGTGGGCATTCGGAGAGCAGATGGTCTGCGCTATCGTGAAGTCGGGTTCATTGTCAGTCGACTTGTTGCGCCAAAGCTTGATATCGCGCACATAATATGAACCCTCTGATGAGTTCCTGACAACTGCGCTGCAGGTGGCGGCACGGTTAGGTGCGCTCAGCGGAATCCTGAAGGCCGACTTGGACTGAGGAATAACGTTCTCGAACTCACTGATATTGTGTGCTACACCTGCTGACGACATCCACTGATAAGCCAGATAAACCGGATTGACGTTGACAAGCATGTAGAAACGGTCGTCGGAAGTCTCATCAACGTCTGCGACGCGCCAGATCCATGAATACTTGAAAGTGATGTCACCGGTGGCGGGATCAGGTATCGGAGCGCTCGCGAGGTTGTCGGCAAAGTCGGGGAGACCATTGACAAGGAGTGTGTACTCCACATTGGCAGGATTTCCGCTGTTCTTGATCTCAACTCCGGGCATCCCGGCCTCAGGGGCGTTGGTCCATTTCCAGTTGTTGAAGGCCGTCAGCTTGTGGTTGTCCTTGCTGTCGGGCATGCCGCCGGAGATATTCGCACCGATTGTCCATTCAAAACCGGGTATGTAGGAGACGGCATCGGCTGTGGAAGCCGGCATGGGAGCCGCGCCCTCGGCAAAGGCATGTGTGCCCGAAGGAGCTATAGTGCCGTTTGATTTACGAAGAAGTTCGGCTGTGACACCGCAACGGTTGAGGAAGAAACCATTGATCTGGGTCAGTTCGTCTCCGCGACGGCGCGTCCAGTTGCCGTTGTTCACGCCGCCATTGTGAAGCACCATCTCAGCCTCCACAGCATAATATTCACCTGTGGCGTTTCCGTCAAAGACATAGAAGGGATAGATGTCATATGTCACATTGGCGGTGGTGGTGAGAGCCAACTGCGAGGGGTCACCCCAGTGACCCTCCCTTATCTTCTCCGGATCAAGAGAAATCTTGAAGGTATGGGTGATGCTCTGAGGCGTGAAACGCTTCTTGATCTCGTTTGTGCGTAGGTTGACCTTCATTCCGGAACCGGTCACTTTATTGACCCAGTTGGTGAAATGGAAGAGAGGCACCTCCTCGTCGTCGATGAGGTCGGAATCACGAAGTGAGTAATAAGAGCCCTGGTTGTTGAAGCCGTAGATGGCACACTTCTCGTCGCTTTCCGGACCGGCATAGAAGACATTGTTGCGGTCGCTCCAGTCGGAGACCACCGAGCCGTCGGGATTGAAGACAGCTATCAGCGCACCCCTCTGGTAAGCCTGCGATAGGAGCTCTGCATTAGCCTCTACCATGCTGCTTTCCACGAGTATGACCTTCGCCTTATCCACGTCGACAATATCCGTGAAAATATTCTGCAAATCCTCAGTTGCGCCAATCTGGCCTATGATGGCAGTCTTGGCCGTGACCTTCTCAGGGGCAGGTTGTGATGCGGAATTTCCGGGATTGACAATCTCGAATTCGTCTATGATGATATCCTTCTCGTTGTCGCATGAGCCTAAGGAGAGCAATGCAAGTCCCGAACAGAATGTCGCTGCAAGCGTATTCAGATTCTTTTTTCTTATCATTGTTTTAGTTATCGATTAATTACTTTCCCCCACCGGCAATCACGTTCCGCGAGAGGGTCATCGTTTCAACTTACAAAATTAATCAAAAAGATTGAATCACGATAGAGTCTCCGTAAGAAATTTTTATTCCACGACTATGTCGTAATTTTCGAGAAAGTCCATCGTCCTTGCGATATAATCGTGCATCACGACATCTTCCTCTACAAACGGAACAACCTTACGGTAGTCTTCCATGACGCGCTCTATCATGGGCGATGACTTTAGCGGACGCCTGAAATCAATCCCCTGCGCAGCGTTCATCAGTTCGATAGCCGCTATAATTTTAAGGTTGTCAACTATTTTGTGCAGTTTGGTTGCGGAGTTGGCACCCATCGACACGAGGTCTTCCTGACCGTTGGAGCTGACGATTGAGTCGCAAGACGCCGGCCACGCATACATCTTGTTCTGGCTCACCACCGAGGCGGCCGCATACTGCGGAATCATGAAACCGGAGTTGAGACCCGGATGAGCCACGAGGAACTCCGGCAGACCCCTCTTGCCGTCGATCAGCTGGGCCACCCTACGCTCTGAGATGTTTCCCAATTCATGTAGGGCCACACCCATATAATCGAAGACAAGGGCTATCGGCTCGCCATGGAAATTACCTCCGCTCACCACGAGGTCATCGTCGGGGAAGACGGTGGGATTGTCAGTCACGGAGTTGATCTCGATGTGGAGCACCTCAGTGACATGGTGCATCGCATCCTTCACCGCTCCGTGTACCTGCGGGATGCACCTGAATGAGTAGGGATCCTGCACATGAGCCTTCTCCCTCTCTATTATCTCGCTCCCCTTGAGGATTCTTCTGAACACTGCGGCGGTCTCAATCTGCCCCGGATGAGGTCGCACCTGCTGGAGACAATCCATGAATGACTCTATGCGCCCGTCATAAGCCTCGAGGCTCATCGCCCCGAACATGTCGAAGCAGTTGACGAGATGCCACCCGTCGATCAGGGCCTTTATACCGTTGGAGCTCATGAACTGGGTGCCGTTGAGAAGTGCAAGACCCTCCTTCGACTGGAGGCGGATCGGTTTCCAGCCGAACTTGTCGAGAATTTCTCTACCGCTATACCGTTTCCCTTCGTAGATCACCTCACCTTCCCCGATCAGAGGGAGGAATAAGTTGGCGAGGGGAGCGAGGTCGCCTGAAGCACCGAGCGAGCCCCGGTCGTAGACGATCGGGTAGACACCGTTGTTGTAGAAGTCGATAATACGCTCCACCGTCACTACCTGCACCCCGCTGAAACCCATCGAGAGGGCGTGAGCTTTCAGCAGAAGCATAAGCTTCACCACAACGTGCGAGACAGGTGTGCCGACACTGCATGAATGACTCTTCACGAGATTCTCCTGAAGCGTGGAGAGCTGGTCTTTTGATATGGTGCGGTCGCACAGCGAACCGAAACCGGTTGTGACTCCGTAGACCGGGGCGGAGAGATCCTTCTCCTTGCGGTCGAGATAATCACGGCAATGGCTGATGCGTTTGCGAGCTTCGTCGGAAAGAGTGAGCTTCGCACCGTCGCGAAATATCCTTTCGATTATGTCATAGGTGAGCTGCCCCGATCCTATGGCGTATGATTCCATTCTCTCCATACCCTCAGACCATGATTGTGTTAAGGAGTGCGGCCTCCTTTATCTCAGCCTCGTCGTGCAGGGCCATGCACTCCTCCTCGAGGCCTCCTGCCATCTCGCGGTCATCGAGCGAAGCGAGGTTGATCCGCACGTTGAGAATTGCCCCGAGGGCTGCCGTGCGGGCGCACATCATCGCCACGCAACAATCCGTGACGGCGTTCCTGTTTCCCTTCACGGCTATCTCCTGAATGGCATCCATGATGCCGACTGCGGTTCGTGCCACCTCCAGCGGCACGAGAGCCGCCGCAAGGGTTGCTTTCTGTATCGCATCCTTCCGCACGGCTTTCTCTTCATCCGTCTCTTTTGGCATCTTGAAGGCGTCAAACACCACCTGATAAGCAGCCGCATCCTCGTCGATAAAGGTGGTAAACTTGGAACAAGCCTCCTCCATCTCGGGAGCGAGCCGGAGCATATCCTCCTCGACGTCGGCATATTTCTTGCGTCCTATCGTGAGCGACGTCACCATCTGTCCGAGAGCCGCAGCCAACGCACCGCAGAGGGCGGAAACGCTGCCCCCACCGGGCACGGGGTCGCTACCGTATGTTTTCTCGAGGAATCCTGTCAATGTAAGTTCTGTGAGTTTCATGGGCAATTTGGAATTTCGAATTTCGAATGTGGAATGTGGAATTGATAATTTGGAATTTGGAATTTGGAATGTGGAATGTGGAATTAATTCGACATTCCAAATTCCACATTCAACATTAGTTTACGTTTACGGGTTTCGTGATACGACCTTTCCTGACCGGATGGTCATCTTCACGCAATTCATCCCGACATAATATGGCAGTATATGGTAATTGTCATATCCGAGGAGCACAACATCCCCCCGTTTCCCCGCCTCGAGACTTCCGGTCTCCCCGGCAAGTCCGAGGGCGGCCGCTCCGTTAAGCGTCAGGGCAGTGATGGTCTCCTCCACGCTCATCCCCATGTAAATGCAGGCCAAGGAGATGGTGAGTGGAATGGAGCCGGAGAAACAGCTGCCGGGATTAAGGTCGGTTGCCAGCGCCACTGCGGCGCCCTCGTCGATGAATCTCCGGGCCGGAGCGTATGGCTCTTTTAGTGCGAAAGCGGTAAGGGGGAGCAACGTGGCCACGACACCTTTGTCTGCCATCATCCTTATCCCTTTGTCACTCACATGGAGCAGATGATCCGCAGAGACAGCACCGACCTCCGCACTGAGTTCACCCCCACCGAGTGCGACAATCTCGTCGGCATGAAGCTTGAGCGAATATCCGAGGGCTTTGGCTGCTTCAAGGAGGCGGTGCGAATCCTCCACCTCAAACACATTCTTCTCGCAGAAGACATCGCAAAACTTAGCCTTACCCTTCCCTTTCGGAAGCATCTCGTTGATGATGAGATCCACGTATTCCCCGGTGCGGCCGGCATACTCCGCCGGCACTGCGTGTGCCCCGAGGAATGTGGCTATGAGGTCGACCTTGAGGTCCGGCTCGGCGGCAAGTTCGGCTATTGCGTCGAGCATCTTCATCTCAGTGTCGGAGTCGAGTCCGTAACCGCTCTTGGCCTCCACCGTGGTGACCCCCATCTCGCTCATGCGGTCGATAAACCAGCGGGCACGCCTCTTGAGCTCCCCGACCGATGTCTCACGCGTGGCGTTGACGGTTGACTGTATACCACCGCCTCGTTCCATGATCGACATATAGCTCTCCCCCTTCAGACGCCATTGAAACTCATCCGGTCTGAATCCGCCGAAGATGAGATGCGTATGCGAATCGACAAAACCGGGAAGGGCAACGTTTCCCTTTCCGTCTATTACATCATACCGCTCGTCAGGTCGCGTCGCGGGAGCACCCTCCATCGGTCCGGCATAGGAAATCTTTCCGGCGGTGATGATCAGGCAACCATCCTTTATCACGGTCAGCTCCCCCATCCTCTTCCCTTTCACGGCCTCGCGTCCGGTGGGGGTGACGATAGTGACGTTATGTATTTTCAGATTGCTCCCCATCATTCCTCCATTATGCGTGATTCAAGCACCTGGCTGATGCTAAAATCCTCAAGTCCGAGATAATATTCAGCCGTGTCTACGAGAGCTGCCATCGGCACAAGACCGACAATCTCACTCCCGGCCACGGTGACACCCCAGCGTTTGGCCTCGAAGCGTACTGTCTCAAACACACGGTAGAGTGCCGTGCGGGTGAAGTCGGTCATATTGATCGATACCTGCACCATCCCCCTGTCGGGAAGATCAACACCCATAGCCTTCACGAAACGGTAGCCACCGTTGATATGGCGTATCTTGCGCGAAATCTGGGTGGCAATGTCAAGACGTGAAGTATTGAGGTTGATATTGAAGGCCACGAGGGGCATACGGGCTCCGACGGCAACCGTTCCCGCGGTCGGGTGACGCTCTGCCTGACCGAAATCGGGCTTCCATTCGGCAAGGCGGATTTTCTCCTCCATACCCTCAAACTCACCCTTGCGTACATCGGCAAGATTGGCGCGGTGAGGTGCCGAAGCGGATTTCTCGTAAAGGAAAACGGGAACTCCGTATTTCTCCGCTATCGCCTCACCCACCTCTTTCGAGAGGGCTATACACTCCTCCATAGAGGAATTGCGCACCGGAATGAACGGAATGACATCAGCGGCACCCATGCGGGGATGCTGACCCTTGTGGGTTCGCAGGTCAATCAGTTCCACAGCTTTCCCTACGGATTCTATGACGGCGGCCTTCAGGGGTTCATATTCCCCGACGACTGTAACCACAAGACGGTTGTGGTTCTCGTCATTGGAATAGTCGAGTAGTTTCACTCCGGCTTTTCCGCGGAAACACTCCACGATTTTCTCTATCTTGGCGGGATCGCGCCCCTCGCTGTAGTTGGGCACACATTCTATTATCTGGCTCATATTGATTGGTTTAGAGGTTAGGGGTTATAAGGTTTTTGAGATACTCCTCGTCGGCGAGGAAGGGTTCGGTGATCATGAATCCGTCCGAGGCATGTGAATCGTTCCATTCCCTCACGACAGACATGGCGTTTTCGTTGCGGGCCCAGGCGCGGCGTGCCACACCACCCATCACATCCCAGAGCATGGCGTTCTGCAATATTCTGTCTACTCGCTCCGAGCCGTCGCAGAGCATACCGAAACCGCCGTTGACAGCTTTGCCGATACCGACACCTCCACCGTTGTGGAGGGCCACGAGACTCATTCCTCGGGCACAGTTGCCGGCGAAGCACTGCACGGCCATATCAGCCATCACATTCGAACCATCCTTGATGTTTGAAGTCTCACGGAAAGGTGAGTCTGTGCCGCTCACGTCATGATGATCGCGGCCAAGCATTATGGGGCCGACCTCACCGTTGCGCACCATCTCGTTGAAACGAAGGGCTATCTTCAGGCGTCCCATGGCATCCTGATAGAGGATACGGGCCTGGGTGCCTACAACAAGGGCATTCTTCTCGGCATCGCGGATCCAGTTGTAGTTGTCGCGGTCCTGACCGCGTCGGTCGGGGTCAATACATTCCATCGCCGCCCGGTCGGTCTTCACAAGATCCTCATGCTTGCCGCTGAGGCATACCCAACGGAAAGGTCCGTAGCCGTAATCGAAAAGCATCGGCCCCATGATGTCTTCCACATACGATGGCCATATGAAACCATCTTTCTCGTCGGCACCGTTGCGTGAGATCTCCTTCACACCGGCGTCATAGATGGCTTTCATGAATGAATTGCCGTAATCGAAGAAGTATGTCCCCCGGGCCGTAAGGTCGCGGATAGCCTCGTAATGACGGCGAAGCGAGGCATCAACCCTGTCGCGGAATTGAGCAGGGTCGTCATGTAGCATCGCGGTGCGCTCCTCGAATGTGAGACCGGCGGGACAGTAGCCACCTTCATAGACGGCATGACATGAAGTCTGGTCGCTCAGGAGCTCTATCTTCTTGTCGTGTTTCACGGCATATTCGAGCAGATCCACCACATTACCGTGATAGGCTATCGAAAGGGGACGCTTCTCCTTCAACGCCTCCTCGGCGATGCGGAAAGCTTCGGGGATACTGTCGGTCACGACCTGCACCCATCCCTGATTCTTACGGGTGGCGATACGTGAACTGTCCACTTCCGCCACAATCGCCACGGCACCGGCGATTTCAGCCGCCTTCGGCTGGGCGCCGCTCATTCCTCCCAATCCGGAGGAGACGAACAGATGACCGCGGAGGTCACCGTCCTGCGGCACACCGAGCTTCATGCGTCCGGCATTGAGGAGGGTGTTGAACGTGCCGTGAACTATACCCTGCGGGCCGATATACATCCAGCCGCCGGCTGTCATCTGTCCGTAGTTGGCCACACCCATCTGCATCGCCTCGTGCCAGTCGTGCTGATTGTCAAACATGCCGACCATCATGGCGTTGGTGATTATCACGCGGGGTGCATCTTTTCTCGATGGGAAGAGACCGAGTGGATGTCCCGACTCCACCACGAGAGTCTGCTCATCGGTCAGTTCCTCGAGGTACATCTTGATGAGCCTGTATTGCAGCCAGTTCTGACAGACCTGACCGGTCTCGCCGTACGTCACCAGTTCATATGGGTAAAGGGCGATGTCGAAGCAGAGGTTATTGTCGATCATCACCTGGAAGGCTTTCCCGGCGAGGCATTTCCCCTTGTATTCATCAATCGGTTTGGCCCTGAGGTCACCCTCCGGACGCCACCTGTAGGCATAGACGCGCCCGCGTGTGCGCAACTCTTCGAGAAACTCCGGAGCGGCCTGTGCATGGAGACTCTCCGGAAGATAACGGAGAGCGTTCTTGAGTGCTGTCAGCGTCTTCCCCTCCGAAAGTGTGTAACCACGGTCAGGGGCTCTGCGGATCCCTTCGCGGAATCCGGGGTGTTCCGGCCATACATCCGGCAGAAGTATACGGTCGTTTTTCATTATGGTATCAGGTTGGTTGAGTTTTCTTGATCAGATTCAGATTGGGTCCGGTTGAGTCATGTCCTACACGTCAAGTCCGGAATGTCCGCAGGCATGTTCGGTTGTCTCCGCCTCGATTGTGGCGTGAGATATACCGGCATCTGTCAACGCCTTTCTCACCCCTTCGATGGCGGCATCTATATGGTCAGGAGTCTCGACAAGCACGTGTACGGTGAGTGCGTTCCCCGTGGTGCTCAATGCCCACACATGCAGATGATGAAACGACTTCACCTCCGGCACTGACATTATCGCATCCTCTATATTATTGATATCAACATCTTCCGGCACTCCGTCAAGCACAAGTCTCAGACTCTGCCTGAGAAGAGACCATGAACCTATGGCGATTATGACGGCAATCAATATTCCGACCACAGGGTCGATCCATGTAATGCCGGTGAAACTTATCACGATACCCGAGATCACCACCCCGACCGATACGAGTGTATCGGCAAGCATATGCATGAAAGCCCCCTTGACATTGAGGTCCTTATGGCTATGTCTCATCAGCATCCATGCCGTGACACCATTGACAATCACGCCGGCTCCGGCGACCCATGCGATCTCGATGCCGTTGACAGGTGCCGGGTGGAGCAGACGCCCGACAGATTCTATGATGATGAATATGACCGCCACATACAAAATGACGGCATTGAGAAGGGAGGCGCCGATAGTGGCCTTCCCGAAACCATAGGTATATTGAGGATTCGCAGGGCGTTTGGACGCCTTGAAAGCAAGGAGAGAGATAAGCAGCGAGGCCACGTCGCTGAGGTTATGACCGGCGTCGCTAAGCAAGCCCATCGAGCCGTTGGCGAAACCGAAGATAGCCTCAAGAATCACGTATCCGAGATTCAGGGCGATCGCCCAGTAGAATACGCTCTTCAGTTTCCCGTCAGAAGTCGGCAGCTGATGCTCATGATGATGGTGATGATGGTGATGATGGTGATGATGGTGATCCTCGCCATCGTGAGTATGATGGTGGTGATGATGTCGCTCCTCGTCGCCGGAGTGATGGTGATGATGGTGATGATGATCCTCGCCATCGTGAGTATGATGGTGGTGATGATGGTGATGGCCACCATCATCAGGAAGATTTTCACGGTCGTTCATAAAGCATGCATATTATTTTCGCAAAATTAAAAAAAATTCCCGTAATCCCCCTCCCTCCCTCCATATTTTTCCCAACCGATCAGGAATAGGTGCCGTTACCA
>CAZMHE010000022.1:4103-22199 GCA_964566015.1 uncultured Sangeribacter sp. | reverse complement strand
CTGGCGCATCTCGTTTGCGCCGTCGAGGGCCTTGAGGATTTTCTTTTCCCCCTCGAAGAGGAAGGGGACGGTGACGATGCCGATGGTGAGCATACCGGCCTCTTTGGCGAGCTGGGCCACGACGGGGGCCGCTCCGGTGCCGGTGCCTCCACCCATGCCTGCGGTGATGAAGACCATCTCCGTGCCGTCATGGAAAAGTTTCTTGATCTCCTCCTGGCTCTCCTCGGCGCAGAGTCTGCCGACTTCGGGATTGTTGCCGGCTCCGCGGCCGTGTGTGATGTCCCAGCCGAGGAGGAGGCGTGTGGGCACGGGTGACATGTCGAGGTGCTGCTTGTCGGTGTTGCAGACCACGAAATTGACGTTGGGTATATCCTGACGGAACATATAGTTGACGGCGTTGCCGCCGCCGCCGCCGACACCGATCACCTTGATGATCGACGCGTTGGGGTCCTCCACGAAAGTGGAGTCATCGTCGAGGTTGTATATCTTGTTGTCTTCCATTTGGAAAATCTCTCTTTTCTTGAATTGGGTGATGGGTCTCTTTCAGGCCGGGGATATGGTTTGGGTTGTCATTCGAGAAGATCGGAATCGTCGTCCTCGGGATTGCTGAAGATGCCGCTTATGCGGTCCTGGATGCTTTTCATCCATGTCCCTCTTTTCCGTTTCTTCGGCTTCTCCTCCACCACGGGTTCCTCCTCCGGAATTTCCGGTTCTGGCTCGTTGACGGGGAGTTCCTCGCGTTTGGGCTCCTTGAGACATTCGCAGTCGCTCAGCGAGGCGCCGGCGTAGAGCACGCTGACCACTTCCTCATGGTCGAGCGAGAGGTTGCGGGTGTCGGAGATGACGACCCCTTCCTGATAGCGGGCGCGGTCGACGGGGAGGTTGCTCTGGTTGGAGAGGAGCTCGCCGATGTTCTGGAGGCGTGATGCGCCGCCGATGCAGCGGATCTTTGCGGGGAGCTCACCCTCCTTGAGGCCGGCATATTCGATCTGTTCCACGATATTGGCCACTATCTCTTCGGCGCGCGCCACAAGGAGGTTGCTCACGTCGGAGAGCTTCACGCCGTTGAGGTTGAGTGTGGAGGGTGTGTCGGGGGCTATGGCGCTTCCGGAGGTCTTCTTGATCTCCTCGGCGTCTTTTTCGAGGAGGTTGAGGCTCTGGATGTCTCGGGTGATGTTGCGTCCGCCGAGGGGAATGGTGGCGAAATAGCGGAGGCATCCTTTCGAGTAAATGGTGACGGTGGATGTCTCGGCGCCCATGTCGACGAGCATACAGCCGAGGCGGCGCTCCTCGTCGGAGAGCATGAGGTGGCCTGTGGCGAGGCCGGTGACGATGATTCCCTCCACGCGTATGCCAAGCTTATCCTGGATTGTGCGGTAGATGTTGCGTATCAGTTCGGGACGGCAGACGATGAGGTCGAAAGTGGCCTGTATATGATTCCCGACGGTGCCCTTCGGGGAGTGGGTCTCGAGGTTGCCGACGCGGTAGATGCGGGGCACGGCGTCGATAATCTCGAGGGAGCTGTCGATGGGTGCGCGCCGGGCATCGGTGCGGAGGCGGTCGAGGATATCTTCCGTGATCTCCGTTTCGTCGGGGAGATTGAGAGAGATCTCGCTGGTGATGCTGCGCACGCTGCGTCCGCCGATGCCGACGAAGAGGCCTGTGATCTCGCGTGGCATCACGCCGGGACGGTGCTGGAGTTTGTCGATAAGGCGCGCGATTCGCAGTGATGTCTCCTCAAGGTTCTGGATTATGCCGTAGCGCACGCTCTCCACGCCCTTATCCTCCTCGATGGCGATGACATCGAGTGCGCAGCCGTTGGTGACGCCCACGGCGGCGATGATTTTGGAGCTGGAGATCTCGATTGCTGCTATATATCTTTTGTCACTCATTGGTGTTTATGTATTGTCTCTATGGTTGTTTGCGGGGGCGTTCACATCCGCTTGCTTCAGATCGGATTGCCGGGCGATGGCACCTCGGGGAGCGTGGCCTCTTCCGGATCCTCATCCTCCTCATATTCGACGGAGTGCCCCTTCAGGGTCTTGTCGCGTCTGGAAGCCACGACCTGACCACGGAATTTCACCGAGATAGTGTCATAGGTCTCCCACCCTTTGTAGGGTATGACCTTGCGGTACATCGCCACGATGGCATCGCGCTTTTCAGCGAGGCGTGCCGTGTCTCCGAGGTTTATCACATGGCCGTGGATGCGAGGCACAAGGATAATATCCTCGGGGCTTCTGACCTCCACCATCCCGATCAGGTCACGCAGCAGTTCATCACCCTGAATGAAACGCACCACCGGCAGGATCTGCCGGGGTGTGAAGGCCGGGGTGAAGTTCCCGCTCACGACCGGGAGGTCTACGAAGAAGTTGGCATTGGAGTCGATCCGTTTGCCGTCTTTGTTGATGTAGTAGCTCTTTCCGTTGTCGAAGATCCTGACCTCGGGAATCATCGGGACGATGCGTATGCCGAGTGTCCCGCCCGAGGAGAGGGAGCAGTCGACACTCTCGAAATTGGAATATGACGACAGGAATTGCTCGAGCTTCCTTGTGTTGATGCTGTTCAGGGGGACGCCCTCGATCTTGTGGGGATATTTCGCAAGCTCCTTGCGCACGCTGCCCGGAGTGACCGCTGCCACGGAATTGTTGTCGGCCACTTCGACGGTGACACCCGTGCAGACACGACGCTGCGCCTCCGTGCCGGCCCATACGGCCGCACAGGCGGCGTAGGCAAGCAGGATGATAAGTATCAGCCATTTAAGTATAGTCTTGCGCATATCGAGGATAGAGCTGCTGACTGCGTAATGCAATTTAAGTGGTAAAGTTACGATTTTTTACCAAATACCGCAAGTCTTTTGTTGCCACATGCGCTCAAATTATTCCCTCGATTTCCGGAATAATCCTGTCGATGTCGGCGGCGCCGAGTGTCATCAGCACGTCGAAACGGCGTCCGCGTATGAAATCGACAAGGTCTTTCCGCTCGCAGAGGTGCCGCTCGGGAGCCTTGACATCATTGAGGATCAGGGCGCTGTCAACACCGGGTATGGGGAGCTCACGCGCAGGATAGATCTCGGGCATGATCACCTCGTCGGCCTCCGAGAGGGCTTCGGCAAATTCGGGGGCGAAGTCTCGGGTGCGTGTGTAGAGGTGGGGCTGGAATATGACGCTCAGTTTCCTTCCGGGATACAGGCGGCGCACGGAGCGGATCGATGCCCTCACTTCATTGGGGCTGTGGGCGTAATCGTCGATGAGGGCGGTCTCGCGACCGGAGCCGTCGGGGCGCATCCCCTTGCCGTCGCGGATCACCTCAAATCGACGCTTGGCTCCCTTGAAGGTGGCGAGTCCGCGGCGCACATCTTCCGGCGCGGCCCCTGCAAAAAGGGAGGCGGCCGCCGCGGCCACGGCGTTGTCGATGTTGATCTCCACGGGGACACCGAGTGAGATTCCCTCTATGCGGGTGTCGGGCCCGACAAGGGTGAAGGTCAGCGAACCGTCGCCGAAAGTGATATCCTCGGCGTGCCAGTCGCCTTTGTCTCCGCCGCTGTAGGTCATCACACGCACGTCGCTCCCGACGCGGGGCCTGAGCTTGAGGCCGGTGTGCATAAGCAGGAGTCCGCCGGGGCGGATGAGTGAGGTGAAATGGGCGAAACCCTCGAGGTAACCCTCCTCGTCGCCGTAGATGTCGAGATGGTCGGGGTCGGTCGAGGTGACCACGGCCACCGTCGGCGAGAGCTGATGGAAGGAGCGGTCGTATTCATCGGCCTCGATCACCGACCATGAAGATGTGTCGCTGAGCACGAGGTTGCTCCCTGTGTTGCGCAGTATTCCGCCGAGGAAGGCATTGCATCCTATGGCGGAGTCGCGCAGGATATTGGCTGTCATGGAGCAGGTGGTGGTCTTTCCGTGAGAGCCGGCTATGCAGATGGCCGATGTGGAGCGGGTGATGCGGCCGAGAAGTGCGGCGCGCTTGATCACCTCGAAACCGTTCGAGCGGAACCATGAGAGGATGGGGCTGTCGGCGGGGACGGCCGGGGTATAGACCACGAGTGTCTGCGCCGGGTCGCGGAAAAGCCCGGGGATCTCGTCGGGGGAGTCGGTGAAAGTCAGGGTGACACCCTCGGCTGACAATTCATCGGTGAGAGCCGAAGGGGTGCGGTCGTAACCGGCAACACGGTGACCCTTGCTCAGGAAATATCTCTCGAGATTAGCCATGCCGATACCCCCGGCCCCGACGAAATAGATCGATGAGAAAGGGGCATCTGAGGGATGACGTGATTCGGTTTCTTGTGATGCGTGTTCCATTCTCATTTGGAGATGTTAGCGTATTTGGAATATTTCAGAATGTCATAATTGTTATTGAAGATGATCTCGTCGACATAGTCTACGATCGTGCTCACGCTGTCGGGGAGAGCCATGGCGAGCATCTCGGAGCTCATCGCCGCCCGGCGGGCGGGATCAGCCATGAGTCTGATGGCTTCGTCGACGAGTGTGCGTCGCGCATCCGCGTCGGGCACGAGGACGGCAGCTCCACGGTCGGCAAGGGCGCGGGCGTTGTGGGTCTGATGGTCTTCGGCCACATTGGGAGAGGGTACGAGGATAGCCGGTTTGCCGAGGATCTGGAGCTCGGATATGGAGCCGGCTCCGGCACGCCCGATCACGAGATCGGCGGCTTTGTAGGCGGCGGCCATGTCGTTGATGAAGGGGGTGACGACAATACCCTTGCGGCGTTTCACGGCAGCCGGGCCGCGGTCGCCGAAATTCTTTCCGGTCTGCCAGATCACCTGGATGCCGGCGTCGGCGAGGCGCCCGACTCCGGCCTCGATGCTCTCGTTGATGGTGAGTGCGCCGAGGCTGCCTCCTACGATGAGAAGCGTGGGGCGTTCGGGATCAAGTCCGAAACTCTCGCGGGCCTGTGCCTGCGTCATGGTGTTCTCGAGCAGGGCGGGACGGACCGGATTTCCTGACTTCACGATCTTGTCGGCGGGGAAGAATTTCTCCATGCCGTCATATGCCACAAAGATACGGTCAGCTTTCTTCGCGAGAAGTTTGTTGGTGACCCCCGCGAAGGAGTTCTGTTCCTGAATGAGGGTCTTGTAGCCCATCCATTGGGCCATCTTCAGTGTAGGCCCGGAGGCATACCCCCCGACACCGATCACCACTTCCGGCTCGAATGCCCTGATCAGTCTCCTTGCCATCCAGAGGCTTTTGATCAACTTGAAGAATCCCGAGAAATTACGCCAAAGATTCTTGCGGTCGAAACCGGCTACCGGCAACCCGTAGATGACCCAGTCTTCCTTGGGCACTATATTCATCTCCATACGGTCTTCGGCGCCGATAAAGAGGCAGTCGGCGTCGTGACGGCGTCTTAACTCGGCTGCAATGGCAAGAGCGGGGAAAATATGCCCCCCTGTGCCTCCACCGCTGATCAGGATGCGGGGCATGAAGGGGAATTTGCGGTGTTGTTTCTCAGCTTTCATCGTTTATTTGTTGAGGTCTGGTTGGCAAAATTTTCAGCCTTGAGGTCTTCGGGGAGTTCCTGAAGTTCGGCCTTGTTCTGTTTGGAATCTGAGGAGGTGACTGCAAACCGGCTCACGGAGAGCATGATGCCGATGGCGGCAGACATGACGAGGATTGAGGTTCCCCCTTTCGAGATGAGGGGGAGCGGTTGCCCGCTGACGGGGAAGAGGCCGGTGACGATGGCCATATGCACGAGTGCCTGGAAGACTATCAGCACCGCGCATCCCATGATGAGGAAGGCGGGGAAGGCGCGCCGGCAGTAATAGGCTATGCGTCCGGCCCGGGCCAGCAGACAGAGGTAGAGCATAAGGAGGCACAGACCACCTACGAGCCCCGTGTCTTCGACTATGATCGAATAGATATAGTCGGAGAAAGCGAGGGGGAGGCGTGCGCTCTCACGCGAGTTGCCGGGACCCTGGCCGAATACTCCCCCGTTGGCCTGGGCGATCTTGGCGAAGACCACCTGACGGTTCTCGTCGGTGATGGGATCCATCGGTTTGACCCCCTCGAGATAGCGGGAGATACGGTTTTTCTGAGTGCCGGTGCGGTTGATTCCCTGCTCCACCACCTCGGTCTGACCCACGGAATCGAATTCCGTCTTTTTCTCGCCGGTGTATTTGAGCATGACGAGGCAACCGGCGAAGACTCCGTAGACGAGGAGCACGAGCCCGAGTTTTTTCCATTTCATGCCGCCGATGAGGAACATGGCGATGCTGACGCCGAAGAGTAGGATGGTGTTGGTGAGTCCGTTTTTCCAGAGGAAACCGCCGAAGATCACCACGACCGTGGCGGCGAGTATGACGCCGGTGTTGGTCACCCCTTTCACCTGCTGATGCTGGCCGAGGATCTTGGCGAGGAGCACCACCACCGTCAGTTTCACGATCTCCGGAGGCTGGATGGTTAGTCCCGCAATCTTGATGGCGCGTTGTGCGCCGTTGATCTCCACGCCGAAATAGTTGGAGGCTATCAGCAGCAGGAGCGACAGGATGGCGCATGGCCATGCGAAGCGGCTGAACCAGCCGTAGTGGGTGTTCTGGAAAGCGAGGACGATGCCGAGTCCGAGCACGAGGAAGATAGAGTGGCGGATGAGGGGGAGATAGACGTTGCTCCCCGACACTTCCGTGCTGGAGGCCGAGAAGAGCTCGATGACGGAGACGACAAGGAGCATGATATAGATGCCCCAGAGATATGGGTCGGGTTTCTGCCGCTGAAGCACGGGGCCTTTCCGCGCTTTGGGGCGCGAAGCGGAGGGAGTGGTCTCGACGGCCACTCCGTCAACCGTCTGACGGATGTCGAGAGAGGGTCGGTTTGAGGAGTTGAGTTGCTGTTCCAATTATGTTGGGTTAGAGGGTTAGAGGGTTAGGGTCTTTAAGGTCATTAAGGTCTTTAAGGACTTTAAGGACTTTAAGCTTATAAGTTTTTTAGTTTCCTGACTGCGGATTTGAATTGCTCGCCACGGTCTTCGTAGCTTTTGAAGAGGTCGAAGCTGGCGCAGCAGGGTGAGAGGAGCACGGTGTCGCCGGGGGTGGCGATGCGTCGGCAGGCCTCCACGGCGTCGGCGAGGGTGTGGGTGTCTTCGATCACGTCTACTTTGCCGGTGAAGAATTCGAGCAGTTTCTCGTTGTGGAGACCCATGCAGACGATCCCCTTCACTTTCTCCCTGACGAGGGGCTCGATCTCGGTGTAGTCGTTCCCTTTGTCCTTGCCGCCGAGGATGAGCACGGTGGGCGTCGTCATGCTCTCGAGCGCATACCATGTGGAGTTGACGTTGGTGGCCTTGGAATCGTTGATCCAGCGCACACCGTCGATTGTGTCGACATATTCGAGGCGGTGTTCCACGGCCTCGAAGTCAGCGAGAGCCTCGCGGATATCCTCCTTGCGTATTTTCAGCATCGATGCCGAGAGGCCGGCCGCCATGGAGTTGTAGAGGTTGTGGAGACCCTTGAGTGAGAGTGATTCGCGGGGAATATCCCAGACCTCACGTGGCGTGGAGAAATGCACGATTCCGTCTTCGGTCCATGCGGCACTCCCCTCCTCGCGCTCCTCGCTGAAAGGGAGACGCAGGGCTTCGCTCTGCACCGTCTCCACCTGCCGGCGCACCACGGGATCGTCCTGCCAGTAGATGAAGCAGTCATCCTTGGTCTGATTGCGCAGGATGCGGAATTTGGCGGCCACATAGTTCTCCATCTTATGGTCATAGCGGTCCATGTGGTCAGGAGTGATATTGAGGATCACGGCGATGTTGGCCTTGAACTTATACATGTTCTCGAGCTGGAAACTCGAGAGCTCGATCACATAGGTGTCATGCGGGTCGAGAGCCACCTGCAGGGCGAGGCTGCGCCCTACGTTGCCGGCCAGACCGACGTCGAGACCGCCGCGGAGCAGGATATGGTAGGTGAGGAGGGTCGTGGTGGTCTTGCCGTTTGAGCCGGTGATGCAGACCATGCGGGCGTCGGTGAAACCGGCGGCAAATTCTATCTCGGAAAGGATGGGCACTCCCCTCTCGGCGAGCTTGCGCACCATCGGTGCCGTCGGTGGTATTCCGGGGCTTTTCACCGCCACCGTGGCGTTGAGAATCTTCTCCTCGGAGTGTCCCCCCTCTTCATAGGGGATGGAGTGCTCGTCGAGGAGCTTCCTGTATTTTTCGGGGATATTGCCGGCATCGGAGAGGAAGACATCCATACCTTTCACTTTGCCGAGCACTGCGGCTCCGGCGCCGCTCTCCCCTCCTCCGAGCACCACGAGACGCCCGTCGAGGTCAATGCCGTGTTTATTGAGTTTCATTTTTTCAGCGTAGTTTTAGTGTGACGAATGTGAGACATGCCAGAAGCAACCCTACAATCCAGAAACGCACCACAATCTTCGATTCGGGGATCGGGCCGCGCGGTATTCCGATGAGTGCCTTCACGGAAGGATCGCCGGCTTTCTGGAAATGATGGTGGAGGGGTGTCATCTTGAAGATGCGGCGTCCCTCGCCGTATTTATGTTTCGTGTATTTGAAATACCCCACCTGAACGATGACCGAGAGGTCTTCCACGAAGAATATGAGGCAGAGCAGGGGTATGAGGAGCTCCTTGCGGATCAGGATTGCGAAGACGGCGAGTATTCCGCCGAGGGTAAGGCTCCCCGTGTCGCCCATGAAGACCTGGGCGGGGAAGGCATTATACCAGAGGAATCCGACAAGGGCGCCGATGAAGGCTCCGGCATAGACCACGAGTTCCTCGCTTCCCGGGATATACATGATGTTGAGATAGCCGGAATAGACCACGTGGCTGCCGAGATAAGCCATGATGGCGAGTGCCACGCCGATGATTGCGGAGGTGCCGGCGCAGAGGCCGTCGAGACCGTCGGTGAGGTTGGCGCCGTTGCTGACGGCTGTCACTACGATGATGACGACAATGACGAAGACAATCCATCCGAGAGTCTCGGCAAGCGCGGGATCCGGAATCCATGACGTCAGCCATTCATAATTGAAGTTGTTGTTCTTGACGAAAGGGATTGTGGTCTGCGGCGACTTGACATGCCCCTCCCCCATCGTGATTGCCGGAGAGAGCCACATGGCCAGGCCGACAAGGAGGCCGAGGCCGACCTGACCGATCACCTTGTATTTACCCTTGAGGCCATCCTTGTTGTGGTATTTCAGTTTCCGGTAGTCGTCGAGGAAGCCGATAGAGCCCATCCAGAGCGTGGCCACCAGCATCAGGAGCATGTAGATGTTGGTGAGGTTGCCGAGAAGGAGACAGGGCACGACGATGGCCATTATGATGATGACGCCACCCATCGTCGGGGTGCCGGTCTTGCTCATCTGTCCCTCGAGGCCGAGATTGCGGATCACCTCCCCTACCTGCATCTTCTGCAGGCGGGTGATGATGCTGCGGCCCCATACGAGGGCTATGATCATGGCGAGGAGGAAAGAGATGCCAGCCCGGAAGGTGATGTAGTCGATGAGACGCCATCCGGGTATGTCGGCAGTGTGGAAATATTGAAAAAGGGCGTAGAGCACGGTCTTGTCGTTTTACAATTCTTCAAAAGCTTTGCGTACTTCCTCGCGGTCGTCGAAATGATGGCGCACACCGTTGATCTCCTGATATGTCTCGTGGCCCTTGCCGGCGACGAGCACGACCGAACCGGGGCGGGCCCTGCGGATTGCCTCGCGGATTGCCTCGCGGCGGTCGGCGATGCGGAGAGTGCGCTGCATCTCCCCGGCGTTGAGACCGGCCTGCATCTGGTCGAGGATCTCCTCGGGATTCTCCGTGCGCGGGTTGTCGCTCGTGAGGATGAGGAGGTCGCTGCGGCAGGCCGCCTCCTGCGCCATCATGGGGCGCTTGCCGTGGTCGCGGTCGCCGCCGGCGCCCACTACGGTGATCACCTCGCCATCCTGGCCGACAATCTCGCGGATTGTGTCGAGCACGTTGACGAGCGCGTCGGGGGTGTGGGCATAGTCGACAATCGCCGCCACTCCGGTCTTGGAGAGGAAGGGCTGGAAGCGTCCGGCCACAGGCACGAGGCGGCTCATGTTGACGAGCACCTCCTCCGGGTCGAAGCCGGAGAGGATCGAGGCGCCGTAGACGTCGGTGAGGTTTGATGCGTTGAAGCGTCCGGTGAACTGCACCTCCACCTCCCTGCCGTTGAGAAGCATGAGGGTGCCGTCGAGGCGTGTCTCGAGCACCTGACCGCGGAAGTCGGCCTCGGAACGGATAGAGTATGTGTAGACGCGTGCGCGAGTGTTCTGCACCATGTATGCGCCGCTCTTGTCGTCGGCATTGGTGAGGGCGAAGGCCTCAGGGGGTAGCATGTCGAAGAAAGCCTTCTTGGCCTTCATGTAGTTCTCGACCGTGCCGTGATAGTCGAGATGGTCGCGGGTGAGGTTGGTGAAGATGCCGCCGGCGAAGACGAGCCCGGCCACACGCTTCTGTGCCGTGGAGTGAGACGATACCTCCATGAAGGCGTATTCGCACCCTTCGGCCACCATCTCCGCGAGGAGGGCGTTGAGCGTGAGGGGATCGGGGGTGGTGTGCGTGGTGGGTATGGCGCGGCCGTCGACGTAGTTGCAGACGGTGGAGAGGAGTCCGGCCTTGCATCCCTCCATGCGGGCCATCTCGTAGAGGAGCGTGGCGGTGGTGGTCTTTCCGTTGGTGCCGGTCACGCCGACGAGCTTGAGGCGCGACGAGGGATGTCCATACCATGCCGAGGCGAGGCGTCCGAGAGCCTCTGCGGAGTCGGGCACATGGACATATGTCACACCCTTCTCGAGAGTGGCGGGGAGTTCCTCGCAGACGATGGCTCCCACATGGGCGGAGGCCACGACGGGGATGTAGCGGTGGCCGTCGGTGGTGACGCCGCGGACAGCCACGAAGATGCCGTCTTTCTCCACCTTGCGTGAGTCGCTCTCGAGACTCGTTATGTTCTTATCGGTTTCGCCGATCACCTCGATCACATCGAGGTCTTTCAGCAGACTTGACAATTTTGAGGTCATATTCTGGTCATTACTTGATTTCTATCATTATACTTTGAGGCGGAGCGTGATCTTCTTGCCCGGAAGCACTGCGGCTCCGCGCGGAAGCGACTGCTCCACCACCCTTCCGGCTCCCCGGATGTCTACATTGAGCCCGCGCTTCTCGAGAATCTGGATGGCGGTCGGTGCGTCATAGCCGATGACGCTCGGCACGATGTCGAGACGCTCGGCATCGCCGCGGCTTATATCCTTGGCCTTGCGGGCGTTGCGGATGTTGAGCGAGGCGATGATGCGTGAAGGGTCATATTTGTCGGAGGCGCAGAAGACGGGTGTCGACGCGGGTCGCTCCCCCGAGTATTCGGAGGTGTTGTCGAGCATTCCGCGTGAGAACATGCGCACGGCCATATTCTTCACGACCTGTCCGCTCGTGCGGTTGGCGCTCGTGCCGGAGGGGCCGAGAACGAGGGCCATACATGAGTATTTGGGATTCTCGTAGGGGAAGAATCCGGCGAATGCGTAGCGGCGTTTGGAGAGGTTGTAGGAACCCCGCTCCACGGGATAGGCAGTGCCGGTCTTGCCGACCACCTCTACCCTGTCGTCGCGCACCATGCGCGCCGTGCCGTGCTCGCCCCAGACCACCTCGCGTATGCAGGCCCTGACTTTGGCGGCTGTCTCTTCCGAGCAGATACGGTCACGGATATAGGAGATCGGCAGGATCGAGTCGCGGCCGTTCTCGTCGATGAGTGAGCGGACAAGGTGCGGACGCACATATCGGCCGCCGTTGGCGATGGCGTTGTAGATCGAGAGGGTATAGAGAGGGGGAATCTCGGTGTTGTAGCCGTAGGCCTGGCGTGCAAGGTCGAGATGACGTGCCGTCATGGTGATGTTGTTGCCGCGCGAGTCTTTGGGGAGAAGCTTGCGTATGCGGGGTATGCACTCCCCGGCGATGCCGGTGTGCATCGGCTCGAAGAATCCGATCGAGGCGAGACGGTCGTGGAATTTGGCGGGGTCGCTCTCGTAGCCGCGGAAGATGACGCGGGCAATGCCGGTGTTTGATGACATCTCGATCACCTGCTTCATGGTCTTGATGCCCGGGGCGTGAGGGTCGCTGGTGCGCTGGAAAGGGGCGCAGCTCACGGTCTCGTTGACGCTGCGGACAAGGCCGTCTTCGAAGGCTATCATCAGCGAGATCGGTTTCATGACCGATCCCGGCTCAAATGCCTGCACGGCGCGGTTGAGGGCCTCACCGTATGTGCCGTCGGAGAGACGCTCGATGTTGGATATGGCCTTGATCTCACCCGTGGCCACCTCCATCAGTATGGCAGTGCCCCACTCCGCCCGCGATTCGAGGCAGATATTGTGGAGCTCCTGTTCGAGCATATCCTGGAGGTCGATGTCGATGGTGGTGTGGATGTCGAATCCGCGCACCGGCGGCTGGGTCATCCAGTTGCCTATGCCGGAGGTGAGGGCCACCTTCTTGGCCACGCCCGACTGGCCGTAGAGGAGCGTGTCGAGGTCTTTCTCGAGGCCGGAATAGCCGTGGAACTCCCCTGTCTCGAAATGCTCGTTGACGCGCCCGATGCTCCTGTAGGCCATCTTGCCGTAGGGGTAGATGCGGATATTCTTGGCTTCCTTGTAGACGGGGATGCGGAACCCTTTCCCCTTGAAATCGCGCAGATAAGGGAAATTGCGGATCTGCTCGAAATCCTCGAGACTCTTCTTGGCGGCCAGGCGCAAAGCGCGGGGACGCTTCTGTGGGTCTTTCTCAAACTCCTTGCGCAGACGCGTGTGCCAGGAATATTTGCGGATTGTGTCGGGGTGCTGGCGTGAGAGATTGCGTATTCGGGGGAAATAATAGTCGAGCGAGTCGGCCAAGGAGTCAACCTTGTCCCATGGCACGGAGGTCTGCTTGAGCACCTTGTTGTGGCGCAGGTCGAGCTTGATGTCGTAGACCTTCAGGTTGCATGCGAGGATATTGCCGTTGGAGGCGAGGATATTCCCCCTTTCCGGAGGGATGACGGTGGTGCGCGAAAGTTCCTGATGCGCGCGGCGGTTCCACTCCGGGGCCTCGATGACGGTGGTCTGTACGAGTTTCCAGACAATCCCCGCTGAGAAGAAGAGGAATGCCAGGATGATCAGTCCGTAGCGGAAGAGTATGTGGTTTTTGTTGTTCTGTTTCTGGGCCATGAGATGAGAGGATTATTCAGGATGATGCGGTTGATGGTTTGGCGGTCGAGGGGATCATTGGCGGTCGACAGTCAGTTCGTAGGGTGGTTGTTCCTGAAACTGAAGGCCGAGGCCGTTTTCTTCGACGAGGCGTCTCATCTCCACCTCGCGGATGAGCGACATATAAGCCGCTTTCTCCTGAAGTTTCGAGCTTTCGGCGAGCTGCAGCTCGTTGGTGAGACGCTTTATCTCCTCCATCTTGGTCTTTGTCTTATAGCGCAGACCCATCAGGGAGATCATGGAGACGACGACAATCATCAGCAGCCAGGCGTTCTTGCGGAAGAAATCCACAGAGACCGAGCGGCCGTATCTGACGTCCATGACCCATCCGGGAGTGTGCCGGGTCTTTTTTTTCTTTTCTTTCTTGGTTTTATCTTTGGTTTTCGGAGAATCCATTTGTCAGGGAGAGAATTATTTGGGTCGTTCGGAGGAAAGATGAATGAGGAAAGATGAATAGGAGAGTTGCGGCTCAGGAGTCGGGTAGAAGCTCGGCCACGCGGAGCTTTGCGCTCCGTGACCGCGGGTTTCGCTCCACCTCTTCCGGAGATGCCTCCACGGGTTTGCGCGTGATGATTTTCCAGGGAGTGGAGACTTTTCCGAAGAAGTCTTTCTCCTCGCGCCCCTCGATGTTGCCGGTCTTCATGAAATTCTTGACCATGCGGTCTTCTACGGAGTGATAGGTGAGGACCGCGAGTCGTCCGCCGGGGCGCAGGGTCTTCACGCTCGATTCCAGGAAGCGGCGCAGGTCACCCATCTCGTCGTTGGTGACAATCCTCAGTGTCTGGAACACCTGTGCCATCTCCTTTTTCTCCTGACGAGGGTCGAGGGCCGGTCTGACGGCATCGGCGAGACGGAAGGTGGTGTCGAGGGGTGATTTGGCGCGGGCCTCGACAATGGCGCGGGCCACGTTGCCGGGACGCTTGAGATCGGCGTAGGCATGGAGCCAACCCTTGATGTCGGCTTCCGGGGCTTCGGCTATGATCGAGGCGGCGGAGGCTTCGGCGTGCCGGTTCATGCGCATGTCGAGGGGTGCGTCGGAGCGGAATGAGAAACCGCGTGTGGGGTCGTCGAAATGGTGGAAGCTCACCCCGAGGTCGGCGAGGATGCCGTCGACATGGTCAATGCCGTGAAACCTCATGAAATTCGGGATGTATCTGAAGTTGGAGAGCACGAATGTGAAGCGGGGGTCGTCGATGCTGTTGACAAGGGCGTCGCGGTCGCGGTCGAAAGAGAACAGACGACCCTTTTCAGAGAGGGCGACGATAATGGCGCGTGAGTGACCGCCACCACCGAAAGTGGCGTCGACGTAGACCCCGTCCGGTCTGATATTCAGTAATTTCAATGTCTCCGGCAACAGAGCCGGGATATGGTAGGGGAGAGCGTCCGGTTCCATGATAAGCCTGCTTGATTTTTTTGGAGTGTAAAATTAGTCAAAATCTGTAAGACGATATTAAAATTTTTTGAAAAAATTTTTAATAAGGGTTGATTCGTATTGCTATATGTAGGGACATGGCGTGCCATGTCATAAGTGAAAAATGAAAAGTGAAAAATGAAAAAAGGGAGGTTGCCTGTCAATGAAATCAGGCAACCTCCCTTCTCAAATTTAGTCTTTTGTCACAAGCCGATAGTCGTCAATCTCCTTTTTTCTATGATTTTTACTAACTCTTTTACGACAATCAACCGGCAACTATCGGCTTATGACATCAGACTAATCACTTAATATTCTTCATTTCAGACATGGCACGCCATGTCCCTACATTTTTTATTTAACCATCACTTTCTTGCCGCCGATGATGTAGAGACCCGGGGTGAGGGCTTTCACATCTTCGTCAGTTGCATTGCGCTTCACGCATACACCCTGGATGGTGTAGATGTCATTGCTTCTTGATGAAGAGAATGACGAATCCTCGTGGATTTCCTCAACGAATGAGCCATCCTGAGTAACTATCACGGAAGCCCTTGGGCCATCGGCATAGAGAGTTTCCGCTACGATATGACAGTACTGGCCATTGTCTCCCTTGCCAACCATTGTGACGTTTCCATTATTGTCGACATTGGCGATATTCGGGTTGGTGGAAAACCAGAAGATATAGGGGAGCGAAGCGTCGGCGGGAGAGAAGGTAGCCTCGAGCTTGGTGCTCTCACCCGGTTTAAGACTCATTTCAGTAGCCCCGGAAATCTTCAATTCATTAATCGTGACGAGATTATGACCCGTGAAACGATACCAGCAACTTGTGAAGTTGTAGTAGGCATCGATGACGCTGTTATTCTCCGAAGGCATCACATAGAGCGGGCAGTCATAATTGCTGAAAGTGGTGTTCTCGGCAGCCGGAGGTGTCATTGCCGTGATGCTGACCTTCTCAAGGGAGTTGGCACCATCGAAAGCATAACCGCCGATCTGGGTGACATTGGCACCCATCGCGATATTCTTGAGGTTATTCCCCTTGAATGCATCCTCACCGATAATAATGGTAGCCGGAGAGAGAATCACTTCCGAAAGATTACAGTTTGCAAAGGCATAGGAAGATATAACGGACACATAAGAGCCGAGGGTTACAGATTTTAGATTAGAGCATCCTCGGAAAGCAGCGTAAGGAATAGTGGATACGGTATTACCGATAGTCACTCTCTGGAGTTTTGTGCCGAATCCGTCTCCGGTATACCAGTCGCGTCCCATATAAAGATCTGTGACAGGAGAATCAAGAAGCATGGCTGATCCTAACGAAATCTCCTCAAAGAATTGGTCTTCCACAGTAAACTCTTTCAGGTTGGAGCAGGCGCGGAAAGCTTCAGCCCCGATTGCGGTTACGGAATTGGGAATAGTAACCGAAGACAGGGCGGTGTTATAGAAAGCATATTTCCCGATTTCAGTGACTGAGGTGGGGATAGTCATAGTTTTCAGCGCCGGGTTTTCGCAGAAAGCACCTTCCGAGATTTCCGAGAGGGAGTTGGGTATTGTCACTGAAGCCAGATTGTTGCAAACTGCGAAAGCATACTTTCCTAATTCTTTGACTGATTCAGGAATCTCCACCGTTGTCAGGCTGCTGCAACCGCGGAAAGCATAGTCTCCGATTGATTTCACAGAGTTACCGAGGGTCAATGAAGGTATCTGGCTGCAATTATAGAAAGCACCCCTGCCGATTTCTTTTACGGATTCTGGGATATTCGCTGAAGTCAGACCGGTACATTCGCGGAATGCCTGCTCACCGATCACTTCCAGATTTTTCGGAAGACTCACTGATCTGAGGTTGCTGCAATCCCTAAAAGCTTCATTGCCGATATAAGTCACATTATAGAATTCATCATTTAAAACGACCCGGTCAGGTATAGATGCAGATGTCATGTTTCCGTAACTACCTGCCAGGAGCATCGCTGATTTTTCACCATTCACTCTATACCGGAATACATCATCGGTAAACTTCTGAGCCACAACACCTCCGGCTGTTGTCAGGTTCTCGAAAAGAGCCCAATTCGAGGTCAGATAGTTGTTCAGGCTGTTGTCAGGAACAATTGCCTCGACACTGTCATACAGTCCTTCGAAACTATTCGTCGAGATGGCAGGTGCCGTCTCTGAAAGAGATTTTACAGAGGTCAGGCCGCTGCAGCCATAGAAAGAATTTCCACCGACTGTATTGACTGAGGCCGGGATAATAAATTCACCTTCGAGACTGAGGGGGGCGTAATAGAGGGCTGTCTTTTCAGGTGCCCATACACAACCATCTTCAACAAATGCACCTTCCGCGTTATAGGCAATGCACAATCCTGTGGGGAAGGGATTGCTGATAGTGTTGGGATAAGCACATTTTATAAGGCCGCTACAATCGGAGAAAGCTGATGAGCCGACTGAAGTGACGGAGGCGGGGATGGTCACCGAAGTCAAGCCGCTGCATCCGGAGAATGCATAAGAGCCGATGGAGGTGACATTTTCAGGAATTGTCACCGAAGTCATACCACTGCAACCTGAGAATGTATAAGAGTCGATTGAGGTGACATTTTCAGGAATTGTCACCGAAGTCAGACTACTGCATCCGGAGAATGCATAAGAGCCGATAGAGGTGACATTCTCAGGAATTGTCACCGAAGTCAGACCGCTGCAACCATAGAAAGCATTTCCTCCGATTGTGTTGACTGAGGCAGGGATTGCAAATTCGCCTTCGAAACTGAGGGGAGCGAAATAGAGTGCTGTCTTTTCAAGAGCCCAAATAAAACCATCTTCAATAAGTGCACCTTCCGGATTATAGGCGATGCACACTCCTTTCTGGAACGGATTGCTGATAGTGTTTGGATAAGCACTTTTTATAAGGCCGTTGCAACCAGAGAAAGCATTCTCCCCGATTGAAGTGACAGCAGCAGGTATAGTCACCGAGGTCAAGCCGCTGCAACCAGAGAAAGCATTCTCGCCGATTGAAGTGACAGCAGCAGGTATAGTCACCGTAGTCAAGCCACTGCAACCAGAGAAAGCCGATCGGCCGATTGTGTTGACTGAGTTGCCGATAGTCACCGAAGTCAGGCCGGTGCAACCTGAGAAAGCATCAGCGCCGATTGAAGTGACTGAGTTGCCCATAGTCATTGAGGCAAGATTGCTGCAACCCGGGAATGACCATGCGCCAATTGAGTTGACTGTTTCAGGAATTACCACGTCCGTGACTTCACTTCCTCCTATATATAATTGATGAGCATTTGAAAGAGGATTTGCACTCTTATTTTCAAAGTGAATCCTACAAAGAGACTCTATGCTTGCAAATTCAGCTTTTTCCAGACCGCTGCAACCAGAAAAAGCAGAGAAACCGATTGAGGTGACAGCCGCAGGTATTGTCACAGAATTCAGATTGCTGCAATTGTAGGCCAGATAATCCGGTATAACTTCCACATTATCACCAAATGTCAATGTCTTGATGG
>CAZMHE010000022.1:0-4003 GCA_964566015.1 uncultured Sangeribacter sp. | reverse complement strand
GCCAGATAATCCGGTATAACTTCCACATTATCACCAAATGTCAATGTCTTGATGGTAGTTGGGAACGGACTTTTCTTAGTATCTCCGAATGTGCAATTTTTAGCATTATAAACAACATCTTTAATGCTGTTACAATCTTTGAAAGCATACCAGTAGATTAAGGTAACAGAAGTGGGTATTGTCACCGAAGTCAGACCACTGCAACCGGAAAAAGCCATCTGGCCGATAGAGGTAACAGTGTCGGGGATAGTCAGTGAATTCAGTTCACTACACTGATATGCCAGATAATCCGGTATTACCTCCACATTGTCACCAAGTGTCAATGACTTGATGGTAGTTGGGAACGGACTTTTCATACCGTCTCCGAATGTGCAATTCTTAGCATTATATACCACATCATTCAAAGCGTTGCACCCGGAGAAAGCATTCTTGCCGATTGAGGTGACACCAGCAGGGATAGTCAAAGAAGTCAGGCCGCTGCAGTCCGAGAAAGCATCAGAACCGATTGAGGAAACTGAGTTGCCGATAATCACAGAAGTCATGCCGTTGCAACCCGAGAAAGCAGACGAGCCGATTGAAGTGACTGAGTTGGGGATTACAAATTCCCCTTCAAGACTAAGCGATGCAAAATAGAGGGCTGTCTTTTCAGAGCCCCAGACACAACCATCCTCAACAATAGCACCTTGCGGGTTATAGGCAATGCACAATCCTGCCGGGAAAGGATTACTGATAGTGTTAGGATAAGCATTCTTTTTCAGGCCGCTGCAATTCTTGAAAGCGTCTGAACCAATTGATTTAGCAGAAGTAGGTATTATCACCGAAGTCAGACCACTGCAATCTTCGAAAGCAGATGTGCCGATTGTGTTGACAGAGTTGCCGATAGTTACTGAAGTAATGCTATTACAACCGGTGAACGCCCAAGAGCCGATTGAGGAGACAGTTTCAGGAATCACCGGATCTGAGACTTCACTTCCTCCTATATATAAGTGATGAGCATGAGAAAGAGGATTTGCACTCTTATCTTCAAAATCAATCTTACAAAGAGATTCTATGCTTGCAAATTCTGCTTTTTCCAGACCGATGCAACTATAAAAAGCCAACTTACCGATTGAGGTGACAGCCGCAGGTATTGTCACCGAGGTTAGACTTGTACAATTCAAGAAAGTACCCGGGCCGATTGAACTGACTGTTGACGGTAGGATAAACTCCCCTTCGAGACCCAAGGGAGCGAAATAGATTGAGGACTTATCCGGCCCCCAGACAAAGCCATCTTCAATAATTGCTCCTGCAGGGTCATAGCCTATAGTCGTTCCTGTAGTGAAAGGATTGCTAATTGTCTTAGGATAAGCACTTTTTTTAAGACCGCTGCAATACTTGAAAGCATCAGAACCGATTGAAGAAACAGAGGTGGGGATTATCACTGAGCTTAAGCCGCTGCAATTGTAGAAAGCACCCGAGCCGATTGAAGAGACTGTGTTGGGGATTGTCACTGAAGTCAGGTACTCGGAATTGTAGAAAGCATATGCCCCGATTGAAGAGACTGATTCCGGAATCACTAGATTTCTGACCTCACTTTCTCCAATATATAGATGCTTAGCAATAAAAAGAGGATTGGCACTATAATTTTCAAAATCAATCTTACAAAGAGACTCTAAGCTTGCAAATTCTGCTTTTTTCAATCCGGCACAACCTAAGAAAGCACCCGAGCCGATTGAGGTGACATTATCGGGGATTGTTACAGAAGTCAGACCTCTGCAATAGTAGAAAGCACCCGCGCCGATTGAAGTGACTGAGTTTGGTATGGTCACAGAAGTCAGATTGCTGCAGTTATATGCAAGGTATGCCGGAATAACCTCCACTTCATCACCAATGGTCAATGTCTTGAGGGTAGTTGGGAATGGACTTTGATCTTTATACCATAAGTAGCAATTTTTAGCATTAAACTCCACCTTGCTCAAGCCACTGCAACCGTCGAAGGCAGATGATTCGATTGAAGTGACTGTGCTGGGGATTGTAATTGAAGTCATATATTTTTGTCCGTGGAACCCTTCCCTGCCTATTGTTATCAAGGTGTATTCCACATCCCCGTCTTTTGGATGTGAAGGAAGCACCAGCTTACCATAAACATTGGAAGCGATAATACAATTATCCCATCTTGTTCTTACAGTTTTGTCGCTCTCGCTAATGACTGTATAGGTAACGGTATTACCTTCGTAGGTATACTTGAAGTCACGGGCGAATGTCGGGAGCGCCATCAGTACTCCCAACATGAAAAATAAGACTTTTCTCATGATTTATATAATTTGGTTAGGTTAATGTTTGGATTGATATTTAGTTTGATAGACGTGCAAGCCGATGCTTGTAGATACACAGGAGGTTCTCTATATGCAATGTGCTCAGATCCGCTAAAGGTTTGGGCAATGCGGCAGACTTTACGAAGTCGCCGAGAATAGCATTGTGTTCAACCGGAATTTCCCCCATTGCGGCGTTAAGGGCATTGAATCCCTCGGTTACACCGGCATGAAGATACACGGCATCCGGAAGCATATTGCGCGAATAACAATATCTTTGTGTGAAATCGTAAGCGGCAAGGACTCCGAACTGATATATATCTTTGGAAATCAGTTTGACTTTCTGATAAATATCAGAGAATGATGAAAGGTGTTCCAGATCCGCATTTTCGAGTTTCTCACGTGCTGCAACTACCGTGCCATAGGGCATACGATATTGATGGGAATTCTTACAGAATCTTTTATCCTTCGGATAATCCTTGATGTTGGCTGCACCACAGATAAAGTCAGTGGTCGATTTGAGTGAACTGATCCATCTCTCAGTACGTTCAAGAAAGTTCTGTCGATAATCCTCAACCATTTCGGCCAGTGTATTACCCTGAGGAATGATTTTATTAGCCCAGGGGTCGTCCGCGGGATCATAGGGGATCACACAATTTGAAGAATGACAGCCTCCGACGCATTTTTTCGCTTTTCGGCTCATACTATAAAGCTTTGCCGCGGTCTTCCTCTCGTTGGCGTCAGGTTAGTAAGCAAGAAAGCGTAGGAATCTGTATCTGTTGCCGTCCTACGAATCGAGGCTTCTCGCATTGCCCATCTAAGTCGGACGGCAACTGCAGAAGCCCACGCTTGTATATGCAACATTCCCCTACGGCCATACCTTTCCCAAGGTATCCTGCCGGAGGGCTCTATATTACATATCCACGGGCATCTACCGTTGCTCAATCCTTGACTTAGATAGAAATTTTGCGAGAATTTCGATTCGTCAAGAATCAGCGCGGATAAACGCTTTATTATGTATGTCTCTACATCCCGCTCCGCTTAACCCCAGACCGGGGCTTCTGCGAGGCGGCCTGCAACCGCAAAGTTACATATAATTTTCTGAAATGCAAAAAATCAGGCAGGTAATAAAATTGCTTTATTACCTGCCTGATTTTTGGTTATAGGGTTATGAGGTTATAAGGTTATAACCCTCAACTTCCGCTTGCGGAAGTTGAAAAACTAAATCGTTTGATTATTTACCGAGTTTGTCGGCGAGGCCGGCGAGTTTGTCGGCACTGTCGTGAAGGAAGTCGGCGGCTTTATCCTTAAGCGAATCGACCATGCCGGCTGCCTTATCCTTAGCCATCTGGCCGGCCACTACAGCCTGATCCTTGAGGGCAGCTGCCTTTGCAGCGGCCTGATCTTTGAGAACGTTGGCCTGATCCTTGAGCTGTGCGGCCTTGTCTGCGGCCTGAGCCTTGAAGGAATCTGCATCGGCATCGATCTGTGCCTTGGTTTCGGCGCCATCCTTGCGCAGGTTGTTGATTTCGGCCTGAGCGGCCACTTTCGCATCAGCTATGCTCGCCTTGGCGGCAGCTTCTGCCTGCTGTTGATAATTTGTGCTGTTCATAGTATGTAATTTTTAATGTTGAATGTCGAGTTATAATTTTGAATTTTGAATGTCGAATGTCGAATGGATAATTTTTAATGTTGAATTTGGAATGTCGAAT
>CAZMHE010000021.1:0-23120 GCA_964566015.1 uncultured Sangeribacter sp. | reverse complement strand
AATATTTCCCCGATATCCTCGATTATAACTTCACCGCCAAGGTGGAGGAGAAGTTTGACGACATTTCGGAGGGTAAGCTCGGATGGCAGAATGAGATCTCCGATTTCTACGGTGATTTCCACCCCTCGATCGAGGAGATCAACGCCTTGCGTCTCGAGCATAAGGTCGGGGAACGTGTGCTCGGCACCGACCCCGCTTCCGGTCGCCCCGTTTCGGTGAAGATCGGACGTTTCGGACCTGTCGTGCAGATCGGACGCGCCGAGGATGAGGAGAAGCCCCTCTTCGCGAGTCTGCTCGCCGATCAGAGTGTGGCCACAATCACGCTCGAGGAGGCTCTCAAGCTCTTTGAACTTCCCCGCACAGTCGGCATACTCGACGGAGAACCGGTCGTGGCCGCCATCGGTCGTTTCGGCCCGTACCTGCGTTTCGGCAAACTCTTCGTGTCGATACCGAAAGACCTGACACCCCAGGGGATCACCCTCGAGGAGGCCACGGAGCTTATACGCAAGAAACAGGAAGAGGAGGCCAACCGTCTCATCAAGACTTTCGACGAGATCCCCGGTCTGGAGGTGCTCAATGGCCGCTATGGCCCATACATGGCCTATAAACCTGAGGGAGCCAAGAAAGCGGTGAACTACAAGATACCGAAGACTACTGATGCAGCCGCGCTGACAGCCGAGGAGGCCCGTGCATTGATGGAGGCGCAGGATGCCGCCCCGAAGAAGCCCTCGCGCCGCAAGAAATCCTGATTAGAATCACACTCCGGAGATTTGCTCCGGAAACGGCAAAAAGTAATTATGGCCGGCTCGTCGTCTCGACGTGTCGGCCATTTGCGCTTTAATAATTGATTTTATCAGTTCCCTAATTTTGATTATACCTATTAAATATGCTTCGATACTTTGCTTCAAATTTTCAAAATTGGATTTCCAACCCCTCAATTGTAGAAAAATGATTGTTTTCTCATGGAGGTTTCATCGAAATCCGGTGCAAAATTATATACAAATGGTATCTTTTCCAAATTTTTATAGATAATTTTTTTATGTCCTACAACATAAAAATTCAGGGCCAATCTCAATTTTTATGCAAAAGTATTCTTATTTGCGGACATTTTTCACACCCTCGCCTTCCTTGATCTTCTCTCCCGGGGTGTCAATGACGACACCTTTGAGCGTGAGACCGTCGACATGATTAAGTTCGAAGCCGGTATCGGCGCGGAAACGGGAGTCGGTGATGAACACGTTCTTCATCGGCATCTCGGGGAGACCGTGGAAGAGCGCGGCGCGTTTGGCCGAACGGCAGGTGACATTATTGATATATATGTCGCGGAAAGAGGGTGTCTCCTCGGTGACGGGGGGAACGGGTGTGCCCGGTTTGATGCCGTAGTAGAGGTCGAAGATGAGCGCGTCGCCGGTGATGTCAGACATCTTGATGTTGTCGACGTAGATATTGCTCACCACGCCGCCGCGTCCGCGGGTTGACTTGAAGCGCAGGCCTACGTCTGTGCCGATGAAGACGCAGTTGCGCACCACAATATCCTTGCAACCGCCTGACATCTCGGAGCCGATCACGAAACCGCCGTGGCCGTGATAGACGGTGCAGCCTTCGATGAGCACATTGGAGCAGGGTATGCCGCGGTCGCGTCCATCCTTGTCCTTGCCTGACTTGATGCACATGGCGTCGTCGCCCACGTCGAAGCGGCTGTTGAGAAGGAGCACATCGGTGCATGACTCGATGTCGACACCGTCGCCATTCTGCGCATACCAGGGGTTGCGGACGTTGATATTGTCCATGATCAGGTTCTTGCAGAGGAGGGGGTGGATATTCCAGGCCGGGGAATTTTCAAAAGTGGCATCCTTGAGCAGCACGTTGTCACATTCTATGAATGAGAGGAGCACGGGGCGGAGGAAGTCGTGGACGTAATCGAGTGTGGCGGCGTCGCCGTTGTGGGCCTTACCCTGCAGTTCCTTGTTCTCGGCAACCTCGCGGATGCGCTCGTTGGGATACCAGATGTCGCCCTTGGCATTGACGCTGCCGGTCTTGGTGAGGTTGCGCCACTGGTCGGCTGTCATCTTTGCTTTCTTCACGGGGCGCCATTTCTGGCCGTTGCCGTTGAAAGTGCCGTCGCCGGTGATGGCGATGTCATGTTTGCCGCGTGCGGTGAGGGGTGATTTGGCTCGGTGTGTGGAGAGTCCCTCCCAGTCGGAGGGGAGAGTGGGGTAGTCGGCGAGATTCTCGCTGAAGAGCACCAACGCTCCGCGTTCGAGATGGAGCTCGACGTTGCTCTCAAACTCGATGGGGCCGGTATACCAGATACCCTCGGGGACTATGAGGCGTCCACCCTTCTTTTCGGCGAGGTGGCGCATGGCCTTGGCGAAGGCTTCGGTGTTGGAGGTGACGCCGTCGTTGACGGCACCGAACTGCTTGAGGTTGACTTCATAGTCGGGGATTACGGGAGCCTTCACTGGTTTGAGCTTGATGGGGAGGCCGTCGTAATATTGATTGTAGTCGACAGCCTGAACACTCTCCGGCATGGATGCCGCGCCGAGCATCAGAGCGGCTGCGAGGGTGATTCGTGACAGGATTTTCATGGTTTGTCAGATATGAGTTATATTAATGAAAAAGCGGATAGAGGTTTGCCGGATGCAAAGATATGATTTTTTTATGGAATGTCAGCTTTGCCGATGTATATAAAAAGAAAAAGGCTGACTCACGTCAGCCAAGTTTCCTTCAATTAAAACAACAATAACAACTTTTTCAGAACGCTTAAATTAGCAGTTAATATCTTGATGGCTTTTTTCAAAACTCTGTATTATCTTTTCTTCGATATTATAACATACCTGCGTTATCATTGGTTCATGAAGATGATAAAAAATTGCCGCTATGCGAGGAGGTCGAGGTAGATCTCGAGGGCGGCACGGATTTCGGCGAGGGTGGGGGTGACGCCGGTCTCCGGCACTCCGGGTGCGCGGAGCAGGGTGAAATCGGGTTGCCCGGCTTCGGCGTTCTTCTTGTCGTGAGCCATAAACCCGATCAGGGCCTCGATATCTGCGCACGTCACTTTCATCCGGGGATAGAGTGGCTTAAGGAATGACCCGGCATAGCGTGTCATCTCCGCAGACTCAAATCCTTTAAGCATATGGCTGAGGATAAGCTCCACGAGTATGCCGTGGGCCACTGCCTCCCCGTGGGGGAGATGTGAGCCTCGGCTTATCGCGAGGCTCTCGAAGGCGTGACCTGCGGTATGACCGAAATTGAGCACTTTCCTCAATCCTTTCTCCGTGGGATCCTGCTCCACAATACTGCTCTTTATCGCGACACAGCGGCGCATGGCGTCTTCCAACCTTTCGGGATCGGCTAAGACACCCTCCGCGTCGAGTAGACTGCGATAGAGGTCGGTGTCGGCTATGAGAGCCGTCTTGACCATCTCCGCGTAACCCGACATGAGTTCGCGCTCTGGGAGGGTAGAGAGTGGCACGGAGGAGATTATTACAGCTTCCGGGGCGTGGAAAGCGCCGATTTCATTCTTGAGACCACGGTAATTGACGCCGGTCTTGCCGCCGGTGGCGGCATCCACGGCTCCGAGGAGTGTTGTAGGGAGATTGACGGTGCGGAGTCCGCGCTTGAAGGTGGCCGCCGCAAAACCGCCGAGGTCCGTGACGAGTCCACCGCCGATATTGACGACGACCGCGCCGCGGGTAGCCCCCGTATCCTCAAGGGTATCCCAGACTTTGGTGACAGTCTCGAGATTCTTGTTCATCTCTCCCGGGGCGATCACGACCTTTGCCCCTTTACGGAGCGTCTCCGAACCCTCGAGCATCGGCAACACGAGACGGTCGACGTTGCTGTCAGTGACGATTGTGACGCTCTGAGGATCGAGTTGAGCGACCGTGTCGTCAAGGAGGCGGCGCAGGGTCATGGCGGGGAGTTCACGCTCGAGCCAGTCGGCGAAAGCAGGCATGGAGGGGAAGATCATATCGGCTCCCTCCTTTTCGAATGCCTCGCGTGGGATTGGTCCGGTGGTCACGGCAATTGTGAACGCCCCCGCTGCTTTGCCGGCGCGTACGCCGAGGGGAGCGTTCTCGATGACGATTGCCTGAGAGGGATCCACACCCGCCTTGGAAGCACCGAGGAGGTATGGCTCAGGATCTGGTTTGCCGTGAGTGACATCGTTAGCGGTGACCCTCAGATCGGGGCTGAATGCTCCGGGATACATCGTGTCGAGGCGGTCGAGGAGCGTAAGCTGCCCGGAGCCGGTGACGAGCACACGGGTGATGTCGGCCTTCTCAAGGGCGCGGAGCATACGGTCGGCACCCTCGATGGGTGGTTTGGGACCGTATGAGGCGAAGATTTCAGACTTGCGTTTATAGAGACGCTTTTTCTCCTCCTCCGTAGCGGGGCGACCGAGGTCGCGGCGGAAGAGGAGGTCGATCACTGCCGCTCCGGTCATCCCCTCGAAGAGGAAGAACTCCTTCTCGTCGACATCGAGACCAATCTCAGAGGTCATCTGCCTCCATGCCCTGGCGTGTGAGGGCATGGAGTCGTAGAGCACGCCGTCCATGTCGATCAGGGCAGCGGTTATGTTTTCCGGAAGTCGTGCGATCACTTAGATTCTGCGGATTCGTCGGAGGGCACAACAGTTGCCGTGATGGTGAACTGGAGAATCTCGTCTGATTTGAGACCCATCTGTGAAGCACGCTGGCCGAAGAGATGGTAGGCTGTGGTGAGGAAGGTGCCTTTCTCGCCTGAAGAAAGCGATGTCAGCACAGCTGATATGGGGCTGTTCTGAAGGCGCTGACCCACTATCATAGACTTGGGGAAGGGTGCGGCGATCTCACGCCCGTCGAGAGTTGTCACCACAATATCATCGTCGATCTTGTCTCCCTCCTTGATCCTCTCACCTTTGGAGACGGTGAGTTTGCCGTAAACTCCGTCGGCCACGAGAGTCAGACCCTTGGCTTCGGCTTCCTTCTTGAGCACAGATTCGGCTGCCTCTTTGTCGCGCTGCGCTTTCTGCTCGTTCATCTCGTTCATGAGTCGATAGAAAACGGCCTGTAGTTCAGAGGAATTCATGGCTGTGTCAGATTCGAGAGTCTTTGAAAGGCCTTCAAGGAAGAGTTTGTCGGAGAGACGTATGCCGTATTCATCCTCGAAACCCTGAATGTTCATGGCCATCTGCATACCGAGGAAGAGACCTTTGTTGTAGGCCTCTTTCTTGGCCTTGACAGCTGCGAGACCGGCCTTGACGCCGCTCAGGTATTCCTGACGGGCGTATTTGGCGCTGAGGAGGGTGTCGGTCTTGGCCTCGTTGAGGAATTCAGAGCCACGGAGCTGCCCGAAGCAGTAGATGAGTGAATCGGCCTTGGCTGATTCGTCGGCTGATGTCTTGGGGGTGGAGTCGGCCCCGGAACAGGATGCAAGGAGAAGGCCGGCTGCCGCTATTGAAAGAATCGAATTTAATTTCATATGGTATAACTGGTTGGGGTTTGCCTGACGGCAAACCGGTTATAGGGTTAGGGGTTAGGAGGTTAGGCTTCGCCTGAGGCGAAGCGGTTATGGGTTATAGGTTAATTTTAGAGGGTGATGGAGTCGGTCGGTTCGGGTGTGCCGCAACCGGGATCTACCTCTACCGTGTCGCCGGTGGCCGCTACGTTATCAAGCGTGCGACCCTTGCAGCCTGATGCCCCGATAAGGAGCAGCATGGCTGCAAGGGTGATAAATAGACGTGTATGTTTCATTTACAGGCGCAACGTAGGGTCAGTTGACCTTGAGGAGTTCCACTTCAAAAATGAGGGGAGCGTTGGGCGGGATAGCACCCGGAGCACCCTGCTCACCGTAAGCGAGGTTGGAGGGGATGTAGAAGATGTTCTTGCCACCCTCCTTCATGAGCTGAAGACCTTCGGTCCAACCGGAGATGACGCGGTTGAGGGGGAATGTGGCGGGCTCGCCGCGTGTGACGGAGCTGTCGAAGACAGTGCCGTCGGTGAGCTGGCCGGTGTAGTGGACTGTCACCATGTCGGTAGCTGTCGGTGAGGCACCTGTGCCCTCCTTGACAACCACATATTTCAGGCCAGTGGCCGTAACTGCATATGTGGAGTCGGTAGCGGTCTCTGACTTGCGGTTTTCATCGTTGAAGAAGTCGGCGCTGTATAAGTCGGGAGCCGGCGTTGCGGTTTCTGTGACAGCCTCCACGGCTTCTGCGATCACCTCTGATGAATCGGCGCTCTTTTCAGATTTGTTGCCACCGCATGAAGCGAGTGACCCGAGAGCCACGACGGCTGCTGCCGCGATAAATGAATTCTTTGTCATTAGAAATTATTTCTTGTTGATCTTGATAAGTTCTACCTCGAAGATAAGAGTCGAGTGTGGCGGGATTGCGTTGGGCACGCCCTGAGGACCGTAAGCGAGGTCGGAGGGGATGAAGAATGTGTATTTTGCGCCCTCTTTCATGAGCTGCACGCCTTCGGTCCAACCCGGAATCACGCGGTTGAGGGGGAATGTGGCAGGTTCGCCGCGGCTTACGGAGCTGTCGAAGACGGTTCCGTCGAGGAGTTTGCCGGTGTAGTGAACGGTCACCTCGCTCTCGGCGGTAGGATGTTCACCTTCGCCCTCTTTCTCAACGATATACTGGAGACCGGAGGGGGTAGATTTCACGTTCTCGTTCTTGAGGTTTTCGGCGAGGAATTTCTCGCCGGCTGATTTCATCTCGGCAGTTTTCTTTTCTGCGAGTTCCTGGAGATATTTCTGAATTATTTCATTTGCCTGTTCGGGTGTGAGTTTTGCATCCTTGCCGTCGAAGGCATCGTGGAGAGCCTCATCGAAATCCTTGAAATCGATATTGGTGACTCCCATACCGCGGAGCTGATGGCCGAAAGCCATACCCCAGGCGTAGCTGAGTTGATCCATTTTGTTTTGAGTTTTTAATAATTGTTTCTATCGTTATTCTGATAATATAACGTCCCGTCCCCCGAAATGTTATGATAAAAATAGTTAACCGCCACTAAACAAAATGATTTACATTACTTCCGACGATAAATTTTGGAGAAGTTGGGGGAAAAGTTGCGGGAATGAAAATGTTTTTTTAACTTTGCGGTGACTTTAGGGACGCTTCGTGTCCTTGGGTCTTCAGGATTGTCTTATGGTGTAATGGTAGCACTGCAGTTTTTGGTTCTGCCTGTCCAGGTTCGAATCCTGGTAAGACAACTCACCCCGAAAAGCCTCAATTCCCTTAAAATGGAGTTGAGGTTTTTTGTTTTTCTCATAACTTATTGTAAATAAGCGAAATACCCCCCCCCGAACGGAATCTTTGAAAAATTTTGTTTTATAAACGCCCTTTTTGATCTTATCGCTTGCATATAAGTGATTTAATACCTAACTTTGCCGAGACAAACCGGCATAGCCGTTTTTCACTTACAAGGCTTTCCCTTATGTGGAGACGAAATCTTTTCGCTGAGAAATTTTTTTACTAACATCATAACATGAATAGATTCCTGCTTTTCTGCGGACTTGTCCTGATGACAGTTTCCGCCGCCATTGCCACTCCGACGTCAGTCGTAATGCTCCATCACCAAGGTACGATAACAATGTTCGAACCGGATTCGTTATCAGTCGCTATCTCCAGAGCGGAGACCGGTGACACTATCCTCCTCTCTTCCGGTCAGTTCCCTAAGGTCACCCTCGATAAGACAATCACCCTACGTGGGGAGGGAAATACCACCTTCGTCAATGGTATTGATGTGAATGGCAATTCTGATGATCCCATTTCCCCGACTATAGAGTCGTTAAGGGTAGTCTATGTTGATAATTATGGTAACAACACTCAGAAAGTAATCGCACTGGCAGAGACAACAGACGGGTTGACGATAAAACAGTGTGAAATGAGTGGCATCACCTTCAAGGGATCCCATTCAAATCTGATGGTTGACCGATGCCATGTCAAAGACTACAGCAGTAACAAGCAGAATATTGATGCTTCGTTAAAATCGGCAACATTCAAAAATGTCTATTTTCAGAGAGGTATCAGTTTTAATACACAGGCGACCGAAAATATTACTTTTGTGAATTGTGATGTCCTGGATGTGTCGAATTCGACGTATTTCCGGGGAACTATGCTCAATAGCTATTTGTATGCTTACTATTATTATACGAGTGGATATAGTCAGGCGTTTCGTAATTGTGCCATGATCAACTGTCTTTTAAACTATGTGGATATATCTCCCAATGACAGCACGGTGGAGAATTGTTACTATTGGAATGACACAAAACTCGGATGTCCTACGAAGGATTTCCTTTTAGAGAAGGGTTATCTCGGTAACGACGGCACGGTCGTGGGGATCGATGGAGGTGTATCACCTATTAACTATTCCTATAACAGCGGAATACCGCGTGTCTCTTCCTCGAAAATTACTCTTGACAATGTCAATAAGGTATTGAATGTCGACGTGACGTTTGAGTCCAATTGAAGATAGCTGTTCATTTTATCTATTTCAACATATGAACAGACATATCTTCAGGCTAATAATGTTGGCGTCGGTAGCCACTGCATTTGCCGGAAATATCAGGGATGTCGAGTATTGGTTCGACTCCGCTATCAATTTGCGTGTGCGGGAACACATGGATTCTGATTCCCTGAGTATGAAGGTGAATACCCCCATGCTGACGCCGGGTCTTCATACCTTCCATATTCAGCCCATTGATTCCGCCGGTAAACGGGGTTCTCTGCACTCCACTCCTTTATGGGTATCGGCAGAACCTGTCGACACAGCTATAAGAGCTTACGGGGTCTGGATTGACTCTCGCCTCGTCAAACTTGCATCGGTTGACTCACTTCATGTCGTGGATTGCCTTGATGTTGCTTCCATGAGTCCCGGCTTCCATTCAGTGGCGTTGGCGCCATATAAAGCGGGGACTATTCCGGGTAAACTCCAGACTTCCGTTTTCTTCATTCCTCAACCGGCACAGGATGATACGGTTGAGGTGCTTCTGATATGGCAAGACAATGACCTCTCGACGCTTACGGCAGTTGCAGATAATGCCCTGCGGGGATTACCTGTCGACATCTCCGGTCTCCTTTCAGGTCTACACTTCATCAATGTGCTTCCGGTCACCAATGACGGACGTGCAGGTGCGCTATACCGTTCGGCTTTCTTCCTGCCGAAGATTGATTACCCGGAGGTGGGTGCCTACAAGTATTGGATTGATGATAATCCGCCCGTGGAAAGCGGCAGATCGTCAACCCCGCTTCAGATACCCGTAGATGTGAAGAGTCTTGCTTCCGGCGCACATACTTTCAATATACAGGGTATGAGTCCCGAAGGGGAATGGGGCGAGGTCTATTCCGTCGCATTTGAGATGCCAGTGGATCTCGACCTTACAGACTGGGAGATAGTGAAGGCACTGCATGAGCAACTCACGGCAATAGGGTGGGAATCACCATGGAAGATGGAGGATGGACCGGCCGGAGCTGTCACATTCAGCGGGCTTACTTCACGGGAGGGTCGTGTCACCGGTATTCACCTCGACCATCTCGGCACAGAGGGTGCTTTCCCGATGGCTGCTCTCCAATTTCCGAAACTTACCGAACTCAATCTTTCACACAACGGTCTCAGCGGGGACGTCAATACCATTATTGGCTCGACGGCAGATGAGGTTGTGGCTCCGGAGTTGAGAAGTATAGATTTGTCAGACAACAGGTTGTCGGGTAATGTCTCCCTATTAGCCGTCCGTTTCCCGGAGTTGACGGAACTCAACCTTGCCGACAACGGCATCTCCGAGGTGAATCCACCGCTTCCTGCGGGGATTGAAAAACTCGACTTGGCGAGGCAGATTGTCGGAGATACCGCCATTCTCAATCTATCATACATTACAGCGGAATCCCTTGCGGAAACCATACCTTCAATTTTCACTTATCGACATGACCCCCGGGATTATGACACCGAGTATGAGCTGATTCTTGCACCTCAGCCACCATACAGGATTGACTGGTATAACACTGCCATATCCGGCCTTAAGGTCTCAAAGGGTGAGTCACTGTCAATTTCTCCGATCGGCTATGACAATGCGCTCCGTGTGCCTGAAGGGGGAGTGATGATGCTCGGCAGACTCACCGGAGGTGTAGCCGCCAACCCGTCGCGACTGGTCAAGGTAGAGTATGTGGCGGGTGATGTTGACTTCACCGGTGGTTTAGGCCCCGCAGATGTTCAGGCTACAATACTTTATGTATTTGATGAATATGGATGGCGTCCGTTCAACTTCGCGGCGGCCGATACATACAGCGACGGAGTCATAAACGTGCAGGATGTTGTCGTTACTGTAAATCTCCTGCTTGACAAGACTTCATCCATGACTATCCAAAGCAGGGTGCCTCTCCTCGAGGACGTGGATAAAGAGATACAGCCGGAAGCCACTTTATATTATGCTGATGGAAAGATCATACTTGAATCTGCGGAAGGAATTGGCGCGATTGCGTTGTCTGCCCTCGGAGATGTCAGTTGGTGTTTCAGTGATTTCGGGTTAGAGACTGCATCAAACGATAGAGGAGTTGTCGCCTATTCATTGAGTGGTGGAGCGATTCCTGCCGGTCGGCATATTATCGGAGAATACACCGGAGATGTCGCGATCAGTTCAGTCAGAGGCTCCACCTTGAATGCTGAGGAGATAAGAGTCGATGTCATGGCTGATTCCTCGTCAGCAGAGATTATCTCAGCAGATGAAGAAGCGACATACGTCTATCCCGACGGCACTGTCTCAAATGCTCCCCGTCGCGGAGTCAATATTGTGATCATAGGTGGTAAACCAAGAAAAGTATTAGTCAAATGACAATAAATAAGATTACTGCATATAGAATGGTCAGGCGTTTCATTATCCTCCTGCTGCTTCTGGTCGCCGGAATAGCTGTCGTGGACGCAAAGGTTGTGCTCAGTGTGGGAGATGCTGTGGGTGCGCCCGGGGAGAAGTCGAGTATAGAGATATTGCTCAGCAACGATGCGGATGTTGTCGCCTTGCAGTTCAATCTACGTCTCCCTGCGGGAGTGGAGGTTGATGGTGAGGTAGTCCATAATCAGGAGAGAGCCTCGCGACACAACACCGTCTGTCGCCGGAAAAGTGATGGAAGCTACATGCTCATGACTACGTCGGCATCCAATCAACCATTCGACGGGCGTACCGGTACAATCCTGTCGCTTCCGGTAATAATCCGCTCAGGAGTTGAGGAGGGTAAACCTCTCCCGATAGTGATAAGCGATGCAGTCGCTGCATCGCCGGCAGGTGACAATATCCTGACCTCAACAGAAGACGGAACGCTGACTGTGGCCAAATCTCCCGACCTGAAGGTTTTCGATGTTGCCGTCAACTCATCAAAGGCGATGCCCGGGGAGAAATTGTCCGTTTCGTGGCGTGTCATCAACCACGGCGAGACCTCCACTCACGCAGGGTGGAGCGAGGAAATCTTACTTGTTGATGCCGCAGGTTCAACACACCGTATGGGTATTACTAACTATTCAGGAGTGCTCTCAGCCGGAGAAACGGTGGTCAGGGGAGCAGAACCTGTTATCGGTGAGATACCCATGATAGATGGGGAATGTCATGTCAAGGTAAGGTTGATACCAGAAAAAACTTGTGGTGAACCCGCTCACCTTAAAGGTGATAACGAGGAGATTTCGGGTGAGAGTGTTGAAGTGGGACATCGGCTTACGGTTTCAGCCGGTTCTGTCACTGTGGATGAAGGGAACGGGCGACCGGTTGTTGTCAAGGTATCGCGCAGCGGCAACCTGACGCGAGATCTTACCCTCCATATGAAAGGAGTTGAAGACTCACGCTACTCCTTGCCCGAAGTCGCTGTGATTCCGGCCGGTAAGACCTCTGTGGAAATCAGCATAGTCCCTGTTGCCAACGGCAAACCGGATGCAGTCTCCGTCAGCACCCTCAATATCGGAAATGAGGAGGAGGGTTATGCCTCCGTGCCTGTCATCATCAACACGGTCGATGATAAATTGCCGACACTCACACTTGATGCCGGGTGGGATTCAATGTCGGAGGGAGAGACCTTGAAGATGACAGTCTCGACTGATCTCGTGAGGGATATAGATATTCCGGTAACGATAGTTGCAGACCGTTCAGCGGGCGTTACTTTCCCTGCTTCGGTGGTGCTTCCGGCCGGTCAGAGCGAGGTTTCGTTCAGTCTCCATTACCCCGACAATAATCAGATTCAGGGGGAGAGGGATTTGACAATCAAGGCCTCTGCCGAGGGATATGACTCCGAAGAGTACATATTATTCCTGAAAGATGATGACATCCCGGTGCTGACACTTGAACTCACACACCCGGGGCTCCCGGAGGGTGCCGGTGTAGTGGCGGCTACGGCTACGATCAGAAGAGAGGGAGCGACTGATAATAAACTGACCATCGAACTGACTGATGATTCAGCGGGGAGGCTCTTCCTGACTTCAAACCGTGTCACGATCCCTGCCGGTCAGAGCGAGGCGACCGTGATGTTCGGCCCCGTCGACAATTCTGAGGCAGATGGAGATCTCGTGTGCACTCTGACCGCGGCGGTTGTGATTCCGGGGTGCTCCTGTTCAGTAGGGGTGCATGAGACGGCAGGTAGAGTGTCGGCTCCATTCGAGATATATGACAACGACGGCCCACGTCTTACATTCGGTATTCCGGCCTCCTATGTCAAGGAGGGTGGAAGCATGGAGGTTACACTTGCCCGCAATACCCCGGTCGGATCCCTCTTGCCCGTCATGCTGACAGCCACACCTGACGGTATATTGGAATTGCCCGCGATGGTAGAGATGCCGGCAGATGCAGTCCGTATGGGAATATCTGTAAAGGCACTTCCCAATCATACGGCAGATGATAGTCGCGAGGTGGTCATCACCGCTGTCGCTGATGGTCATAGCAAAGCTTCCGTGAGATTGGCAGTCACCGACAATACTCTTCCGGATGCCATCGTGAAATCGATAAAAACGGACTCCAAGGATTATTTCCCGGCTGATTCAGTAATGATGAGACTTACAGTCGGGAACATCGGCAGCGGTGAACTCCCCGGCTCAACACCTGTAGAGGTATATCTGCGTGAGACAGGTGAATTGGTAGGAGTCTGCTATACCCCCACCGTGCTGGCTCCCGAAGAAGAGGTGGATATAACGGTGCCGGTTATCATGCCGGGCAGGGTAGGTAGATTCAACTACTACGCGATAGTGAACCGTGACCGCAAGGTAAATGAACTCACCTATGACAACAACACTCTTATGGGTGGAGAGATCTCGGTAGTATCCCCATTCTCTGCCAAAGTCTCAACCGACCGCAATTCCTATGTGGCCGGTGAGGAGATCCATATCAAGGGCTCAGTTAGCGGTAGATTCAGCGAAGGGGAGAAAGTGGAGGTGTACGTGGTCAACAACGGTTACAGACACGCTATAAGTACAGACTTGTCGGCTTCCGGTTCATTCGAGACCGTCTATACCCCTTATTATGGACAGACCGGTCGTTTTGCTGTCGGAGCATGTCACCCGGGTGAGGGGTGCCACGAAGAACTGGCTACTTTCGATATTCCTGCAATCCTTAGGGTAGCGACCGGGAATACCACGCTCGAAACGACCCCCGGGGAGACAATGGATGGAAAACTGAAGTTGAGGAATCCCGCAGGCATCTCTGTCAACGGTCTGGAGGTGAGGATAGAGTCACCGTCGGGAATAACGGCTGAGGTCAACCTTCCTTCCACGGAGATTGCTCCCGAGTCGACGATCGAGGTGGATTATTCAATCGTGTCTGGAAGGGTCACACCTGGTGATGACTGGGAGGAGACGTATGTGGTGTTCAGCGCGGACAATGCCGCCGAGCTTCGTTATCCTATCTATCTTTACTGCCGGAATCCGCAGGGGGAGATAGACAGCGACCTTAAGAATATAGATATAGCCATACAGAAAGGTGGCGTGCGGACACTTACCCTCACCCTTACCAACAAGGGGGCTGGTGAGACAGGTGTTATTTCTCCGAGTTTACCGACGTGGATGAAACCGGGCGTATCGCGTCTGCCTTCGATTCCGGGAGGTGGAACAGCCACAATTAACCTGACGATGGCACCTACAGGCAATGTCGGCGGGCGTCACACCGGTATCCTCTATTTCAACTGTGAATCGGGAAACTCCTTAGGAATCCCCTTCAATGTGGAGATTGCCGCTTCCGGTGAGGGTCAGCTCTCGGTTGATGTCTGTGACAACAACACTTATGGTTTCGGCATGGAACCGACAGGTCCTCATGTGGCGGGAGCCGATATAGTGTTGCGAAATTCAGTGACCGGACAACCTGTGGCATCCGGGAAATCGGACGGCGACGGCAGATGGGAGGTGACGTTGCCTGAAGGGACATACGACATGACCGTATCGGAGCCGATGCACCAGACACGCACGCTAAAAGTCAGCGTGGAGCCCGGACGGCGCGCCGAGAAAACCGCCAATCTTCTTTTGCGCACAGTTGATATTTCCTATACTGCTGAGGAGACCGAGGTCGAGGATCAGTATGAGATAAATATCGAGACGACCTATCAGACCAATGTGCCGATGCCGGTTGTAGTCATAGAGCAGCTTGACCGTGTGGATGGCGACAACATGTATCCCGGTGAGACTAAGATGATCCGACTCGAGGTGAGCAACAAAGGGTTGATGCGCGCCGAAGAGTTCACTCTCATGATGCAGAAGGATGTGCCCGGGTGGACGATTACCCCCGCATATGACCTCACGCCATTCCCCATCGAGGCCGGAGAGAGCGTGATCATACCTATTATGGTGACACTTAACGACGCTAACCTCAATGACCCCGCGAAGGTGCCGATGTATGGTCCGGAGTCGACGGAGGCTGCCTGTATAGCTAATTATGCGTCCCTCTATAAAGTTGTATGCGGCACTGAGATGCCGGAGAATGGTGCTTTTCACAGACTTGCGCTCTCCTCATGTAGCCGTGCGGCCGTCTACCAGAACTATTTCGGTGGATTTACAGGGGATGGCGTTATCGGAGGATTGGTGGAAAACATTATAGACTGGTTCATGGATGTTTTCCTTGACACCAGAACCCGTCCGGGGAACTCATCTCCACACTCTGTGCTTGACGATTACAGGGAGTTGAATAGTCTCATCAACAGGACATTCTGTGATCATTGCACTGCCGAGTTCGCCGGTCATATTGTGGAGACGGCATCAGAACAGGTTCCGACACAACCTTATTTGGAGTCAGGGTATGGCGTCTTGAAGACCAACTATGACATGCAGAAGCTACGGGTTAATCCGAATGACCGTGATTTACAAATGACGGTGGCTAATGATATAATAGATGTTTCAAGAAATACGACAACCGTTATACATCGAAATCAGGAACACCATAACAATCAGGGCGGAAATGTCGGTGCTCTCATTACTATAGGGTATAATTTCGGAAGATTGGCGCATCGCTATTTTATGACTGCTGAACAGGCACGACAGGATAAGGAATGTTATGACCCTGATCAGTTCAATGACTCCCGGAGCGTCCCTGACTGGCTGAATAGTTATGAGCGTGTCACCACGAGGTTGGCCGAGGGCTGCTCGGATATACATGAGGCCGAGTTGAATATCTTTGGTGATGAGATATGGACAGAGCGTGGGCATGAGGATATGACGGCATTTGCCGATTCATTGTCAAAACTCACCCCGGAAGGATACTTTGATCCGGAGAAAGCCCTTGCGGCTCGTCCCCCTCACGTCACGGAGGCGCAGGTCTTAGCCCTTGTCGAGAGATGGAACAACACACTCTTCAATCTTGATCCCACTTCCACCAACCGTATAGACTTCACCACTCTCAACACTATTGCGGACGAACTGGAGCATCGCGAGAATGAAGCTGTGGCGGAGGGTTATGAATCAACTGCCCATAGATATGAGTCTGAGGTAAGTAAAGTAATGAATATCCTCGACTTCGAGGAGCAATCGGTATGTGCATCGGTATCGTTGAGGTTTACCCAGCGTATGCAGATGACGCGTCAGGCTTTCCGTGGCACACTTACAGTCAACAACGGCCACACAGAAATCCCTGTCACCGATTTCCGATTCTATCCTACAGTGCAGACCATAGAAGGTGAGGATGCCACAGCTAAGGAATTTCAGATAAATATGGAGAGCCTCGAGGGTTTCTCAGGTGATCTTGCCGGTGACGGGGCAGGATGGACACTTGCCGCAGGTGAGGAGGGAACAGCCACAGTGGTCTATATACCCACACGCTATGCGGCTCCGGAAGAGACTACGCCATGGAACTTCGGTGGAACCGTATCATATGTGGACCCTTACTCCGGGAATTACACATCCATGACCTTGCCCTTCGTCACACTCGGGGTGAGTCCCTCGCCGTTGTTGACTCTCGACTATTTCTTACAGAGAGATGTGTTGGGTGACGATCCGCTTACAGATGAGACAGAGCCGACGGAAGAGGCTGAGTTCTCCCTGATGATAAGAAACCTCGGTGCAGGGGTTGCCAAGAATGTTGCGATAAATGCCTTAGCCCCTGAAATCATCGACAACAGGAAGGGCCTTCTCATCGACTTCAATCTGACAGGTGGAGAGGTGGATGGAGAAGAGCGTGTGCTCCCTCTCGACGGGAATGTCCCGGTTCAGATCGGGGATATTCCGGCTCACGGCAACAAGGTGATCCGTTGGTGGCTCACATCTCCATTGCTCGGCCATTTCGCATCATATTCAGCCGGATATAATCATCTGACAAGTTATGACAATCCCGATCTGAGTCTTGTGGAAGGCGTCAATGTCCATGAATTGATCAGAAGTGTCAATGCCCCCGGTGGTGAGCGGGTATTCCTTGCCAACGAGGATGTGGATTCCGATGACACCCCCGACAGGATCTTCTCACCTGACGGTGGTCAATTTAGAGTGGAGGGGGCGAGCACCACGTTCTCCATGACAGGGGATGATGCCGGGAGTCTTGAGGTGACCGGAAACGGTTCCGGATGGGTCTATGGCAATGTCAAGGATCCGACTTACGGCACACAGTCATTGATCCGTGTGGTGAGGAAATCTGATAACAAGGAGATGAGTCTGCGGAATTTCTGGCAGACCGACAGGACATTGCGAGATGGAATTGAGCCTTTGTATGAGAACCGTATTCATTTTGCTGATTCCGTGACATCGGGTAGAGAGTCATACCTGTTATGTTTCGGGCCTAAGCAGGGTGAACCGCTCAGGGTTGTCGAGGTGACCGGTCTACCGGAGGATGGTATTGCACCTGCACAGATAGGGGAGCTGCAGATACGTTTCTCAGCGCCAATTCTATGGAGCAATGAAAAGACTTCCGCAATCACGCTCACATGTGGAATTGACACAGTTCCCGCCTCCGGATATTCCGTCGCTCTGGCCGGAGCCGATACCCTGAGCCTGACATTCAGCGACTCCGGTGAAGCAAGACAGAAAGGATTATACACACTCAGTGTCGATACATCCGGCCTCAGCGATACTGACGGAGCAAGCGGAGGATTCACGCAGAAATATTCCTGGACCGTCACAGGTGGAAGTCCTGTTTCCATCTGTTATGCCGCCGAACCTCAGGAGGCCGGTGAGGTGAAGTGTCTGGTGGAACCTCTGTTTGGCGAAGAGGCGAAATACTTGGCCGAAGCATCAGAGGGGTGGAACTTCACGGAATGGTTATTTGATGGCAACCATGCCGGTGACAAACCACAATTCACTTTCACGGCACTCTCGGAGGGTGAGTTGGTGGCCCGTTTCACCCGTGTTGTTCATCAGGTAGAGATCTCACCTGCCGAAGGTGGCAGAGTGGAAGGGAATCCGGGAGGGTATTCACATGGAACAATCCTGACACTGAGAGCTATCCCTTCAGCAGGTTATGAGTTCGAGAAGTGGATAATCATGACGGAAGATGAAAAGGTGACCGAGATTCCGGATTTCGTGCAAACTGAGATAGTGGTAGATAAGGCGATGACGGTGATTCCTGTTTTCCGTAGGGTGATTTTCACTCATAAGCTCACTCTGGCGAAGGGTTGGAACTGGATATCCTCGCCTCTGGATGTGCAGGAATTTCCGGCCTCACGTCTCACGGAGGTAATCGGGGACGATGAAACGCCGACAATGTTTACGTCCGGGAAGATGCTGAAGGTGCGCACCAACAGTTCGATGCTGTTGCCTCTGGAAGGGCGCGAAGGATTTGTGGAAACATTGACGTTGCCTGTGGCAAAGGGAAGCAACCGGATAGGACATCCATTCAAGGAGGAGGTAGAGCTTAACGCTTCCCTCTACGGAGTGTCCGAAGGAGATATTCTTGCGGGACAGAGAGGTTTCGCTGAATATACCGGGGGATTGTGGCATGGCGATCTTAAGACCCTCAGACCCGGTGAGGGGTATATACTCTACTCCGGCGAGGGTGGAACGTTAAGATTCTCCGGTGTCAGCGGTGAGATCGGTTCTTCACAGATCGAAGTCAGTCCGGCAGCTGCGGAATATCAGAAAGCCATGCAGCTCACAATGCGCCCTGTAGACACAGGCGGGAACACCTTACGACTGAATCCGGAGACCGTCGTCAATATCAGTTGCGGTGGGGCACAGCGCGGATGCGGAATCCCCTCGGGCGACATAGTTAGGATGAATATATTCGGTTCAGACGGAGAGAGCCTGTTGCTGGAGATAGTGTACGGAGGTGAGGATAATCAGGATAATACACCTCAACCCCGCTACGCATGTGTAGACTTCAGTGAGGGTCCATCCGGCAGGACTGGTGCTCCGGTCGATGTCATCTTCCGCGAGAGTGTTAGCATTGATGAATTGACAGCCCAAGGGGAGATGGTCACCGTCTACAACCTGTCGGGAATATGTCTTCTTAAAGATGCCCCTGTGAGGACACTCTCCAAACTTCCACCCGGAATCTACCTTGTCAACGGTCGTCTTCTCCGGAATAATTGATGACTGAATACCGACATAACTGAGGATTGAATTCTGAAGGTTGAAAAGTCTGCAAGATAAGTTTTGTCCATTAGGAAAATATTTTTTATCTTTGCAGACCTTTCAACCTTTCAAGTATCTAAACATGAAACTCTTTTCGAGCCTCTTTGTTGTGGGGGCGATTGGCGTGGCTGTGTCTACCTCCGCGCAGGAGACACTTTATGTCGACGCCGGCTCCCGCGGTCATGACATTAATCCTGATATGTATGGTATCTTCTTCGAGGAGATCAACCATTCCGGCGACGGCGGCCTTTACGCCGAACTTATACAGAACCGCGGTTTCGAGGAACAGACTATCCCCGGTGGTTTCAGTATCTCCGGCACAAACAAAATATCCACACCCTCTTTCAAGGCTTATACCGATCTCTCGACACGCCAGCTCAACTGGGACTGGGATTTCGACCGCAAGAAGATGACCGGCTGGAGAGTGGAGGGCTCGGACTGCCGTGTCGAGTATGACGTAGTGACCCCTCAGGAACCCCTTCACGAAGCCACCCCCAACGCCATGCGCATCTATCTGGAAGATGCGGGCGACAACCCTACCGCCCGGCTCATCAATACCGGCTACTGGGGCATCGCGGTGGAGAAGGGGGAGAAATACAATCTCCGTTTTTATGTGAGCTCCTCTGAAAGTTTGTGGGGGTGTGAGGCTTATCTTGCCGACCAGGATGGGAACCGTATCGGTTCGGTGTCGTTCGGGCTCTACGGCGATGGAGGGTGGCAGGAGTGCAGGGGTGTCATCACGGCTGAAGAAACCGTGAATGATGCCGAGTTCGTTCTTCAGTTCAAGGGGTGGGGCGGGGCATATGTGGATTATGTCTCCCTCTTCCCGCAGAAGACTTTCATGAACCGCGAGAACGGTCTGCGCGCCGACCTCGCGGAGATGCTCACGGCGATGCACCCCCGCTTCATGCGCTGGCCCGGCGGATGCATCGTGGAGGGTATCGTGCTCGACAACCGAGTGAAATGGAAAGAGACGCTCGGCGACCCGATGACCCGGCCCGGTCAGTATGACCTGTGGGGATACCGCAGCACGTGGGGTCTCGGCTACCACGAGATACTCCAGTTCTGTGAGGATGCGGGGATGGACTGCATGTTCGTTGGTAACGCCGGTCTCTCCTGTATAGGGTGGGGCGGCGAGTTTGTCGCTCCCGGGAGTGACCTCGATCCTTATTATAATGACATCCGCGACGCCATCGAGTATGCCATCGGCGACCCCGCCACCAACGAATGGGCCGCCAAGCGTGCCGCCGCCGGCCACCCGGCCCCGTTCCCCCTCAGATATGTGGAGATCGGCAACGAGAACTTCGGAGCGCGCTACGATGCAAACTATAAATATATATATGAGCGTCTGAAAGCGGAATATCCTCAGCTGACTTTCCTCAACACGATGGGTCTCGAGCACGCCGTGGAGTTTGACATCCACACCGACATGATCGACCCTCACTGGTATGTCGCCCCCGATTTCTTCTACAACAACCGCACGATGTTCGACCGTGTGCCCCGCGGCAACTATCAGATATATGTCGGTGAGTACGCCACCAACGTCAGCGTAGGTCAGGGTAATATGGATGCCGCCCTCTCCGAAGCGGTATTCATGATGGATATGGAGCGCAATTCCGACATCGTCAAGATGGCCTCTTATGCACCGCTGATCGAGAACAGCAACGCCCGCAACTGGACCTGCAACCTTATCTGGCAGCGTTCCGGGGAGTCATTCGGACGCGCATCCTATCATGTGCAGAAGATGTTCGCGGAGAATATCCCCTCCTACAACATTCCCTTCTCCTTGCAGACCATCCGCGCGAAAGTGCCTTACTATGGGCGAGTCGGTCTCGGCACATGGAATACCTCGGCATCCTATCGCAACCTGAAGGTGACCACGCCGGAAGGGGAGACCCTCTACACCGCTGACTTCACCGGACACCGCGATGACTGGAGCGACATGCAGGGTAACTGGAGCACAGACGGCGACGGCTATTTCAAGCAGAGCACAGCAAGCCAGACCAACTGCATCTCACTTATGAACACTCTCTCTTTCCGCGACTGCGTGATCGAGGTGGAGGGTATGAAGAACAGCGGCAACGAAGGCTTCCTCATAGTTTTCGGTGGCGACGATACGGACTGGACACATTTCTATCAGCTCAACATCGGAGGATGGACCAACACCAAGACCGGCCTTCAGGAGGTGACTAACGGTACCGGCACCCTCATCTCCGAACAGGTATCGCAGAAGATCGAGACCGGCCGATGGTATAAGATCAAGCTCGTCTGCGCCAAAGGGCGTGTGGATGCCTACATCGACGGCGAATACGTCTGCGGATGTGACTTCGGCTCCGGCAACACCGTGGGCCGTCTTTCGGCACACGCGGGCTATGACGCACGCAACGGTGAGGTCGTGGTAAAGGTTGTGAATGCGGAGGATACCCCTCTTCCCCTGACCTTGAAACTCAATGCCGGCAACATCGCCTCCACGGCAAGCGTGGAGACCCTCTCCGCACCGACACTCTGGGATGAGAACTCATTCAGCGCGCCGGACAGGATTGCCCCCGTGAAATCTACAATCAGCGGTTTCGGGCCCGAAACAAGCATAACTTTCGAACCCCGGTCGCTGACATTGGTGAGGGTGAAGGCAACTCCGGCGGCCACACCGATGACGATTCCCGCTTACGCTTACAGCAGTGAGCCGAAAGAGCTCGTGAAGGTCGAGAGCAACAACTGGCGCACATGGCTCGTGGAGGCATTGAAGGAGGCTGAAAGTGTGCTCTTCTTTGACCTCGAGGGTTACGATGCCCTGAAGAGTGCCTATGACGCTTCCAAGGGAGCGTTGCCTTCCGGTGATGAAGCTGCATGGCGAGCTGCAACCGAGTCGCTACGCGCAGCACTTGCCTCATTCTATCGTCTGAGGATGGTGGATGCAAATGAAGTAGAGGGTAAGGTTGTCAATGCTGACTTCCCCCGCGACGGTGACAACACGGGATGGTCGGGAAATCCGGTCGTGAGGAGTCATGTGGCCGAGATTTTCAACGCCAACTTCAATGTATCGCAGACAGTGGCCGGTCTTGAGGATGGCTGGTATATGGTCTATGCCCAGGGATTCTACCGCTATGGCGGTCAGGAGGAGGCCAACAAGGCATATGCGGGCGGCACAGCTCTTCCGAACGCCAGGATGGCTCTGAACGATAAGGAGAAACCGGTGGTTTCATCCATGTCCGAGACCCACGACGGCTACTGGTGGGGTGCTCCCAACTCGATGGAGGAGGCCCGGAGCGTATTCTCGGCCAATCCGGAGCATTACGCCAACTATGCAATGGCTAAGGTGACCGACGGCACACTCGAGATCTCCTTCCGCAAGTCGCAGCTCAAGGACACCGACTGGTTTATCTTCGGCAATGTCCGTCTCTACCGAGTGCCCACGAGCGGCGCGGGCGTCGAGGAAGTCGAGGCCGGCGAGGCCGCAGGGTTCTCGCCAGAGGCTAAGATATACGACATGCAGGGACGCTATATCGGACGTTATGCGGGGTGGAAGAGACTGCTCCCCGGCGTCTATATCCTCAGCGAGGGTGAAAGAGGCACCAAAATTCGCAAGAAATGAGTTAAAATCTTTTGAGGATTGCAAATAATGTTGTAATTTTGCTTCCCGCTTACAGAAAAACTCCTACATACCACCCCCTTCTGCTTAACAACGGTTATTTCCGGCTGTCATGCCGGAGGGGGTAAGAATTTTTAAAGAAACATAATACCATAAGAACTAATCTATGACAGTTTTTACCAATCCTTTTTCCTCCGGGCATCATGGAATGGCACGCAGGGTTGCGACGGCAGTCCTGACTTTCCTCATGGTGTTCGTCTCGCTGCCTGCGTCTGCCCAGAATAAATGGGTGTCGGGCAGCGTCACAGATTCCAACGGTGAGCCGCTCATCGGCGTCACAGTAAAGATTGTCGGCACAACTGTCGGCACGGCTACTGACATCGACGGCAAATACCGTCTTGACGGGGCTCTCGGCAAGGAACTCGCTTTCTCTTACATCGGCTATCAATCCATGCAGGTCAAGGCCACGAAGAATATCATCGATGTTGTCCTCAAGGAGGGTGACACGAGCCTTGATGAAGTTGTCGTTGTCGGCTACGGCA
>CAZMHE010000020.1:0-23419 GCA_964566015.1 uncultured Sangeribacter sp. | reverse complement strand
GCGTGTGGTGATCCATTCGTCGTTGGTGTCGACCATCTTCGAGAGCATGTCGTTGTCGAGGATGTCGTCGGGCACATAGGAGGCGATGCCGCTTATCTTGGCTTTAAGCATATTTTTACTTGGGGTTGTTCTCAAAATTCCCGTATCAGTTGACAGCCTTGTCGATCACGAGCTTGCCGCGGTAGTAGCCGCATTCGCCGCATACGGTGTGGAAAACGTGCCATGCGCCGCAGTTGGGGCAGATGGCGAGTGTCGGGATAAGCGCTTTGTCATGTGTGCGGCGCTTCGCTGTTCTGGTGTGCGATTGTCTGCGTTTAGGATGTGCCATTTTTCTATAGTTCTTTTAGTTGTTTTTTGTAGTATCTTGTATCGGCGGCGCCTCGCGGCCCCGCGCTGTCAGTCGTCCATGCCAACCTCTGCGTCGACATCGTCGAGGGCATCCTCAAGTTCGTCGTCACCCCCTGCGGAGTGCTTGCTTATGGCTGCGGCCATTGCCCGGTTGCATTTCCCCTGCGGATGCACATGGCGGAGGGGAATGGTCAGCACGATGGTGTCGTAGAGCATATAGGCCACGTTGAGATAGCTGTCGCTCTCGGGGATGATCAGGAGATCGTCGGAGTCATCCTTGTAGTCGTCGCCATACTTCACCGTGATGTGATAGACCGTGTCGACTTCATGGTCGAGCGGGTCGAGACAACGGTCGCAGGGTATCTGGAGCATACCCTTGCAGTGGAATGTCAGGTCATAGGCGTCGTTCTTCTTGATAAGGTCAAGATGCACCTTCACATCAGACGAAAGTATGTCGGGATTCTCCATATTGTTGAAGAACACCGTGCCACATTCGAAATCCTGTTCATGCTTCCCCTCCGGCAACGAGGCGAGCTGAACCTTGTATTGAGAAAATTTTCCCACTGTCGAGAAGTTTTGTTTTTAGTACCTCCGAGGGGAATCGAACCCCTATCTAAAGTTTAGGAAACTTCTATTCTATCCGTTGAACTACAGAGGCATCACTATGATGCGCGGGGCTCTCGCAAACCACCGACAACAAGCGCGGCGAACGTCATTTCAATGAGGCACGCCGTGATTTCGCCGCAAAATTAATCAAAAATTCATTCAACTCCAAATAATGCAATGGAAGTTGTCAATTATTTGATTAATTTTGCACTTACTACAAACCTCATAACTCTGACCTAATAACCTAATAACCCCCTAACCTCATAATGCGTATCTTCAAAATATCAGTCGACGTGCGCGAGACAACCCTCGCCGAACTCCCCGAAGACGACCGTCTCCTCGTGGAGGCCGCCAAACTCGCCACCCGACGCTCCTACTCACCATACTCCCACTTCCGCGTGGGGGCCGCAATCCGTATGGCCGACGGCTCCATAGCCACAGGCTCAAATCAGGAGAACGCCGCCTATCCCTCCGGTCTCTGCGCCGAACGCACGGCCGCTTTCCACGCCTCTTCAGAATCTCCGGGTATGCCGATGCTCAAGATTGCCGTGGCCGCCCATTCCGGACGCTTCGACACTGACGCTTCAGACTGGGAAGAGGGGTTTCAGGCTCTCCCCATAAGCCCGTGCGGAGCCTGCCGCCAGTCGCTGCTCGAGTATGAGGTGCTCCACGGCCCGATCGAGGTGATCCTCTACGGACGCGAGAAATCTTACATATTCCCTTCCGTGGCTTCGCTCCTCCCTTTCTCCTTCACAAAATTCTGACCACCCGATTTAGATGAAAATGAATTGGAAAAGCGGGAAATGGACCAACCTCTGCATCCGTGCGCTCTGCATCACGGCCCTTGCCTTCATGGTGTCGGGTGTGCTCACGGCTCCGTTCTCCGCATCCACGGGAGCCGTATTCTCGGCTCCTGAGAAGACCGACTTCAACCTCACCGATTTCTACGCGCAGGTGGCCAACCGCCGCCCCGTGCGTGCCCTCTCCGACCGTATACTCATCATCGACATAGACCGCGCAGGGCGCGAGGAGATCGCCGAACTGATCAGCGCCGTCTCCCTCTGTGACCCGCAGGCCATCGGCGTCGACATCAGCTTCGAGGAACATAAGGAGAACGACTCCGTCCTCATCTCGGCCGTCACCTCCGGCAAGGCTATAATCCTCCCTGTCGGGCTGACCGAATCCACCGCCCGGAAGGGGAGCTTCATCATCACCGAACACCCTTTCTTCTTCTCCGAACTGCCGGGAATCACCTATGGCGCCGCTAACCTTCCGGGGAAGTCAGCCCGATCCACCATCCGTGAATTTCCTGTCTCTTTCCATCTTGAAGACGGCAAGGAAATCCTCTCTTTTGCCGCTGCCGTTGCCCAAAAGGCCGACTCCGCCGCATATAATGCCCTCCGCGCACGCGACACCAAGATAGAGACCATCGACTTCGCTTCACGCGAGATTCCGATCCTCACCATCCCTCAGTTCTATGAGTCGCCTGAATCAGCCGTAGGGAAAGTGGTGCTCATCGGGGCTGTCAACGAGGCCTCCGACACCCATGTCACACCCGTCACCTCCTCGATGGACGGTGTCCGCATACATGCCCACGCCCTCTCCACAATATTCGAGGGGCACTACTATTCACATGTGCCCGAGTGGGGAGACACTATGGCCGCATCGGTGATCTGCTTCATCATGGTGCTCCTCAACATTGCATTCACATCCAAGATCAAGGGTTTTCTGCTGCGCGTGCTTCAGGTGGCCGTGGTCTACACCGCCATCCGCCTCGGCTACAGCCTATATGTGGATCATTGGGTTGTATTCGATTTCTCACGCACGCTGCTGATGATTGCCTTCGGATTTTTCGCCATCGACATATGGAACGGCCTCATCTGGGTCTGGGAGAAAATCTCACCGATCAAAAGAAAGATCGAATCGAGGCAAACCAACAGGTCACACATGTCAGACCAGACAGACCAGGGCGACGCCTCCGCCCAGGGCGACTCTTCAGACACTTCCGACACATCCGTAGCCGCCGACATCTCAGACACCTCCTCTCCCCACGATATATAAAACAACACCTAACAGCATAACCTATAACCGTATAACCCCATAATGAAACGTCTACTAACACTCTTTTTCTCATTAGTGCTTTTCCTTGCCACTTCACAAGCCGCCTATGTCGTGCACAGCGTCGACGGCAATGTCACAGTCATCACGGGCAACACCGCCTCCCCCCTGAAGAAAGGTATGACGGTCAGTCCGTCGGATATGATCGACATCCCCTCCGGAGCCACACTCGAGATCTACAACGAACTTGACAAGAAAGTGTACACATCGGTGAAGTCAGGACGCCTCTCCGTGATACGCCTCATGCTCGACGCTAAGGAGAAAGCGGCGGACAATGCCGCCAACGTCGGCAGCCAGATGAGCATGAAGCGCGGCGACAAAGTTGAGGGTCGACTCTATATGGAGAAAGGTATGGTGAAACGCAGTAAGGGCACCTTCAACTCCGCCCTCGAGAATGTCGATGTCGACCCGCGCACACTCGCCCGCTATGTCGCCTCAGCTGTCTATTCGGGCGACCTCCGCAGCCGCATCGATCTCCCCGTCAGTGTGGAGACACTCCGCAACGACTCCACCGGCAAAGGATTCAGGCTCGTCAACCGCCGCGATTTCCCGGTCTATTTCAATGTGCTGAAGATAATCGGCACCGACGCCCCCGTGCTCGACATCTCCGAATTAGGGCAGCCCACGGGGTGCTATATGGTGCTCCCTGGTCAGTCGCTCTCACGCGAACAGTTTGCCGGGGTCTCCCCGAAAGGGCGCCACGTCATCATCGTGAGTCATTGCAAATATGACATCAGCGAGGTCATCGACATGATCGAAGACCTTATGAACAAGGAGGGTCTCGGAGGCCTCAACGACAAGGATATCCCCGTTGATATGATCTCACTTTGATCAAGTATTAAGTCATAGTGATGAGTGATTAAGTATGAGTGATAAGGTATTACACATTAATCTATAAACCATGAGAAAGACTACAATCATTTCTTTGGTTTCGGCGGCCGCGTTTGCGTTACCCACGATTGATATGATGGCACACGGAGGCTCCCCTACTCTCGAAGAGATATACACATCTCCTGCAGAAGAGCATAAACCTATCATAATCTGGCAATGGATGGATGGCCTCGTCACACGCGAAGGTATCACCCGCGATCTTGAGGCTTTCCGCGACGCCGGCCTCGCCGGAGTGCATAATTTCCAGATCGGTGGTCCGGAGCAGATGCGGATCGGGAATCCCGACAATGCCATAGGCAGCGACAACTGGAAAGATCTGCTCAGGTTCACTCTCGATGAGTGCGAACGGCTCTCTCTCTCGTTCGGCACCCACAACTGCCCCGGTTGGTCGTCGAGTGCTTACCCGACGGTAAAACCGCAATATTCCATGCTCGAGCTTGTGAGCACGGAGACTCCCCTGAGACCGGGAGAGAAAAAGCTTCTCCTCCCCGCCGCCGAGGTCGATCCCCGCTGGAATTATTATGAGGATGTGGCAGTCTTCGCAATACCGGGTGATTCCGTAGCCTCACGAGATGAGATAATCGACCTTACACCATACTTCAACACCAAGAAAGGGGAACTCAAACTCCCTTCCAAGCTCAAGCTCCCCGCAGGGTATTCCGTATTGCGTATCGGACAGACCACCAACGGGAAGACAAATGAAGCACAGGCTCCCGAATCAGGATGCGGTCTGGAATGTGACAAAATGAGCCGCGAGGCTGTGCTCGACTTCTGGAAAGGCTATCCGACCATGCTCATCGAGACTGCCGGACCTCACTGCGGAAATACATTCACTCATATCGAAATAGATAGTTACGAGGCCGGTGGACAGACATGGAGCCCCGCTCTTCCGGAAGAGTTTCAGCGACGTAATGGCTATGATCTCTCTCCATACCTCCCCTACATGACCGGAAGAATGAAGAGGATCGGCACCGAGGAGGAGACCCGTAAATTCCGCAAGGACTGGGAAAACACGGTCAAGGATTGTGTGGCAGAAAACTACTACGGCTATATGTCTGAACTCGCCTCGGCATCCGGACTCACCATGATGATCGAACCTTACGGCACCGGGCGTCAGAAACCTTTCGGCATCATCGATTTCGAAAGGATTGTGAAAGCTGCCCCCGATGCCGATATAGCTACTGAATTCTGGCAGGATCCACCGACGTGGGGATGGCGCGACATGGGGAAGCATGAGGCTTCCATGAGAAAAATGAGAAAACCGCTCCTTCTTGCCGAAGCTTTCACATGCTGGCCTATCCGCCCGTGGAAAGACAGCCCTGCAACAATCAAACCTGTCTGCGACAAGGCTTTCTGCACCGGCGTTAACAGGATGATGCTTCATGCGGGAGCAGCCAATCCCTGGCCGGATGTGGAGCCGGGTATGTCGTTCGGGAAATGGGGCACGCAGTTTGTGCCGGGACAGACCTGGTGGAAAGCCGGTGGTGCAAAGGAACTCTTCGGATATATGGCCCGTTGTCAGGCACTACTTCAGCAGGGGTTACCCGCTCCGGAGCAATTGCCGGCAATTCCGGAATTTCTTACCTATCACCGTGTCGCAGGTGACACAGACATCATTTTCATCAGCAATCAGGCCGACACCCTCGCCAGCGGGAAGATTCCGTTCCACCCCGGCGAAAGGAGCGTAGAGGTCTGGGATCCTTATAATCTGACTAAATATGCCATTGCCGAAGGAGGGGAGCCGATAATATCGATCGAGCCACACGGCTCACGCTTCCTTATCATCCGCCCGGGAGAAAGCCGTCTGGAGCCGGAAAAAAGATTGGAAACGATCGCCACATTGCCCCTCAATTGTAAATGGACTCTATCATTCCCTGACGCGGGAATGGTAACGACCGACTCGCTCTTCTCATGGCCCGATTCCGACAAAGACCCTATCCGCTATTTCTCAGGCACCGCCACCTACCGCACCACTTTCCGGAAACCTGATAAAAAGAAGACAGGAGAGGGGAGAACGATCTTATCTCTCGGAGTGGTGGAAAACATGGCCCGAGTGAAAGTGAATGGCAAGGAGATTCCCTTGCTTTGGAAAGCTCCGTATGAGTGTGACATCACGGATGTCCTCAATGACGGCGTTAACGATCTGGAGATAGAGGTGACAAACCTTTGGCCTAACCGTATGATCGGTGATGAGCATGAGCCGGACGACCTTGAATGGAGCGAACCCTTGATCTACGATTATGCCCCGGGGAAACCGAGAGCCGGATGTTATCTCACATCAAATCCTGAATGGCTTCAGAAAGGGGAGAGTCGACCCTCGCCCGGCAGAAAGACGGTTGGATGTTTCAAATTCTTCACCGCCGATTCCCCGCTCCTCCCCTCAGGCCTCCTTGGCCCCGTCTCCCTCGAAATTCGTAAGTAGACGTGATTTTTGACGTTACTGCATTATATCCTCTAATATTCTTCAACATTCGTTGTCATAAGCAGAGGTAGCATAAGAGGTAATAAGTCGCGAGACATTTGAAATGCCTCGCGACTTATTACCTCTTATTATATATTTATATTTTTTTACTCCGAATTGTTCGGTTAAATTTGAATCCAAGATTAAATAAGCATAAAGCGATTACAGGCACGAAAAGGTATTTGTTGAGATTGAGTGGAAGATCCTTATATCCCTTAAATTCTATCCAATAGAAAAAACTGACACAAAAAACAACAATCCCTAATGAAACGATATATTTCTTTATCTTATCATTCTTGATATAACCAAAAAGCAAGATAATAAGGGAGCTGATGCCAGCCACTATTCCACAAATATCATCCATTTTTGAATTTATTAAAATTAATTAATATGAGATGCGGTGCAACGTTCATATTCGAATGCTAATTTTAAAGCATCATGGAAATCCATTCCAACAATCGCCAACTCTGCCAGGACATCTACACCGGGAAATACAGATAGTATATCAATCAATGTATCCTTTATGGCATCATCCACAAAATCATGCGCCAACTCGATGACTAATTGTTCGATACAATATGAATTGGAAGCACGCTCCAAATTGGTCACCGTCATAACCTCATCAATAGCAGCCGCACTGACAATCATACATTCTTGTATAAGATACGGTTGACCACTCATTGCATTCACCAGACACCCCTCCTCATGTCCCCCCATTCTGATATATTTATCAATGAAAATCAATAATTCGATGGCGTTTTCTTCAGATGTAGCTTGAGCAATATATTCCATCATATTGTCCTCAGCTTTTTCTTTTTCAAGTTCATAGTTTGGGTTATATGACTTATGAATCGTATCTGTTGGCATATTAATTAACCATTCAACCAATTCGTCCGGACTAAAAGCTGGTAAATTTGATCTCACGCTCTTTCCTTCCAAATTGGATAATTCCGAACAAAGAATTGAAATCCTCTTTTGGGTGGAGTATTTCGAATTCAAGTACAGTTGTGAATCAAAAGGATTATTTAATTCTTTCATCTCAATCTCTTCATTTGTAGAATCACAGCTTGTCATAATGAAGAAGAAGACGAAAAAGCTAAAACAAGAAGTAATTTTGGATGTGGAAAAAAATCTCATATAAATAAAATCATTTTTAAATTAAAACAAAAAATATATAATATTGTTTAATTAAAAAACTCTTTATTAACATAATTTGTTAATCTTTATAAATATCGTATTAATATAAAGTATCAAATAAAAACAACATAATGCTTTTAATTTTATCGATTATTTTTGCGTTCAGTATATCTCTTTTTGGATTTATTAAAAATTCAAAAATTCAGCCTCTGTATATTATAGTTTCTCTTTCTGGATTCTTCATGATTTCCAAGAAATGGTTCGAAACACATCTTGCGCCTATAGAGTCAGAATTCCAAATTCCCCCATTTATTTTATCTGGAGCTATAGCATATGTATTATTATGGATCGGACTTAGGATATATAAATCAGTCAATGATTTTTCAGAGAAGTAGACTGTAATAATCCAAATGCTAACCATAAATTCCTAACCTTTCCATTCAACGATATGAAAAAGAAACTGGTGATTTCTTCAGGTGCGGGAATCAGTGCCGAGAGCGGCATCTCCACTTTCCGCGATGCCGGCGGTCTCTGGGAGAACTATCCCGTGATGGAAGTGGCCTCGGCCGACGGATTCCGCCGCAATCCCGCTCTTGTGCATGAATTCTACAACGCACGCCGCCGTCAGCTCGTGGAGGCGAAGCCCAACGAGGCTCACAAGATCCTCGCCGAACTTGAAAAGGACTATGACGTCTACGTCATCACCCAGAATGTGGATGACCTTCATGAACGGGCCGGATCGTCAAATGTGCTCCATCTCCACGGAGAACTGATGAAGATGCGCTCCGTCAACGACCCGGACTATATCGAGGATGTCGATCCTGTCACTCTCTCCACCACACCCGAGACCCGTGGCAAACGCGGCGATCTGATGCGTCCTCATATCGTCTTCTTTCAGGAAGCCGTCCCCAATATTGAGCCCGCAATCCATCTTGTGGAGGAGGCTGACATCTTCGTCGTGATCGGCACATCGCTTGCCGTCTACCCTGCCGCCGGACTGTTGCATTACGTGCGCCGGGGAGTACCGGTCTATTACATCGATCCCAATCCCGCCGACGCCGCGATGTCTATCCCCGGAATCACGATTATCCGCGCGACTGCCACAGAGGGTATGCGCCGTCTGCGCGATATACTCGAAGGGGAAACGAGGGAATGATAAAACAGAAAATAGGAGAAATCGGATAAAATTTTCCTTCGTCCGAAAACTAAACCACCGCTAATTAGTTATTCAATTTAGAAGGTCTTATTCCTGAAATGGCGTCTCTGCCGGTCATTGATCAGGGTAAGGAATTCTTAAAGCCGGAATAAATCAACATCAATAATTAAAACATCAAAGGTTTATGAAATTCACGAAGAAAATTACAGTGGCATTCCTCGCAGTGGCAATGCTTTTCGGTGCTACAAGTTGCAGCATGAGCAACACAGGTAAGGGCGCTCTCATCGGCGGCGGCGGCGGCGGTGCCCTCGGTGCAGGTATCGGTGCTCTCATCGGCGGCGGCAAAGGTGCCGGTATCGGTGCAGCTATCGGTTCAGCGGTAGGTGCAGGTGCAGGTGCCCTTATCGGCCACAAGATGGATAAGCAGCAGAAGGAGCTCGAGGCTCAGCTCGCCGAGCAGGCCAAGATCGAGCAGACCACCGACGCCAACGGTCTGCGTGCCATCAAGGTCACCTTCGACGGCGGTATCCTCTTCCCGACAGGTAAATACAACCTGAATCCTCAGGCACAGGCCGACCTTACGAAGTTCGCTGCCAACCTGATCAACAACCCCGACACAGACGTGACCATCATCGGTTACACCGACAACACGGGCAGCTATTCTGTCAACGAGAAGCTCTCCAACCAGCGTGCCAATTCCGTACGTGATTATCTGATCAAGTGCGGTGTTGATCCCTCACGTCTCACGGCCAAGGGTATTCCGATGGCTGACTACATCGCTTCAAACGACACTCCCGAGGGTCGTGCACTCAACCGCCGTGTGGAGATCTACATCATGGCCAACGAGCAGATGATCAAGCAGGCTGAGGCAGACGCGGCGAAGTAATTTGGAATTTTAAATTTGGAATTTGGAATTATTCATTTTTCATTTTTCATTTTTCATTCAATATAGGTCGTGAGTCATAGGAAATGACTCGCGACCTATTGCATATATGGGAGAAGGTTGTATGTGTGTGGAAGTTTTATTAATTTTACCGGATAATTATCATCTCCTTTGGAAATGAACAGGAAACCGAAGCAGTATGCAACAGGAAGATTTTGACATCCGGGGGCGGCAGCAAAACCGGCCGACCGACGCGGAGAAAGATATTGAGAAAGCCCTGCGCCCTCTGGCGTTCGACGATTTCCGGGGTCAGGAGAAGATTATCTCCAACCTCCGTGTCTTCGTGAGCGCCGCCCGTCTGCGCGGCGAAGCCCTCGACCACACCCTTCTTCATGGTCCTCCGGGCCTCGGCAAGACCACCCTGTCGAATATCGTGGCCAACGAACTTGGCGTCGGTTTCAAGGTGACATCAGGCCCTGTGCTCGACAAACCCGGCGACCTCGCCGGCATTCTCATGAGCCTCGAGCCCCACGATGTCCTCTTTATCGACGAGATACACCGTCTTCACCCTATCGTGGAGGAATACCTCTACTCGGCGATGGAAGACTACCGCATCGACATCCTTCTCGACAAAGGACCCGGCGCCAAGAGTGTGCAGCTGACACTGGCCCCCTTCACCCTGATCGGCGCCACTACCCGAAGCGGATTGCTCACAGCCCCGCTCCGCGCCCGCTTCGGCATCAACTGCCATCTCGAATACTACGACCACGAGGTGCTCCGCGCCATCGTGAAACGCTCGGCATCTCTTCTACGCGTGGGCATCTCAGACGACGCTTCCCTTGAGATCGCACTCCGCAGCCGTGGCACACCGCGTATCGCCAACGCCCTCCTGCGACGTGTGCGCGATTTCGCAATGGTGATGGGCAACGGCTTCATCGACATCGAGATCGCCCGCCACTCTCTCGAGGCCCTCAACATAGACCGCTACGGCCTCGACGAGATCGACAACAAGATACTGACCACCATCATCGACAAATTCAAGGGTGGCCCCGTGGGGCTCTCCACAATCGCGACGGCTCTCGGAGAAGATGCCGGCACGATCGAGGAGGTTTACGAACCCTATCTCATAAAGGAGGGATTCATCAAGCGCACACCGCGCGGACGTGAGGTGACCGACCTCGCGTTCCGCCACCTCGGACGCACCCGCCTCAACACCCCCGGCAATCTTTTCGACACCGACAATCTCTGAAATGGCAGGCATAAAATCACTCGTCAAGGACACAGCCGTCTACGGCCTCTCCAGCATCATCGGACGTTTCCTCAACTGGCTCCTCGTGCCGCTCTACGTCCATCTCTTCCCCGCCGCCGAATATGGCGTCGTGAGCTACCTCTACAGCTTCACGGCCGTAGCCCTCGTGGTGCTCAACTACGGTATGGAGACCGGATTCTTCCGGTTCGCCAACCGTGAGGAGGATCCTGAGAGGGTCTACACCACATCTCTCATCTCCGTAGGCACCACCTCACTCCTCTTTATAATACTCCTCACACTCTTCCTTCGCCCCGTCGCGGGAGCCATGCTCCTCCCCGGCGACGGACTTTTCATCTGGATGCTCGGGGTGACCGTGGCTGTCGACGCCTTCTCCAACCTCCCCTTCGCCTATCTCCGTTTCCGGAAGAAAGCCTGGAGGTTTGCTGCCATCAAGCTTCTCAACGTGGCCCTCAACATCCTCCTCAACCTCTTCTTCCTCCTCCTCTGCCCCCTGCTCTGGAAGCATTGCCCCGGGGTTATCCGCTGGTTCTACGCCCCCTTGGGGGGTGAAGCCTTCGGCATCGGATGGATTTTCCTCGCCAACATCATCTCCACACTCGTGGTGCTCCTTTGCCTCCTACCTCAGCTCACGGGGCGCCGCTGGCGCTTCAATGGCGCGCTTCTGAGGCGCATGCTCGGCTACAGCTGGCCACTGCTGATACTCGGTGTGGCCGGTATCCTGAGCCAGAACATGGGTCAGCTCCTGATTCCCTATCTCTTCATCGGCCACGAAGAGGAGGCGCAGGCTATGGTGGGTATCTACGGAGCCAACATGAAGATCGCCATAGTGATGGTGATGTTCACCCAGGCGTTCCGCTACGCCTACGAACCTTTCATCTTCGCCCAGGCCAAAGACGAAGGGGAGGGGAAGCGTCAGGCCTACTGCGACGCCATGAAATATTTCGTCATCTTCGCGCTCCTCATATTCCTCGGGGTGATGTTCTTCCTCCCCATACTGCGCCATTTCATAGCCCGCGACTACTGGAGCGGCCTTTCGGTCGTGCCCGTCATGATGGCGGCCGAGCTCTGCTTCGGAATATTCTTCAACCTCTCCCTGTGGTATAAGCTCACCGACCGCACGCAGTGGGGGATGTATTTCTCGCTGCTCTGCTTCGCCCTGATGCTCGGCCTCAACCTCTGGCTCGTGCCGGCCATCGGCATACCGCGCGGCTACATGGGTTCGGCATGGGGTGCGCTGATCAGCTATGCCGTAGTCATGGTGCTGAGTTATTTCGTGGGGCGTCACTATTATCCACTCCCTTACCAGGTAGGGAGGATTGCGGGATATTGCGTGATTGCCGGAGTGATGTGGCTCGCCGGAAGCTGTGTGGAAAGTATGTTGCCCGTGTGGGGTGCATATGGGGTGAAGGTGCTTCTCCTCGCCCTGTACTGCCTCGCCGTAGGGCGATTCGAGCAGGTGCCGATCCTTACCCCCCTCATCCGTAGACTCTTCGGTTGATTAAGTTGTGTTTGCGAAACTTAAATTTTTTAATTAATTTTGCACCCGAAATTGGGAAGAATACCTTTTTCCCGATTCCCCTCCGCGAGGACACATCTTTCTTTTTTCTTCATTCTTCGGAATCATCATTATAACCTGAAAGAAATCTAACATCATACTTAACATAAAGAATGAACCTTATTAAAAAAACTCGCTATTGGCTGGCGCTGTTATTGACAGCAGCCTTTTCAATCTCGGCGATGGCCCAGAACATCACTGTCCGAGGCACAGTCACCGACAACACCGGCGAACCATTGATCGGTGCCACAGTTCTCCAGAAAGGAACAAAAGTAGGCACCTCAACGGATATCGACGGCAATTACACAATCTCCGTTTCTCCCAAGGCAACCCTCGTGGTTTCCTACATCGGCTATAACCCGCAGGAGATAGCCGTGAAGGGTCGCACCACAATCGACGTAGTGCTCGAATCAAGCGCCACTACCCTCGATGAGTTCGTGGCCATCGGCTACGGCGTAGTCAAGAAGAAAGACCTCACGGGTGCTGTCTCCTCAGTGAGCGGCGCCGAACTGGCCAAGGTGCCCGCCACCTCAGCCGCGCAGGCTCTCCAGGGCAAGGCTCCGGGTCTTAACGTAGTCTCACAGAGCGGTGCTCCCGGTGCAGGAGTTAACGTCACCATCCGAGGCGGCACATCGCTCACACAGTCGACCGAACCCCTCTACATCGTTGACGGCTTCCCGATGGACAACGCCCTCTCCAATCTGGACGTAAACGACATCGAGACTATCGACGTGCTCAAGGACGCATCATCGACCGCCATCTACGGTGCACGCGGTTCTAACGGTATCGTGGTGATCACCACCAAGTCTGCGGCTGCCGGCAAGACCAAGATCGACTACAACGGCTTCGCTTCGTTTGACGTCCTTCCGAAGAAGCTCAACGTGATGAACAATGCGCTCGCCTATACACAGTATCAGTATGAGCTCATCGCACTGCGCAACAACTACGGTCTCTTCACACAGGTCTATGACAATAACTTTGATTACGCCAACGACCCCACCTTCTATACAGGTGTCTATGACCGTATGGCATCGCTCTACGGAGACTCCTACGCTCTTGACCTTCAGGAGGAGGGATTCGGTGGCTCAGCCGTCACACAGAATCACAGCCTCTCCGTGTCAGGAGGCAACGACAAGACCAAATACCTCGTCACATACAACTTCGTGCAGAACGACGGTCTTCTCGCCAACCATGACTATACCCGCAACTCCCTGCGTGCGAAGATCAACTCCGAGCTCTTCAAGGGCGTGAAGCTCGACTTCTCGGCTTTCTTCTACGGAGCATCAACCCACGGCGGCGGTAAGTTCGACGGTCTCGACGACCTCGTGAAGTATCCTATCAACGGCGGCACGATGTTCACCCGCGACGAACTCCTCCACACCCAGACACTCGGTCAGTTCCGCACAATGACCTCCCTCTACTCCGCCACCAACCAGCTCGTGCAGAATGAGGCCGCCACAAGCACCAACCGTGCACGTCGTCTGGAACTCAACGGTGGTGTCACCGTCGACTTCGCCAAGCATTTCACATGGCGCACATCAGGCAACTATGTGACAAAATGGGGCAAATCACAGTCGTTCGCCGGCCCCAACGGCACAGGCTACCTTCTTGACCCCCTCAACACGGGTATGTCAGGATCGATCGGCACCTCCGAGGGTTACAACTTCCACATAGCAAACACCCTCACATACCACAACCTCATCAACGAGAAGCATGACCTCACCGTGATGCTCGGTCAGGAATACTCCTACAGCGAGAGCGAGGGTCTCAGCCTCAGCATGAAGAAATTCCCAAATCCCAACCACGGACTCGACTACATCAACACTGCCGAGGTGTCTTCAAAATCAACAAGCCACTCACGCAGCAACATGCTCTCCTTCTTCGGACGTGCAGCCTACACATTTGACAGCCGCTACATCCTGACCGCCACCCTGCGTGCCGACGGAAGCTCCAAGTTCGCCAAAGGCAACAAATGGGGTGTCTTCCCCTCCGTGTCAGGTGCATGGCGCATCTCTCAGGAGAAATTCTTCGAAGAGAGCCAGATTGTCAACGTGATCAGCAATCTTAAGCTCCGCGCCGGCTACGGTGTCACCGGTAACAACGGCATCGGCGACAACCTCTATACCACCGCAGTGACCCTCGGCAACTACCCGATGGACAACAACGAGCAGAATCCCTCATTCAATCTCTCGACCGAACTCGGCAACCCGAAACTCAAATGGGAGACACTGCACGCCACCAACGTCGGTCTTGACTTCGGCATGTTCAACGGCCGCATCAACTTAGGCGTAGACTGGTATAACAACCAGATCTCGGACATGCTCATGTCTTCCACAATCCCCTCCACAACGGGCTACACCAAGCAGATGCAGAACGTCGGCAAGATGCGCAACCGCGGATGGGAAATCGCCCTCAACACCGTCAACATCACCAACCGCGACTTCCAGTGGACCACCACACTCAACCTGTCGTTCAACCGCTCCAAGGTAATAGCCCTCAACAATGATCTCCAGTACAAGCAGTTCACCGCAGGCAGCTCTCTCGAAGGCCAGGTGACATACTATGCGGCTATCGGCCAGATGCTCGGCGACATGTATGGCTACAAGTATGACGGTATCTACACCACCGACGACTTTATCCAGAACGCCGACGGCAGCTTCACCCTCAAGGATGGCGTCGTGAAACCTTTCGGCGGCACGGCCCAGCCCGGCGACATGAAGTTTGCAGCCGACAACGGCGATCCTGAGAATCCTCAGTTCACCAAGGAGCTCGTAAAGATCGGCAACGGTACACCGCTTTGCATCGGTGGCTTCGGCAACCAGTTCTACTTCAAGGGATTTGACCTCAATCTCTTCATGAATTTCTCCCTCGGCAACGACATCTACAACGCCACTGCCCAGGCTCTCAGCCCCTACGGTCCTTTCCAGAACACCCTCAACGACTTCGGAAGCAATTTCTATCGCCTGATAGATCCCGTGACCGGTCAGCAGGCCACATCTCTCGCGCGCCTTAAGGAACTCAACCCCGACGAGGCCGGACGCGGATGGTCGCTCACTGAAGGAAACTCCTCCAACATCATCTACCCCTCATCCTACTTCGTTGAAGACGGATCATACCTCCGCATCTCGCAGCTGACACTCGGCTACACATTCCCCTCGAAATGGATGAGCAGGGCCCGCATCAGCAAGCTGCGCATATATTTCACAGCCAACAACCTCTATACATTCACCAAGTATTCCGGTTATGACCCCAACGTGTCGTCGTCAAACAGCGACGTCATCTGTACTCCGGGCTTCGACTCGCGCGCTTATCCCGCCGCCCGCAGCTTCGTAGTGGGTCTGAATCTCTCCTTCTAACGGCTAATCACACTTAACTACTATCCCAAATGAAAAAATATAATTTCAATACAGTGCGTAGCTTCATGGCGGCCGTAGCCCTGCTCGGCGGTGGATCGATGCTCCTCTCTTCATGTGAGGATACCCTCGATCTCCCTTCATACACCAAGGACGACACTGACTTCGCATTCTCCAATGAGCACAACGCCGACATTTTCGTACAGGGCATATACGGCGGTCTCGTACACGAGGAATTCTACCGTCAGGCCAACACAGGCGAGATGACGACGATGGCTGCCGAAGACGCCTTCGAGGGGAACAAGCATTACCTCTCAAACTATGCGTATGACCCGACCGCACCCTATGTATTCGGCTCTACCTACAGCGAGGGTTACAAGAAGATCGAGGCCTGCAACCTCGCGCTCTATCGCATGCGCCAGATGGAGCAGACACCGAAAGTGAAGGCTCTCATCGCCGAAACCGTGTGTCTCCGTGCGTTTGTCTATTTCAACCTCATCAGGCTTTTCGGCGACGTCCCTTTCAATACCGAGCCGCTTGAAAACCGCGACCTCTATGCCGAAGACGTGATGTATCCCACACGCTATGACCGTGACAAGATCTACGACTTCATCATCGACGAGATGGTCGAAACCATGGAAGACCTTCCCTGGCAGAGTGAGGCCGGCTACACCGAACGCATCACACGCAACAGTGCCTGCGGTCTGCTCGCACGCATCTGTCTCCACGCCGGCGGCTGGTCGCTGCGCTGGAACCTCGAGACCAATGACCCCGCTTCGCTCCATATGGCACGCCGCAGCGACGAGGCCCGCATCCGTGAAATCTACACCATCGCCGACAAGGCTCTTGCCGAAGTGATCGGACGCAATGAAAACTCCCTTATCCAGGGAGACAAGAATATGTCCGGTTTCCAGAAACTCTTCTTCAACTTCTGTCAGCGCCAGTTTGGCGAGGTCAACAGCGAGATGATGTGGAGCATCGCCCGCTTGGGAGAGAACGTAGGCAACACCACCCTCGGCGTATATGTAGGTCAGCCCGGCGGCAGCCAGTATGCCATCTACGGTCAGCGTCGTGCCCTTCAGGCGAAACTCCCTACCTATTACCTCTCGTTTGATGAGGCCGACACACGTCGCGACGTGACATGCTGCAACTACACTCCCCGTGCACTCGGCGCCACTACGGATGCCGAAGTGGCCAATGCGGGAACTACCTTCTCTTCCGTAGGATCAGGTAAATACCGCATCCAGTGGCAGGTTGAGCCCAACGCCGCCGCCAAGCGCAACGTCAACATCCCCATGCTCCGCTATTCCGACGTGCTCCTCATGTATGCCGAGACCCAGAACTACCTCAACAACGGTCCGACATCCGAAGCACGCCAGGCTCTCCAGCAGGTGCGTGACCGCGCCGGAATCGGGTCGATGCCTATCCCCGCCGGTTATGACGATTTCCAGGATGCTATCCTTCAGGAGCGTATGTGGGAGCTTTCAGACGAATTCCTTCTCCGCACCGACCTCGTGCGCATGAACCTTCTCGACCGTGAGGTCAGGAAAGCACAGCAGGCCATCAAGGAGCTCTCCAAGCGTGAAGGTCAGTATGCCAATATCCCCGTATACCGTCTCTATAAGTTTACGAAAGACGAGAACAAATACGGCACTACTTTCCTCACACTCGACTACATCGACCTCACCGATCCCGCAGAGGTAGCGGTTGTCGATATCAAGAGCATCCCTTCAGGCGCCAACCGCGATGCTTTCAACGAACAGCTCCAGAAGATTGCAGCCGCCCACGGTAAAGACGGCTCAGCCTCATGGTATGTCACCAACATGTTCATGGCCTGGGACAATACCTACAACAAGAATGCCCGTATCGCCGGTGGCTTCAAGATGGGTGGTGAGAACAACCAGATGCTTCTCGGCAACACAATCGCCCAGAAACCGACCGGATTCGCTGAGAACAAGGATAAATATCCCGACTGGATAGATGGTCCTTTCGGCCTTTATTTTGGTTATGAGCATAATAAAACCGAACTCAGTCCGTTTGCTAATCAAGCATCAGGTCATCCTCTCGTTGATAATCCACGACTCACACAGCTCCCCGGCTACCCCGGATATTCCGGTCTCGGTGAGTAATTATAATCAGGAAACATCCCTTCGGCGGAGGTATTGAAACCTCCGCCGAAGGATGATAATAAATCAAATAACTTACTCTAATACTTAATATTAACCAAAGATTTATGAACAAATCTCTACTTTTTGCAGCAGCCATCGCAACCGCCATGACTGCAAACGCAGAGGTATTCGACTACGGCTTCGGCCCCGAATACACCAACTTCCCCTTCCTCGGTATGATTCAGGAGGAGGGTAATGATTTTTATGCTCCCGGCAACTATGATCTTGTAGACAAGTATGGTATTGCTATGCCAAACACAATCGGACTCAAAATCCTCAACACACCGGAAGGTGAGGAGAAGGGTGTGCTTGATCTCGGCCTCGGCATCTCGATGCTCGACGGAATGATCTACAAGCTCAACGCTGATGTCGTTGTGACTGATGACAGCCAGGAAATTGAGGTGATGCCCGAAGAAAACTGGAACTACCCCTTCCTTTCATGGGGTGAGAAGGGTGTGACACGCACTATCTTCATGCCCGGTTGGGGTTCTGAAGATGCATGGAAAGACGCAAACTACAATGCAGCGGTAGAGGCTGACTGGATTCCCTGCAAGAACGGTGTTCAGTTCACACGCCTCGGCACTCAGGGTATTGTATCACGCGGAGACACCTATTTCCAGTATCCCGCTGTCACCGGCAATGTAAAGATAACCGTATGGGCCTCAGCAAATCTCGGTGGCACAGCTAATACTGACAACCTTCTTGAAGTAGCCGTAACTCCCGTTGTCGACGGCGAGGCTCAGGAAACAGTTATCCTCTCTCAGGCAGATCCTGCCGACAAGCGCTACTACAAGCTTGAGACATACTCTATGGATGCTACAGGGAAAAGTGTGGCTTTCCGTGTAGGTGCCAACAACTCTCAGCTCAACCTCATGTACGTGCGCATCGAGGGTGAGAAGGCCGGTGCATCCGTAGAGGGTATTCAGGCAGCAGCCGTTGAAGGCAAAGCCTACAACATGCTCGGCGTTCAGGTTGACGAGAACTATAAGGGTCTCGTTATCAAGAATGGCAAGAAGTACATCCGTAAGTAATCTTCACTGACTCTATAAGACGCGATATATCCTTCTTCCCTGCCCAAAAGGGGGTGAGGAGTATATCGCGCCTTTTTTCTATAATTCCATAATATATTCCAACAACCATGAATTCATTAAAGAGACTCGCGTTAAGTGCCTGCTCTCTCGCTCTTGCAGCGGGAGTCTCGGCGGCCGATACACAGCTTCTCGCCTTCCCGGGTGCAGAGGGGTTCGGTCGTTACACTACAGGCGGACGCGGAGGAAAGATCTATCACGTCACTAATCTTGACGACTCGGGCACAGGCTCCTTCCGTGACGCCGTCAGCCAGTCGGGCCGTATCATCGTCTTCGACGTCTCAGGTGTGATACGCCTCAAATCAGCCCTTGTCTTCAAGGGAAACAACACTATCCTCGGCCAGACTGCCCCCGGTGAGGGTGTGCAGATCTATGGCGACCGTATCTCCTTCTCAGGAGCAAGCAACCTCATCGTGCGCCACATGCGCTTCCGCATGGGCATCAACGGCACAAGCGGTGCCGATGCCTGCGGTGTCGCCAACGGCACCGACATGATCTTCGACCACCTCTCGGTGCTCTGGGGTCGCGATGAAAACTTCTCTGTAAGCTGGGACAACAAGAACTCGCGTCCGGCCAACATCACTATCCAGAACTCAATCATCGGTCAGGGTCTTCAGTCTCACTCCTGCGGTGGCCTTATCCAGACCATCGGTGGCGTCACCCTCTACCGAAACCTCTATATCGAGAACAAGACCCGCAACCCGAAAGTGAAAGGTCTCAACCAGTATGTCAACAATGTTGTCTACAACTGGGGCAACGGTGGCTGCTACATCATGAGCGACTCCGAGGGTGATTCATGGGCCGACATCGAAAACAACTATTTCATAAAAGGCCCCTGGAACAGCTCAACCGATCCTTTCGTACGCGGCATCCAGAGCTTCCGCTATTATGGCGCGGGCAACTACTATGACTCCGACAAGAACGGGGAAATCAACGGCCATCTCATGACCGAGGAAGAGATGAGGGGTGCGCAGGATGGCACTGCTCCATATTCCACATTATTCCCCTCGCTTGAAGCCCTCAACAATAATATCGCCGAATACAACACCACAGCTTCCGAAGCCATCCAGTCTATCCCGGAAATCGTGGGCAAGATGACAGCGGCCGAGGCTCTCGACTGGATCCGCGCCAATGTAGGCCCGGTGCTCCCCGTGCGCGACGAGGTTGACCAGTATCTCATCGACGAGCTCAATTCCAACGGCGCAAACGGCACAAAGAACGGTATCACCTCCGAGGCACAGCTCCCCCACAAGGGCACAGGTGTACTCTCAGGCGGTGTGAAACCCCTTGACACCGACGGCGACGCAATCCCGGACGCATGGGAGACAGCAAACGGCCTCAACCCCAATGATCCCGCTGACGCAGCCGCCATCGACCCGGCTACCGGATATGCATGGATCGAGGTCTACGCCAACTCCATCACGGAGGCTTATCCCTACATCAAGAAACCTATAAAGGCAGCCGTAAGCGGCCAGCAGAAGGAATCTCTCACCATCTCATGGGAACTCAACGGCAACACCACAGCCCCCTTCTCAATCGAGGTTTCGACAGACGGCAAGAACTTCACCGAGGGTGCCACAGCTCCCGCAGGCGCTACATCAGCCACCGTCAGCGGTCTCACCCCATCCACGGCTTACTGGGTGCGTCTCCGCGCTGCTGACGGCAACGGTCTCTTCTCAGACTATTCCGACGTGCTTGCAACTGAGACAATCAATGACCCGACGGCTCCCTTCGCTGCCACTAATCCTTTCCCCGCCGACGGCGCGCGTGAGGGCATCGCAGCAGGCCTTACCCTCACATGGGAAGACAATGTGAAGGCTTACGGCGGCAACGTCACCTACACCGTGATGCTCGGCGAATCTGCCGACGCCCTCGCTGAAGTGGCAACCGGCCTCACCAAGAAAGAATACGTGACTTCAGGCCTCGAGACCGGCAAGACCTACTGGTGGCGCGTGATCTCACGCAACGACATCGGCACAACCGAGGGAACTCTCTGGAGCTTCTCAACCACTGCCGGCGGCGTGCTCTTCTATTCAGACTTCACCACCGCTCCCGAGGAATATGCCGCAGCCTACGGCAACCTCACCGGCAACACCGACATCTACAAGAAGGGCTCTACAAACAGTTCGAAGAGCTTCAACGGCATGGTGATCGGAGTAGGGGAGACCGCATCTCGCGTAGTGGCGATGCCCGGATGCTATTCAGCCGATCTCACAAAAGATTATGGCCCGGCTTCCGAGGAAGACCGCGGCGCAACAGCCAACTGCATCCAGTTCATCAACGGTTCCGAATATGTCACAACCCCCGTGGTGCAGGGTCCCTGCGTGGTGACATATTACCTCGGCAATCCCTCCACTTCGCAGCAGACGGTGAAACTCGTCACCATCGCCGGCGGTCAGGAGACAGTATCCGACCTCGTGCTTGCCGCCAAGAAGCGTATCTTCAAGTTCACCGAGACCTACACCAACTCGGGTGAGGTGCAGTTCCGCCTCGAATCCAACGGCAAGAAAGTTGACGTCAACGACATCATCGTGGAGCGTTACATCCCCTCACAGGGTGAGACACCCCTCGAGCTGACAGCAGGCGACCTCAACAATGACATCACATACACCGACGGCTCCCTGACACTCACATTCAATCAGGAGATCAAATTTTCAGGCAATGTCACCGTAAGCGGCAAACATGCCTGGGAGAACATCACAGTCGGTGCTTCCGGCTCCAAGCTGAGCATCGCCTACGAGGCTCTCGACGCCAACTCCACTTACACCATATCTATCCCCGAGGGTGCACTTACCAATGTTGACGGCACCAAGTCGTTCATGGGTGAGGTTCGCCTCAACACCGGCGACTATCCGCGTGCCAAGGAGGATGGCGAGACACACTGGGGCAAGGCAGCCAAAGTGCTTCCCCTCGACTTCAAGCCCTTCGACGTGACAGCTCCCTTCGAGACTGTCGGCGGACTCGTTCAGACACAGCAGAACGACTATCCCCACTGGTGTCAGACCGGCACAGGCGACACGGGTGGCGAGGTGACAAGCGATTGTGTAATCTTCCGCTCAGCTTCCAAGAACGACAAGGTGATGGCCTACTTCAACGAGCAGGCTCAGAGCATGTATATCGATGTGGAGGCTACTGAAGGCACAACAGTGACCCTCAAGATCCAGGAGACACGCAATGCCGACATCGATCCGACATGGCGAACAATCCGTGTGCTCCATCAGGGTGATCTCCCCTTCCGCAGGGTCATCAAGCTCGCTCCCACCACACGCTTCGTGAAGATCGTGCCCACAGCCATCAACGGCGAGGTGCGTGTCAACGCCCTCAGCCTCTCCGACGCAGAGGGTAACTACACCGAGGCATCGGGCATCTCAGAGGTGTCCGCTCCGGTGAACGGTGAAGCGATCTACTACAACCTCCAGGGTATCCGCGTGGAGAATCCCGCGGCCGGAGTCTATATCCGCTGTGTCAACGGCAAGAGCGAGAAGGTCATCATCAAGTAAATGATCACACGCAACCGGACTGAATAGTCGCGGTTCTGCAAGTAAAGTTTAGTCCTGTCAGTCGGGTCGCGGCTGACAGGACTAATTTATTTTCTATAATTTTTGAATTAATAAAGTTTTTAATTACTTTTGTGAATTAATCATCACAAACCAACTTTCGCAAGCGAAAGTTGGAGGTTATAAGGTTAACGCTTCGCTGGTTATGAGGTTAAAATAATTCTTTATAATTTACAAAGTAGAATTTTAAATTAATAACCTAATAAACTAATAACCTCCTAACCTTTAAGTTGAGCTTGCGAAACTTAAATTTCAAATCCCCTACATGACATGGCAAAAGTAAAAGGAGCCATAACAGTCAACGTCGAGAAATGCAAAGGTTGCAACCTCTGCGTGGTGGCGTGTCCCACCGACACCCTCTCGCTGCAGCCCCTCGAGGTAAACGACCGTGGATATCACTATGCTTTCATGGCTAATCCCGACAATTGCACGGGATGCTGTTCCTGCGCCTGGGTCTGCCCTGACGCCTGCATAGAAGTATACAGGGTCAAAGTTGACTGAACCTGCCGCTCCGGCTTAATCATTCCCTAACACCAATCCACTCCCACAACCTATAATATGAAAGAAGAGGTAAGACTCATGAAAGGGAACGAGGCGATAGCACATGCCGCAATCCGCTACGGTTGCGACGGCTATTTCGGCTATCCCATCACCCCTCAGTCTGAAGTGCTCGAGACACTCGAGCTTCTGGAGCCCTGGAACACTACCGGCATGGTGGTGCTTCAGGCCGAATCTGAAGTGGCCGCAATCAATATGGTCTATGGCGGCGCGTCATCCGGAAAAGCCGTGATGACCTCATCCTCCTCCCCCGGCATCAGCCTCAAGCAG
>CAZMHE010000019.1:0-23613 GCA_964566015.1 uncultured Sangeribacter sp. | reverse complement strand
ACTATCATCATCTGAAGGTTCCTACAACGACAAGATTACTGCCACTGCTTCCGCGTATGATGGAAATGCTCCGAGAACAGCTATAGTAACCGTATATGGAAGCGATATGTCTCGGGATGTTAAAATAACTCAGCTTGGAGATCAGTTACAACTTGAAGTGACACCTTCACGTCTAACATTCCAGAAGAATGGAGGATGTCTTGATTTGGACATTGCAGGTAACGTTGAGTGGAAAGCTCAATGTTCTGAAGATTGGTTAGTACTCTCACTCTACGATGGAATCGACAATGGAATAATCACTGTAACAGCCTCCCCTTATGATGGAGACTCTCCAAGAACCTCAACTATTCTGATACATGGAACCGGGATTGAGAATCCAAGTGAAGTAAGTGTAACTCAACTTGGTGACCAACTCCAGCTCATGGTAGCGCCTTCGAAACTTTCTTTCGATAATACAGGTGGTTCAAAGGATATAGACATATCCGGCAACGTTGACTGGTCCGTGCAGTGTACAGAAAATTGGATTTCTCTTTCAGCTACAAGCGGGTCATATGATGGAAAAGTAATTGTAACTGCAGAGAAATATTCCGGGGCAGAGCAAAGAACTGCTTCAATACTTATAACTGGAATTGGTATTGACGAACCATGTAAGGTAGAAATTACTCAAAATGGATTGGGAAATTCAATATCAGTTAAGAACGATAATATTTCAAAATATGGAAATTATTATCCTATGCCTAATGGCAAGGATGGAATTTCGTCCATATCGTTCTTCATCGAAACAAATGGAGGAAAGGATAAAGCACTTTGGTCTGCTATATCATCTCAAGAATGGTTACACCTGAAAGCAGATTCTGACAATAATTCAACAGATGGTTATGTAAGTTCTTCCGATTCCAAAATAACCCTTGTTGCTGACCGGAATGATTCCATGCTCGCAAGAACAGCTTCCATATTATTTAAATTGGAAGGGACAGATGCTTCACAAGAAATCTTCATTATCCAAAGAGGACAAGCTTACTTCAAGATTGAAAATGATGAATCGAAGCTTGAATTTGAAGTAGGATCTTCTACCGATGAATTTAATGTAAACAAGCTAAGGATTAATTCCAATATTCCATGGTCAATTTCTTCTGACGACGGAATTAATGAGTATTTCTCTTTCTCACCATTTGAATCATACAAAAATGATATTATCGACGGTGAGCCGATTTCTTCTGTTGATGTTACAGTTAAAGCCATTCGTTTTAATGATAGTTCAAGACCCATCTCAATTGAATACTATCTTTCACATATCTCTGATCTATCTTTGAACGAGAATGACATAAAGAAAGATTCTATATCAGTTGTGCAGAAAGGATTACCGACACTTCCAACTGAATCTTTAGATGATAAATCTATTAGGATCGTCTTGAAAGATGAAACCAATAATTCAGTTGCAGTGTTGGATAATGGAATTATTAAGGCGACAATAGGTTCTTCTGATTTCGTTGCCCTTGACGGGACTAACAGTAAAGATGAAATTTGGTTGGATGATGAATGGACTGTTGACTGGAAAATAGACTCGGAAGCCTATAACCCGGAAGAGACAATAGTTCCAAATGAACCGGTAGCTCACACTATCACAGTTAATGCTACATATATAGGAGCCCCTGAGCAATTGAAATATAGCGGGAATATTAAGCTTATGCCTGCACCGGTGTACCCTTCTTCCCTTTCGAAGAAGGAAGGTGACAGGGGAACTCTATCCCGGATAATGATTGCGTCTTTCGATGATATCAGTTATCAGAATAGAAATGACATGGAATTCATTTTCGGGTCTACTTCCGGTGAAATGAGCAATTGCGTCAACAATGACACTGTCAGATACTATCAGTATGGACAATCAGAATTCTATTCAGCAGATGTTGAGAAGTGGGTATATACACAATGGAAGATTGACAATGAGATTGTGACAAGTCTCAAGGCAAGAAATGAATACCAAGACCTAATCGATATTCCATCCTTGTTCTCAACAAATTCAGAAAGGAGTCTAAAGATCATTGATGGAAGAATGGTTGCAGTCTTGCCTTCTCCGACAGGTGCAGAGATCAAAATTTATTCTTCCGATGGCATGCTTGTTCGCAGCATAATATTCCCACCAAGAACAATTTTTAATGAAGATATACATCTTGAGGAGCTCGCTTCCGGATTATATCTGATTAAATGCAAGGTTGGTGAGGAAACCGCAAGAATGAAAGTTATAGTAAAATAACGACAGAAGGTAATCTTATGAAAAAAATAATAATTCTCTTTGTTGCCTCTCTGTTGGCAACATCAATCGCGGCTCAGGTTTCACCTCAAGAGCAGCGAGACTTCAACCGGAAGGCCTATGAAGTCATAAAGACATATTCCTCGGCTTCACAAATGAGAGACCATCGTGACAAAGCACAATTCCTTGATCTCTTCGAAGACACTGAAACAAAAATATGTAATGATCTGATGGGATTGAACTATGATCCTGCATTATCCGTAAATAAATACGCCGAGTTGCTTGGTAATGCAGACATGGTGACTGTAAATATCCGCGACGTAAAGAAAGATGAGCCAATCGTTGAAAAGGACGGAAAGCTACTCATGTCGCTTTCTTTCCTCAAGCGTATATCTCTTTTGAGTCCATGCAATACTTTTTTCGACTCATTTGATTTCTTCGGGAGGGATTATAATATGACGATGACTCTCGTGTATGACCCTCAGACCGGAGTATGTCAAATAAGAGAACTGACATCAAACGGTGTCAAACCGGAATTCCCCTCTGATTATCGTGTTCTGGTACAAACCGACAAACGCGACAAGAATCTTGATATAAACGGGAAATATATCAACTTTCAGCTTGGACAGAAGATACTTCGACCTTCAGACAGGATCTTTTACCGTGGTGCCCGGGTAAAAGAAAAAGAAATGAAAGATCAATGTGACCGAAAGGTATTTGCAACGTATCGAGAGAACTCCTGGCGTATTCGTATCAATGGAGGAATTGGAGTCACAAACTTTTATAAACTTGGAAACTCAACTGAGGTCGAAGTAAATAAAAATAATGAGAATTCTTTAGGGATAGATTTTGGATATGTCTTCCCGACCACAAGTCACTTCCGTATTGGTATTTTTGCAGGTGTCGGCATATCACTTAATAATCTTGGCATATCAATGGTGCCCACCGGAAATGATCTGATTATTAAGAACTCGAATCAGGATATTGATGGAAATATATACGATCGCATATATGAATGTAAGAATGGTGATTTTTCCCTGAGGCAGAATATGAAAATCACAGATCTTATGATTCCTCTCTATGCTGACTTTGAATATGAAATCAATTCTATTTTTTCCATCTATTCTGACTTAGGTATCAAACTGACTCATCATCTGAAAAATGAGACAACGATAGAAAACAATGAATTCTATGTCTCGGGAATATACCCGACATATCAAGATTTAATAATCGACCGCTATATCAATAATTTCGGAGTACATCAAGTCAACTCTCTTCAAGCGAGCAGTAATGGACTGACACTAAAAAATAGTATTGATGGAATAATTGGCTTGGGAGCTCGATTTAATCTAAGCAAATCTATTGCTTTAGATGCCGGGCTCCAATACCAAATTGGAGGAGAAAGTATAGTGGCAGACCAAACCAATTCTCTCTTTAGTTATAAATTAAATGAAGGAGGAGTGGTTGACGGAGAGACTCTCAATATCGGTGTCGATTCAGCAAACCTGATGTATAAAGTGGGGTCCCTAAAACATAATGCACTAAGGACAAATATCAGTTTGATTTTTAAATTCTAAAAAACTACATTGAATGAAACGTAGAACTAACTGGTGGATTGTCTCCTCGATTCTTATCCTTTGTATTCCCGTTGGATTTGTTCTCACTGGAGTAATCAAAAAAGGGTTGTCGGATAAGAGTTCAAGAACAACTGAGAAGGAGATGACAATAACGGACGAGGCTATATGTGATACAATTGAAAATCAGATAAACGACCTCCAGGGAATAGCAGCCTCGAATAGCAATCAAATGGTCGATTCCATAAACAAGGAAATTATAATAGAAAAGAAAGTAGATGAAGTGAAGTCTGAAGTTACTCCGAATCGAGTTGCGACAAATAGTCGTAATGAGGAACTTAAACTCGAGAAAGAAGAAGAGAAGAAACTTCGGGAACATCAGAAAGAAGAGGAGCGTCTTCGCAAAATAGCAGAGAAGGAAGAACGTGATCGACAAAAAGCCGAAGCTGCACGAAAGGCCGAAGAAGAGCGAAAAGCGGAACAAACTCGCCAGGAGGAGCTTAAACGAAAAAAAGAAGAGGAAAGAAGACTCATTCAACGTCAGAAAGAAGAAGAGCGTCTTCGGAAAATCGCAGAGAAGGAAGAACGTGATCGACAGAAAGCCGAAGCTGCACGTAAGGCTGAAGAAGAGCAAAAAGCAGAACAAGCTCGCAAACTTCAAATTGCAAAAGAACAATTTATAAATGAGGTGAAGAGTATAGTCGTTTCAGGAAAATCCTCATCTAAGGTCCCTGAGAATTGTGTCGTTGTGGTCAATAATAACCAGACAACAAATTATCAGAATTTTAGAAACGGTGTTAAACTCCGTTCATATTCTGGAGTTAAAGTAACGAAGGTCGAAGGCGACGGTATTGCCACTCGAATTTATGTAAGTGCAAGAGTGGAATCTGCCGACGATTAACATTGTCGCTCTGAGGCTTCTACTTTAATCAGTTGCAGAATAACCCTAATATAATTCAAAAAACTGAAGAAATGAAAATAATAACCTATGTCATACTTGTGACTTTATCTGTCTTATTCTCTTGTTCAATTCTCTCCGGTTGTAGACAGAGCAATCACCCCAAGATAAGTGAACCAGTCCTTACAATTAACTCACCTGAGTTTGATGAGGAGACTAGTTCATTCAATCTCAGTGTATCTGCAGATAGCGTTGATGGTGGAAATGTAACTTTCTTCCTAATGATCGGAGACAGCATTATAGATAAAAACAATGATGGTAAATTCAGAAATATTCAACCTTTTGATGAAGGGTATGATGTCAAAATGGAAGTTCTCTGGCCTGACACTATTATTGAACGCATAAACCATGTTATGGATTTTGTAAGACCTCCGGAACCTGTATCAAAAATCTTGCCGGAGGATCTTGCAAAAATGATTAATAATCTCGACGAAAGCCTCAGATCAGGTACAAATAAGAATGTCGCTCAAGGAGTAAAAGTGAACGTAATTGACAGCGAAATGAAGGTGCAAATGCTTCCGGATGCTCTTATTCTAATTGAAAATGGTATATGGAATGAAGTGGAAATAACACACTTGGAATATAATGACATGAACCTTGTATCAGTAATCGAACTTCGTCCTATTGGAGAAAAAAAAGATGTCATCGATACTGATGATGAAGACTATGACTATTAAATTAAAAAATCACTGACTATAATGAGATTCTTAAACTTTTATTTACTCACACTTATGCTATTGGTTGCCGTCCCTATGGCAGCCCAATATAATGAGAATCCTGAGACACCGACGGCCACAATGGAATCCCAAAAATTCCGGTTCATATATATAGCGCCGGATAATTTAATGAGCCAAAAAGGTCTCATTGAGGCAATAGTGGATCACCATAACCATATAATTGCGGAGGAGAGTCCAGCTATTTTCTATCTTTCACATCAGCCTGAACCTATAGTTGTAAAGCTAAATACCGGGGCTGGTGATAATCCTGATGATTTTGAATCGGAATTACTATATGCTCTTCGTCAATCAATGGCTTATTCTGTCACTCCTGATGTTGATCGCGACAACATCATGAAGATTCTTCAAGAAAATGATTTCGTGGATGAAAACGATAATGTAATCCATGACAACATAGAATTTGATTTTCATGTTGGAAAATCATTCTGGGATGCGGGCAATAATGAAACCATCTTGGCAGCTATCTACTTCAATATCGATGCAAAAAAGTATATTGATAAGAATAAGATGCAGTTTAATGTAATATTCCGTTGTCCCCCTTCTAAAGGTACTCTCAACAGAGAGTCTCCTTTCGGTATAATGAACCTTGATGATATAAATACCATAGTAATTCCTCGAGTACAAGATTGAAATTACGATTTAGTGAAATGAGAAAACTTATTACAGTACTGATTAGTTGCTTGTTAGGGTTACTCATGGCTGAGGCACAGTCCGTTCCAACCCTCCCCAAAGAAGTTAAGGTCGGAAAACCTTCAATTCTAAAACCGGCACACGGAACTTATAAAAGATCAGATCTAATTAAAGAATTCCAACCCGGAAGCAAGTGGGGAACTAAGTCAACAGTAAAAGAATTCTGGAAAGTATATAGTGACAGAAACCGTAACACTCTATATGCTGACGCCCAGATGACTTCAAAATTATCGGGATCACTCGCATTTGGACAGCCGGTGATTATTGCTGAAGTGAAAGGTGATGCCGCTTTAGTGTATGAGGATCCAAAGATTGAACATTTCCCAACTATTCCTTCATATGCCAAGCCTTTTGGATGGATACCAATGGAGAATCTATTGTTATGGGATAAATGCCCTACCGACGATAGAGGTGTGCAATATAAGGCTCTTATCGCTATTAACATCAATCGAATGGCCGGGAAAGAATTTAAGGGGAAATATTATGAATCCCCTACATCAATGCAAGAAGCCAAAGATTTGTTAATGGACATGAACTTTTACTTCATAATGAAAGAGACTCCTGACGGAAGTCGTGTCCTACTTTGCAGAAACCCTACCATTTTTGGGAATAATCTATATGGTTGGGTCGATGATAATGCGTTTTCCAGATGGGATCAGAGGGCATGTCTCGAACCTAACTGGGATGTTCAATACGGTGATCACCATAAAGGTCAAAGCGTAGGTGTTTATGGGGATCAACAACTGACGGCGGGGAACAAAGTAACAAGTTGGGAATTCGGAAAGAGTAACGGTGACAAGGAGCGTTGGAACATGTACCGTATGGCTCCCGAACAATTACGTTTTCCGATAGTGGAAAAAGTTCAGGAAGATGCAGACTGGATTCATTGCACCTCTTTCTCAGATAGTCATGGGAAAGCGAATTATGACTCGGGGAGTAGGAGTGTTACGAATGATGTAGACCGGATGAGGCAGATGCGGGGCCAAATGAATATCATTATTGTTGCAGAAGCTACAACTGAAATGCAAGCAATTTTCCCGGCAATAAAGAAAGCGATACAACAATGTCTGAGTTTCAGTAATCAGGGTCTTAAAGTAAAAGTTGGAGCAGTGCTATATCGCAATATATCCAAAGGAGAAACCGGAATTGAGGTAGTGCCTCTCACTTCCCCTGACGATCAACTTTTACTCTCCAAATTCGATATTCAGAATGCCAATGATAAAATCAACGACAAAATACGTGATGTCGCTCTTGGGGAAGCACTTCAGAAAGCATCGAATCCAAACCTTATGGGCTTCAATAAGGATCAGAATAATCTTATTATTGTAGTTGGAAGTCGTGGTGCTCCTGAAAATGATTCTAAAATTGAAAGTACAGAAACAAAAACTCAGTTAATGGACAATAACGTTCAGGTGATGTCCATTCAGGTGAAAAGAAATCAATCGGGATCCTGGGTAAGATTCAATGACCAGATGCGAGACATTATTTATTCAAATGTAAGTGGACAATATGCAGCAATTGGGGACCGTGAAGATTTTAAGCAGCGTCAACAGGGTGACGGGTATAACTTCTATTCTAAAAAACACGCCGATAACCGTAATAAGAGTGTTCTCTTTGCGCAGATACGATATGGCAAGGAATTGGGTACTCCTCTAACTGAATCTGAAGTCACAAAATATCTTAATAACGGCATCAATAAATTTGCGGAGACAACCGCAAATTGGACTGATCATTTCGAGGAGTCTCTTGGAAACATTCAGTTTGATCCGGAATTCCTTGAGCGATATCTTGGGAAATCCGGCTATCAGAAATGGAGAAAGGTTAAGGCAATTTCAGCCTTCGACGGATACACTCATAAGAAGGATCTTAATGGTAATCCATATTGGCATTATGTCATGTATCTTTCAGATGACGAATTAAGAAAACTTCTGGATGATCTTAAACCGGCCTATGAAGCTGCAAAGGAGATGTCTGACGACCGTAAACCCTATGTAAATGCCATGAAAGCTATCGTCAAGGCTCATCTCGGACAAAACGATGATAAGGGTATCGATGCCATGGATCCCGACCAACTTCAGGAGCTTATTTATGGATTGGATGTACATACGGAGATGACCAACCGTCGTAAACTAAAAGATATCCAGGATCCAAGAACCGTACCTTTATTGGAATATAGTAAAATGCTCAAGAAATTCAGTGATAATTACGAGAAACTACAATCTATTCATAATGACGGGTATACGTACCGTGTTAAGATGGGGCAGAATTATTATTACTGGATTCCAATAGAAGATCTTCCATAATAAGAAAGATAAACCATGAGCCTGCTTTTCGATATAGAAAATCTTAAATGTTCTTATGACCGTCCCTTTAAAGAGGAGAAGTCAAAGGTCGTTCTAAAAATTACCTCGCTCAAAATTGAGCGAGGTAAACGTATTTTTATTGTAGGAGAATCAGGAATCGGGAAAAGTACAATCTTGGAGACTCTTGGAATGATGAATAATACCATAGTTCCCGACAAGTCTACAAGATTCATTTTTTACGATAAAGATGATAATCCTGTCGATCTTCAAAAACTTTGGGAAATGCCTGATTCAGCTCTTTCTCGCTTCAGGCTTTATAACTATAGTTTCATATTCCAAAGTACAAATCTAATGCGAAACTTCACGGCTTATGAAAACGTCGCCTATACAAGAATGCTTCAAGGCTTTACGAAAAAAGAATGTTTTTATAAGACACATTCTCTTCTGCAAAAATTGGGATTAGGCCATATTAGCGAGACCAGAATGACTCAAGAACTCTCCGGAGGACAACAGCAGAGACTCGCTTTTGCACGCGCTATCCTACCGGATTATTCCGTGATCTTTGGAGATGAACCCACAGGTAATCTGGATTCTGTAAATGCTCTGAAATTAATGGATGTTCTTGCCGAAAGGAATGATGAGAATCGTCATGCATCATCAATTATTGTAACGCACGATATGCACCTTGCCACAACATATGCAGATATTATAGTAAAAATCAGGAAGGAAATACCGGCTACTGAAGTTAACGATCTGGCATACGATAATAAGATATATGGTGTAATTGATGATGAATGTATCTTTACTCCAAGTGAAGACCGCTCACATTGGATCGGTTCAGGAGTTGATCTACCGAGGGTTAACTTTGAGGATTTTCTAAGGGAGAAATAATCATGATGCTGTTGAATGAACATCAAGGCCTCCTCATGAAGAGGGAGAGCAGAGTCGTATTGGGACGGTATGCTGTAAATCTATGGCTACTCACTCTTGTATTGACTATTATGTTTTTCGCCATATCTTTTTCTGTCGCAAGTACCAACTATCTTGCCGATAAAATGAATGATCCATTTACAAATTGGGTAAATATTGATCTTAGCCGTGGTGACCTTGAAACAATCAGAACCTTGAAACAGGATCTTGAGAATGACTCAGTTCAAGGTCGATATGGTTACAATGGTATACAATCTGAAGTCAATTCTTCTATAAATCTTGTAGACCGGAAAGGGCGCTCTCATATTCTCAGTACCCTTTTCTACGAAACTTTATCAAGTGACCTCATCTCTGCTGTATTGAGCGAAGAAAATGTGGTCAATAATTGTTCGGTTTCACCTGATAGTATTTCAAAATCATCATTGGGTATCGTCTTAACTGAAGATGCATTGATTCGTCTCGGATATGATGAACAGGATTGGCCATCCTTTGTGGACTATCATTCTAAATCCACATATGCTGATACTTTAGGTATTAAAATGCTTGAAGATGGCGTATACTCCAGAGCCCCTCTTCCCCTGCTTGCAGTTGTAAAGCGACTTCCTATGAACAAGGAAGCTATCGCATCCAAATACCTCAATGAAGTAAGAATTAAGGCCGGGAATGACTGCCCTATTGATTTGAATCATGAGAATTATGCGCGTGAATTATTCTATTTTGTCCCCGAAGAATCGACTCCATTTAATCGTAGCTCTGTGAAATCTTTATTGTCTCCCAATTATGCAGAGTATATTGAAGAGGTTTTAGTCCAACCACAGATTCTAAATAAGTTGCGTCCGTGGAAGACCGGATCAATCTTTCGAATCTATTTAAAGCCAGGTACTCTTCTTCATACTATCAATAGTATTGAACAGGAACTGGAAACGAAACTTGAAAAGAAGGGAATAGACCGGATTTATAACTATGATACAGTAGAAATAGATGGTTACACATCACGGGATAACGTTTTTTCAGTCCATTTCACAACTTTGGATTCAATAAGTGCCTTTGAGAATTTTGTGAAACAAAGTGCCGGTATCCAGATTGAAATGACTCAAGTAAATTCAAAGAAGAACTTTTGGGCAGTAAGTGGTTTAGCTGCAGTCTTGACAGCCGGATTAATTACTTTCTCAATCATAAGTATTATCATATTTATAATAAATATGCTGCATAACTATTTCCAGAAAGTAAAGCGTAATCTTGGCACGTTTAAGGCTTTTGGTATCTCCAACAATAGTCTTATAATGGTTTATACTATAATAATTCTCTTGATTGTTTTTATCGCTTTGTTTCTTTCCCTTATGTTAGTATGGATAACTCAAATGGTTCTACCAAGTCGTCAGCACAATTATGATTATCTATGCCTCTGGAATCCAATAACAGGATTGGCTATAGGGTTTGTAGTAGCGAGTGTATTTTTATGTGTATATATCGTAATGAAACAATTACTCCACTCAACCCCTGGAGACTTAATTTATGATAGATAACGTAACTAATAAAAATGTTTCCTTTCCTGAATTCAGTCGAATAATCGTTCTTTCATTGTTTTCAGTTTTTTATTTTAGTCTTTTAGCCCAATCGCAAACTGATATATTAAGCTATATTGATTGTTACCGTGATATTGCATTACGCCATGAATACGAATATGGAATACCGGCATCCATTACATTAGCTCAAGGCATCCTGGAATCAGGTGCTGGAAAAAGTGTATTGGCAACTAAAGCAAATAATCATTTTGGTATAAAAGCACATAAAGGATGGTCCGGCAACATTTTTTATTCAAAAGACGATGAAGAAGGGTTAAGCAAATTTCGAGTTTACTCTTCCGCTAATGAATCGTTTATCGATCATGCAAAAGTACTTATATCAAGTCCTCGCTATCGTAAATTATTCGATAAAAGTATATATGATTACAGGGGATGGGCAAATGGCCTACAAAATGCCGGTTACGCATCTTCTCCAACTTATGCCAAGGCTTTGATTGGTTATATTGAAGCCTACAATCTATATCAATTGGATGGAGGAGTAAAATTAAAAAAGGGGAAGACAACTTATATTACCAAAACAATAACTATTGAAGAATTAGAAACAATGGATGATATCGTTTCAGATACTAATGAGCACTCAGAGGAAGAAAAAATAGTTAAAGAAACCATCCGGAAATATGTTACAGATATCAATGATGTGAGATGTACAATTCTTAATCCTGGAGAGACTCTTGCATCGGTTGCTCTCAGGTATGATATACCAAAGGAGAAACTTCTTGAATTTAATGAAACAACTAATGAAAATGATATTGGGATAGGCGACATCGTGTATATTGAAAGAAAAAAGAAAAAGTATAATGGTGCGCAAGACTATTACATTGCTCGGGATGGAGATTCTTTGTATAAAATCTCACAGATGTTCGGAATGAGTCTAAATACTCTTTTAAAACTAAATGGAATGTCCCTTTTTTCAAATTTATCGAAAGGTCAACGTATAATTCTCAAGTAAAATCCGTCTGGGGGAGCGTGTCGGAAACGCTTTCAAGGATGGGCTTACGCTGAAATGAAACACACTCATAAACCACTTAAAACGACAAAAGAAATGCCGGGCACCCAAATGTCCGGCATTTCTTTTGTCGCTTAGCGCAGGTCGCTTTTATTCTTAGCGCGCGTGTCTATTATTTCTGAAGTTTCAGTGTATAGTTGAGATCAGGTGTCTCTGATACCTGAAGATCGGAGTTGACCATCACGAGTGTAGAGTCTGACTCGACAAGGAAATACATCGGACCTGCGTTTGACTCGGGGTCTGAATCCTTGCTGTCGCGCACGAGTTTCAGATATGTCTTTCCGGCGTTGTCGCCGTTGCCTTTCATGACTGTGAAATCACCCTCGCTGTCGAAGGTCTTTCCGTCGCTCACACCGGCCACATTGGTCGAGTCGGCTACGAGCACTGTCTCCCTGAGATCATAGTCGCCTTTATTGCAGTCATCATCATCCCAGTCGAGTTTGAGCTGGTAACGCATTCCGGCTGCATCGGCAGCAGGGAGCACGCCTGTATAGAGTTCTTTCTTGTCGAGTTTACACTCTTTGTCTCCGGTACATTTACCACTATTGCCGGAACATGCAGACAGTGCCACCATGGCTACTGCCGCACCCATCAGATAAGCTGATTTTTTCATAATTCTATTTTTATCAATTACCTTAAACTTTTGCTTGTGAGAGTTTATTCAATATTATAACAAGTTGCAGTTATCATTTGTTGAAATGATTCATGGCGAAGGCGGGGCCTGACAGACAGAAGGCTTTCACCGCCTCGGCGGCTTTCTTCAATTTCTCGGGCATCTCCTTCATCTCTTCCGGCGGAAACTTACCGAGCACGAAATCTATCTGCCCCCCGCGGGGAAAGTCATTACCGACTCCGAACTTAAGACGGGCATAGTTCTGAGTGCCGAGTTGCTCAGCGATATTCTTCAGTCCGTTGTGACCGGCATCCGAACCTCTCTCCCGAATCCTGATAGCACCGAACGGCAGCGAGAGGTCGTCAACTATCACAAGGAGATTCTCGAGAGGCAACTTCTCCTTGTTCATCCAGAACCTTACGGCCACCCCGCTAAGATTCATGAACGTGGAGGGTTTTAGCAACATCAACTCCACATTCTTCACCTTTACAATGGCCATGTCGCCATAACGGCATGACTTAAACGGCACACCTGCTTCCGCAGCTATGGTGTCGCCTACCATGAACCCGGCATTGTGACGGGTTCCCTCATATTCCGGTCCGATGTTGCCAAGACAGACCACAAGAAATCTCTTCACTTCTTCTTTTTCGTTTTTCGTTGCTGTCGACGACTCTTTCTCAGCATCGCGACCAAATAATCTTCCAAGCCATCCCATAGTCGGCATCATTCTTCATCGTCGTCGTCATCCTCCCAGTCGAGATAGAAGGAATCGGCATAACTCTCCTCCTTGAAACGGCTCATCTCACGTCCATCCCTCTTCGTGGGGCGTCCCAGACCTTTCTGGCGGTCAACAAATCCTGAGATCTTTGTCATCTCGAGCAGTTCATACTGCGACGGGGGCGTGAGATTCTCGAGGTATTCGGGCACGAGTTTCGCACCGAGTCGACCTCCGGGTATCTGGAGCACACGGAAAGTGTAGGTGATCGGCGGTTTCTTGACATCGATGATGTCTCCCGGCTTAATCATCCTGGAGGGTTTCATGACCGCCCCTCCCATCATGACGCGTCCTTTCTTACATGCGTCGGTGGCTATGGTGCGCGTCTTGAACACACGCATGCACCATAGCCACTTGTCTATACGTTCTTCTGTCTTTGGCATCGAAATATCTATGTCATAAATCTTTTACTTGTCGGAGGTACGCTCCAGAAGAAGCACTACCTCACCCATGCTGTTGAGCAACTTCGCTCTCCCCTCCTGGAGTTGCTGAGCCTTGCTGGCGTCTTCAAGCGCCACGAGAAGGCGGGTCTCATAATTCTGATCGGGACAAGCCATCCTTGTTGTGGCTATCTTCTGGAAGGAAATCGAGTTAGCGGCGTCCATATCTGTCTCCAGCTGACCGTTGAGAATGTTACAACCGGTGTTTCCGTGGATCTTACCCTCATCAACATCAATCACGAGTTTCATGTCGGGCACATTCACCGGTTCACCGGCAATCTCCTTCACTGCCCATGTTCCGTTGAGGAACTGGAAGTTCTGGTGCATAAGCTCCATCACCGGCTGGCGGTCGGCATCATACAGTGTGATCCGATAGTCATCGCCACTCAGTTTCCAGGAATATGAATGAGCTGAAGCGAGAGCCATATTGATTTCAGAATCAGTTATACCGGACATGCCGCACGCCATCATCGTCTGCATGAAATTCGAGAAGGAGATGGTGGAGTCAGCAGGGTTATACTTGTAATCAGCATTCAGGATATTACACCCGTTGTTACCGTAGACCCTCTTCTCTTTCGGATCAAACTTGAGATAAGGAGCCGTCTCGCCGACAGCCGGTTTTCCGGCCACAGTCTCGATTGCCCAGTCACCCTTCACTATACCTTTGGCCAATTCCTCGGAGGTATAGACCGATGAAACCGGTTTAACTATCTTTTCCCTGTCAGTCGGGAGCACAGCATCCTTCCTGACCTCTTCAGCCGTATCCACACTTTTCTTTGCTTTCTGAAATGCCGAGCATGAGGCCAATGGCAATAACGCCAGCATCATCACACCCGTCAATACTTTTATCTTATTCATAATCTAATATTTTAAATTCTTTATCCACTTCGTTGCAAAGTGGTTATTCTTTCTACCATTTATTCCTCTCTGCATCGCGTCAGTCTCCCCAATGTCGACGCAGGGGGTATTTTGTCGGACGCAGAAGCAACCTCAGTGACGTGGAATAGTTGAAATAATTCCAAATCCAGTTGAGCAGCACCGTGGCCTTGTTCCTCATTCCGAGTATTGAAAGGAGATGAATCAACATCCACATCAGCCAGGCGACTATGCCTGAATAGGAACTGCCCGGGAGGTCAGCCACTGCACGGTTCTTACCGATCGTGGCCATCGAACCCTTGTCGTGATATTTGAAACCATGAGTGAAACTACCCTCATTGAGGTTACGGGCAAGATTGGCGGCCTGCTGGATTGCCGGCTGAGCCATCTGCGGATGCCCGTTCGGTGTGCTGTCTGTCTGCATCAAGGCTATATCTCCTACGGCCATCACGTCATCAAGTCCCTTCACACGGTTGTATTCGTCTACGAGTATACGCCCACCCCGAACCATCACTTCGGAAGGAAGACCGGGCATCGGTTCACCCTTTACACCGGCGGTCCATATAACGGTTTCCCAATATTCACGGGTGCCATCGGCAAACGTGACGTATTTGTCCTTATATTCCTTTAGAGTGGTGTTGAGACGAACGTCAACCATCAGGTCCTTCAGGTATTGAAGAGCCTTGGCTGACGATTTCTCGCGCATGGCACCGAGAAGTTTTCCGGCACCCTCCACGAGGGTTATCCTGACATCATCAGGCGACAATTCAGGATATTCCTTAGGAAGGATATATTTCTTCATCTCTCCGAGAGCACCGGCCATCTCCACTCCCGAAGGTCCGCCGCCGACCACAAGGAAGCTCAACAGCTCGCGTCTCCTCTCCGGATCCTTGGAAGCGGCACCCCTCTCGAGACGGTCGATTATCTCATCGCGGGTATGCGCAGCCTGAGCCACAGTCTTGATTCCGAATGTAGTTTCCGAGAGTTCATCCATACCGAAATAATTGCTCGTGGAGCCCGCGGCAATTATCAGGCGGTCATAATCAAGAGTCTCGTAACTGGTCACCACCTTCTTGGCGGTGAGATCGATATTCTTGACGTGACCCATGTGATAGCTCACATTGGGGTGTTTTATAAATTCCCGGCGAAAGGGGAAACATATGTTGGCAGAGGCGAGACTTGACGACGCTATCTGATAAAACAGCGGTGGAAAACAATGGAAGTTATTGCGGTCAACAACCATTACCTTGAATTTCTTTCTGTCAAGGTGTTTCACAAGATTCAGTCCTGCGAACCCACCCCCTATGATTACTATCTTTTCCATATCACTAAAACACTTCCCGCCACAAAAGGTTTTAGCATCATCTGTGGCAGACACCGCGGAATGCACAGAGTCCGCACTCCTCCTCTCGCACGGCCTCGAAACGGGGAGCATCGAAAATGCTGTCGAGCATCTTCTCCATCCCCTCGGAAAACTGGGGTGCATAATCTTTGAATGAATCGACCTCTGCTTCCTTCCCTGTCAGTGCCCCCTCCTCGTCAAGGGTGCCGATCTTAGGCAGATAGTTCTCCCCCTTGAAGATTGCAGGCACATTATATATCTCCATGCGGATGTCGGTCTTCCCTTCAAATCCCGGCAACTTGCCGAGAAGCCACGCATATATGAAGAGCTGGAAAACCTGTTCCCCACGCCAGTCTCCCTTCAAGACATCGTCGAAGGTTGCCGCGCTCAGTTTTATGCTTCCCGTCTTATAGTCGACTATCCTCAGCTGCCAGCTTCCGGTGTCGGGTCTGCGCACTTCATCAAGACGGTCTATGGCAAAACGGAAATTCACAATCCGGCCGGAAGGGAGCGTTATGCGGATCACATCATCTATCTCGCAGCCGAGCAGGTTGAATGGAGCGAGCGAGCGGTCATGCCTCAACACCCTCTGAACCTGCTCCACGATACGCTCCGCGACCATTTCCGAACCGGGTGACAAAGGAGAGTCAAGGCCATCCGGACCGGTGCGGTAATGATTCCGGTTGATACTCTGCTTCACGAGCCGACGGATCTCTTCCTCATTTCCCAAGACAGAATCAATAAATTCTGCCGAGACATGCAATGGCGGGTCAAGAAGATGCCCTTTCCCATCAGTATCTCCCGTATAGACGCGTCGCATCACATCGTGCAGGATATTTCCCGCCGTGATTGCATCTATAAAATCAGAGGGTTCCGGATCCGTATTGATCTTAAGGACGGTCTCGTAGAAGAACCTCACCTGACATTCGCGGTAAGCCTGAAGTGCCGAAGCGGAGAAATTCCTACCCTCCTTCCCCTCAATCGTAAAGAGAGAGAGGCGTCGGAGAATATCATCATCTTTAGTGACTGACGGGTCAGTGGCTTCCCTGCCTGACAGCATGAATTTCCAGTCTTCCTCGATCAGTCTGCCGGGGGCGAAAAGATGTCGGAGCTGTAGGATGTAGCGCGATACGTCGCCACTCCTGAGGCCGCCTCCGGTGCGGGCATCGTAGACCAGCGTCACACCCTTCGCACGGCTTATCATCCGATAAAAATAATATGCGAATATCTCCTCAGCATAGTTCGACGGAGGCATACCATAGGCATGACGCAATGAGTCGGCAATGAAACTGCGGGTTCTCGCCCTGCGGGGGAGGGTGCGCTCATTGGCCGAAAGTATGATGATATGGTCAAAGTCGAGCGAACGTGTCTCGAGCATACCCATCACCTGAAGACCTATCAGGGGTTCACCCTCAAAGTTGACAGTCTCTCCTCCGATGAGTCGCTCTGCAAGACGGAACACCGTCGGAGGACGCATCGCCACTCCCCTCTCGTGCATGATGTCGGCGAGTCTCCTCAGTGCGTCAAGATAGGAGTCGATATGACCTATCTCCAGTCGGCTCTTCAGCAGGCCACCGTCTGCCTCCTTTAACCTGCCGCGCACACCGGTAAGGGTATCTCCGAGCCATCTGAGCGCCTCAGTAGGTCGGGCCTTCCGGTCGTAGCCGCGAAGCATATCATATACATCCGGTGCCTCTATCTGCAACTCGGCATCAGTGACAGCCACACGGTGTTTGGTAATTATCAGTTCATTGACATTGCGTATCTGCTTTGCCGGGAAACAGGTTTGACAATAGGGATGAGATAGGAAAAGTCTCAGGTCACGACCGAAGTATGCCCTTTCTCCCCTTACCTTGCGGATGCTCCCTACTACCCTGCGGAGCAGAGAGACGAAAGATACTGCAGAGGTCAGCCGCAGGGGGTAACCCATCGTAAGATTGACATCCTGAATACCTTCAGGAAGGGAGTAAAGCATCGGTAGAAGTAGGTTCTCGTCAGGGAGCACTACCGCTACCTTCGCGTCGCGGAATTCATCGCCCTTCAACCGCGCATGAAGCTCTTTGAGCGTCACTCCGGCTATCTTTGCCTGAGCTGAGTTCGACGGACTTGCCGCAATCCTTATCTCTTCCGGGAGCGCATCTGTATCGCTCAGTCTGAGTGAAGGAAGTGCCCATGCCGGGCATGGGAAAGTCTCTATGTTTGCCTTTACGAATGTCGAGGCACTATTGCGGTCATGTGCAAGGACAGGTCCTGTGGCATCCCAAAAGAAATCGGCAAAAGAATCGAAGCCATCATACCCCTCTTCCTCCTGAAGGAGACGGAAGATCGAATGTTCAGAGGTGCTCAATGCGTTGAACCCAACAACCACAACCTTCTTGTATTCGCGCAGAACATTCCTCACTCCCTCCTCACGGAGTCGCTCGAGCGCGATGCGGTATAAGGCTCCGGTATAAGCTAAATCATCCTCAGCAAGTTGCTCATTGAAAAGCCGGTATAGGGGCATCATGATGCGCCATAAGTAGAGGAAGCGGGTCTTGCTTTCCGAAAGATTCTCACTCTCGAAGTTTTTCCAGAACAGACCCGGATCACCCAAATCCGTGCGACCGAAATATTCGGCCATCACCCGTCGTTGCTCATCGGTGAGAAAGTTGGATGTAATCTCGCGGTAGTCCTTTACATTCTTGAAGATCTCCTCCGGATCCGCAAGGTATTGGTCAACCTCGCTGAAATCACTCAATACGGTCTCACCCCAGCTGATGAAATCGTCGATCGAACCGACATCCCCCTTCTCATCCGGAACCTCCGGGAGTCCCTGAAGCTTTCTGTAGCAACGATAGAGGATGAAAAGAAGATCGAGCCGGGAGGCCGGAACACGACGCGAGACATCAGCCACAAAGTCGGAGATTGTCATCACGGCCGGAGCCATAAGAGAGTGTGAAGCATATTCCTCCTTGAGATATTTCAGGAAGAAGGTGCCTCCTCGCTTATTCGGGAAAAGGAAACATATCTCGGAAAGATCGGAGTATCTTCCCGCATAGGCCTTTGCTATGGATTTAAGAAATGGAATCATATGGTTGTTGAGACGCGCAATTCACCTGAAAAACAGAGAGTGGTTCTCAGGCAAGGACGCGTCGTTCTTCTACGATGTAAAATTAGCAATTAAATACCGTTCCGGCAAATTCGCTATTAATTATCGTTACGGCAAATTAAGGGGGAGTGATGGAGCGTTTCGAAAAATTAGGTAACTTTGCAGCCGCAATCAGCAATCACGATAAATCTTGAAAACGCTTAGAGTCCGTCTCATAATATTTGGAAGACCCTGGGGTCGCTGGGTTGGAGGGATTTTCGGCTTCTGGTGATGGAGCATAGCGGGGCTATGTGACTGAACCAAAAGTCGAAAAGCACCCAACACAGCGAGACTGAGGGTAATCTTCATTCCGGGAGCTCTCAGATGGATATTAATACAACCTTTTTGTCATAATTTAATAAATCAAGTTTATTCTCTCGTGAATATGTTAATTTCGTTTAATAAAGGTTACCTTTGCCCGGATCTGGACGGCGCTTTTCTCCAAGTTTCGTCAGTCATGATGCACGCGCATCATTCCCTCCTCAACTCGAGAAAATCGCTCGCCCATATCCGCCCCAGGGACTTTCAAATATTATGAGACGGACTCTAATTTTCTTCCGACGGGGAGCACTCCGCAGCGAACTTTTCAGGCTGACTCTCCCGATATTCATAGAATCTCTCCTCATCCTTACACTCGGAGCCACCGACACATTCATGCTCAGCCGCTATTCCGATGAAAGTGTGGCTGCTGTCGGCATGGTCAACCAGATCATCATGGTTGTCTTCCTCGTCTTTGAGGTGATCAATATGGGCACATCCGTTCTGGTCAGCCAATATGTCGGCGCGTCACTGCGAAGAAGAACCCTCACAGCCATTCTCGTCTCTCTCGCCATCAACATTGCGAGCGGTGTGCTCGTCAGCTGTCTGCTATGGTTATTCGCATCCCCTATCCTTGTCTTCATGGGTCTCGAGGGCGAGACTCTCAGCGAAGGCACGGCCTATCTGCGTATCGTCGGAATGTTTGCCTTTCTGCAGGCCGTAGCACTCACCCTCTCCGCTGCACTCCGGGCAACAGACAGGGCTCTCTGGCCGATGGGAGTGGTGGCGGTTGTCAATGTTATAAATATTGCCGGTAACTATATGCTCATCTTCGGCAACTTCGGTATGCCGGCACTCGGTGTGCAGGGAGCCGCCATCAGCACCTCAATATGCCGGTTTGTCTCAATGACAGTCCTCTCTGTCGTGGTCTGGAAGATCATGTTCAAGGGTGCAGGAAGACTCAGGGACATTATAGAGAAACCGGGACGCGAGTTTGCAAATATGCTCCGCATCGGGCTTCCCTCCGCCGGCGAGGAGTTTTCCTACAGCATGTCACAGCTTGTACTAACCTATTTCATAACCCGACTCGGCATTGAATCGCTTGCTACCCGCACATATGCCTTCAACATCGTGATGTTTGTATATCTCTTCTGTATCGCCATCTCTCACGGAGGTGCAATCGTGATAGGTCATCTTGTAGGAGACGGTCGTGTGAGAAGGGCTTTCCTCCTGGGGAAATACGTGATGCGCGTGGCAATGATGGTTTCGCTCACCCTTTCAGTGCTGACCGCCATATTCGGACACGCCATCTTCTCATTCCTCACCGACAACAGGGAGATTATCCGGCTGGGCACTACTATCCTTATCATCGACGTCGGCCTTGAAGTTGGCCGCGCAGTCAACATCTATGCAGTCAACGCACTCCGCGCTGTCGGCGATGTCAACTTCCCCTTCTATGTCGGAGTGACGGTGATGTGGTCGGTGGCAGTGCTTGGGGGCTACCTATTGGGAATCGTGGCCGGTCTCGGCATCATAGGCATGTGGGTGATGTTTCTTTGCGATGAAAATATCCGCGCTGTCATTTTCGTCAGGCGATGGAACAGTCGCCGATGGGTCGGAAAAGGATTCGTCGACCGATGATTTCACATTCCACCCCACACCCATCAATCCAATTAAATCTTTCACCCAAAAACTTTCAGGGGCTTCTCTTGCTCCTTTCGTCACAAATGATTATTTTTGCAGAATCATCAGCAGTCGCATGAATCATGAATTTTCATCGCTTCATATGACGCGACTCTGCAACCAGTCATGAAATTTTCCGACATAGCGGGACATAATGATATCAAGACGGCCTTGCGCGACATTGTCGACAGCGGACGCATACCACATGCCATGATGCTTTCGGGCATCTCCGGTATCGGCAAAACCAGACTCGCACGCGCACTCGCCCAGTATATCCATTGCCGGAATCACTCTTCGGGCGATTCCTGCGGTGTCTGCCCCTCATGTCTTCAGCATCAGCGTCTCAACAATCCCGACATGCATTTCGTCTTTCCGGTAGTGAAGCGGAAGAAGGAGGGGAAAAACTCCCTCTCCACAGATTTCTACGATGAATGGCGCGAGATGCTCGAAAACTGGAGCTATATGCCTCCGGAGAGATGGAGCGAGATTATTGAAGCCGGAAATTCTCAACCGGCCATCTATGTCACGGAAAGCGAAGACATCGTGGCCCGGGCGTCACTCTCATCCTTTCAGGAGAATTACAAGATTTTCCTGATCTGGCTCCCCGAGAAGCTTCAGCCCGAAGCTGCCAACAAGCTCCTCAAGATTATCGAGGAACCATACGAAGACACCATCTTCATTCTGGTGAGCAACGATGATTCCAAGGTGCTACCCACAATCTTCTCACGCACACAGCGTTTCACCATGCGTCCCCTCTCCACGGCCGAGATTGAGGAGAGTCTCATCCACTCCCGTGGTCTCGGCAGGTCAGTGGCCGACACGGCATCACGCCTCTCCGAAGGGAGCATGGGGCGCGCAGAGGAGATTGCATGCCATCCTGAAGAGATCCTGGAATTCTCTTCACTATTCAAGGAAATCATGCGCATGGCTTATGCTCTGAAAGCCGACGTACTGAGACAGATTTCTGAAAGATGTGCAGCTATGGGCAGGGAAAAGATCCTGAGGTTTCTTGCATATTGCTCACGCATGGTGAGGGAGAATTTCATCTTCAATCTCCGTCAACCCGCTCTATCACTCCTTACGGCCGATGAGCAACAGTTCAGCGACCGCTTCGCCCCCTTTATACATGAAGGAAACGTGGAGGGTCTTTCCTCGGAAATCAGCCGTGCAAGCACCGACATCGAAAGAAATGCAAATGCCAAGATTGTGCTCTTCGACCTTTTCCTCCTCCTGTCTCAATGGGTGAGGACTCCGAAGCCTGCATCCCTCCCCTTCTCATGACACTCCTTAAAGACTTATAACACAATAAACTTTCTAACAATAAGATATATCCAACTAAATGAAACCAACTCTTTTCATCCTCGCTGCCGGCATGGGCAGCCGCTACGGTGGACTGAAACAGCTCGACGGCCTCGGTCCTTCAGGTGAAACCATCATGGATTATTCCGTATATGACGCTCTCCGCGCCGGTTTCGGAAAAATTGTATTCGTAATCCGCCATGATTTCGAGCAGGACTTCCGCGACAAGGTAATCTCCAAATACGAGGGTCACATACCCGTTGAGGTTGTCTTCCAGGACATCAACGACCTTCCCGAAGGCTACAAACCGAATCCTGAGCGCAAGAAACCCTGGGGCACAAACCACGCTGTCCTCATGGGTAAGGATGTCATCAAGGAGCCTTTTGCAGTCATCAATGCCGATGACTATTACGGAGCTGAAAGCTTCCAGATCCTTGCCGACTTCCTCCGTTCGGTGGAAGGGAAGAAAAACCGCTACTGCATGATCGGCTTCAATGTGGAGAATACACTCTCTGAGAATGGCGGCGTATCGCGCGGTCTCTGCGAGGTTGACGGTGAAGGCAATCTTACAGGCGTGACCGAGTGTCACGGCATCGAGCGCAAGGATGGCAAACTCATCCAGATTGTCGACGAGAAAGAGGTGCCGTTCCCCGAGGGTGCACCCGTCTCGATGAACATGTGGGGATTCACTCCCGACTATTTCGACTATTCAGTGAAATCGTTTGTCAACTTCCTCGCGAAAAACCACGACGAGCTTAAGGCCGAGTTCTATATCCCGACCGTTGTCAACGAACTCATTCAGGATGGCACCATCGAACTGAAGGTGCTCCCCACCCCTTCAAAGTGGTTTGGCGTGACATACGCTGCCGACCGCCCCGCAACAGTGGCTCAGTTCCGCAAACTCGTCGACGAAGGTCTCTATCCTGAAAAACTTTTCTAAATCACGATCGCCATGAAAGAAAAAATTCTTGTCACCGGTGGCACCGGATATATCGGATCTCATACCACCGTACAGTTGCAGGAAGCCGGATATGAAGTTGTCATCATCGACAATCTCTCCAACTCCAACGAGGCTGTACTCGACGGCATCGAGGCCATCACCGGGAAACGTCCGGTGTTCGTGAAGGGTGACTGCACCGATCTCGAGACTCTCCGCAAGCTTTTC
>CAZMHE010000018.1:0-23663 GCA_964566015.1 uncultured Sangeribacter sp. | reverse complement strand
GTGCAACCGCTCCGCGGTAGGGCGGTTTGTTGGCTCATGCCCCCGGGTAGCTCCTTACGTCGCTTAACCCGGGGTTAACGAGAAGTGCAACCGCTCCGCGGTAGAAGGGTGTGGGGACTCTTATCCCCCCCGGTAGCTCCCCTGCGGGGTCGCTTAACCGGGGGTTAACGAGAAGTGCAACCGCTCCGCGGTAGGGGGTGTGGGGGCTCTTATCCCCCCCCGGTAGCTCCCCTGCGGGGAAGCTTAACCGGGGGTTAACCATCTGTAACCGCTCCGCGGTTGATGGATGTAAGGAGTGCTGGTGTCATCCCCGGAGGGGATGTATTTAGTTAACCCCGGGTTATGCGACGTCAGGAGCTACCCGGGGCAGGAGCCCCTACATCTCTCCCTACCGCGGAGCGGTTGCACATTTTGTGCCGGCTCGTTGGTAGGGATATACGATGAAAGAGGGCGACCCGGAAGGGTCGCCCTCTTGTGAAGGTATTTTTGATTACCGTGGATTACTTCACGATGATCTTCTTGCCATTGTGGATGTAGAGACCCGGACGGGTGGGCTTAACCATGCGCATACCGTCGATTGAGTAGTAGTAGTTGTCACCGGCTACCTCAACAGCGATCTCGTCAACAGAGTCAAAATTCTGTGAGAAGATAGTGATCTTTGTACAAGCTGTATCGACACGATAGAGAGCGTAGGTCACGTCGTATGTGCCATCCTCAGCCAGAGTGCCGTTAGCCTTAGCGCTGAATACAGCATCCTCACCACCGAGAACTGCATAGTACTCGTCATCGGTTGCTACATAAGGATGTACGGAGTTGCCACCGTAGTTGTTGATGTAGTTTACAACAACGAAGTCATATTCGGTAAGGCCGTGAATGATGATGTTGTTGTTGTTGTTGGTTGTCTCGTTGTTGAAGAGACCGATGTGCTGCATCATACCTACGTTGGGGAGACCTGTTCCTTTCTTGCCCTTGTCGGGGAAGATTGTGAGGCCCTCGAAGAATGAAGAGCTGTTGTCTTCCTCAGTCTCTGTTCTGTCAAGAACGCCGTAGTTAAGTACATTAGTTGTGTTATCCTCTGAGATGAAGCCGAAGGGGAATGCGTTGTCAACGACTGTTTCGCCCTCGTCGTTCTCATGCTCTGAGCCGGCGAGCTGATAGTAGAGACGCTTACGTGCTGTCCAGTTGTTGAAGCCGCTTGTTGAGCCAGAGTTGAGAACCTCATTGAATCCGGGGAGACCGGCAGCCTTCACCTCATCCTCAGTCATGCGGGCGAAGTCATATACTTTCTTAAGGTCGAACTGCTCGATGTTATTGACGGTGTAAGTCTTTGACTCATAACCGAAAGCCTCAGATGTGAGAGTAAGCTGGCCTTTGCCGGGAACTGTAACCTTGGCACCGGATGCAACACCTTCCTCACCGAATGTTTCGCCATTGTCACCTTTGAACTCATAGTTGATGAAGATAGTCGGACGGAGGGGTACATCGCTGTTGTTTACAGAGAGGGTGTAAGTCTTGGCGAAACCTTCTGCTACTGATGAGATGGTAGCTTCAACTTTGGGGAGAACGATAGGTGTGGTGTCTACAGTCTCGAGAACAACCTCTGAAGTGGCTGTTCCGCAAGTTGTCCAAGCCTTGAGTTCGCCGCTTGTAGCTGTCCAATACTTGTAGTTGCCTTCACATTCGGCATAGTCAACTTCAACGGTAGCACCGTCAGTACCGGTCATGTGAAGAGTCTCATCCTCGAGGAAGGAGATTGTGTAGGTACGCATATTGAGGTTGAGCTGATCATCAGCGTCCTTGCCAACACCTGTAAGGGCGATTGTCGGGGGGTTAGCCCAATCCTCACCTGAATCGTAAGAAACTTCGATGTTATCGAAGAGATAGATAGTCTGATAGCGAGCGAGCATTACGAAGATACCGTCGGCATACATGCTGATGGGGTCGCCGTTGGCGTCTGTCTCGGGTACGTTTCTTGTGCCGGATGCGATTTCGTCAAAAGAAACATCTTCTACTTTATATTCAACAGTGCGATCAGTAACATCGACGTCGAGAGTAACGGTATACCACATTCCCTCTGCGAATGTCTTTGAATCAGCCATGCTTACATTATAAGCCGTTACGTTGCCGTTCTCGTCGGTTGTCTCCTCCATTTCGCCGTTTACAGCGAATACGAGGGGCTGTTTACCGACATTGTCCTGAGACATATCAAAGAGGAAGTTCTCCCAGTTGCCGAGGGGGCTCCAGGGGTTACGGTAGGGCTGGTTGGTCACCGGTGTGTGGTTGGTGAAGACAGTCATCGAGCCGTTGTACTGATTGTTTGAACCCTTCTGGATGCTGAAATCGTACTTAACCTGATACTTACCATTTTTGAGGACAGAGTTTCCGTCGGCATCGAGGAAGATGTTCTTCTCCTGATTCCAGTTTACCATACCGGTACGGCCGTTGTTCTGACCGAGGTTGAGTTCGAGGAACTTTCCGAATTCATCGGAGGCGATGGAGATAGATCCACCTCCGAAGCTCCAACCGGTCTCATCTACTCCTGTCGCGGTCTCGAAGTTCTGCTGATAGAGAACTCGCTTCGAGGCGAAAGTCGAAAGGGTCAAGCAAACGACCCCAAGTGACAAGAAAAATTTTTTCATAGAAAAATTTGGGTTAATTAAAAATGTATTAGATTGGTATCTTTTAGACAGCCGGAAGCCCGGAGACTTCCGGCTGACTGGTCAGATCATATTAAGGATTTGATCACCATCCGGGGTTCTGGATGAGAGTGCCGGATTTGAGGATCTGCGACTGAGGAATCGGCCAGAAATAGTTGCGGTCGTTCCATTTGCGGGCGGTGATGTAGTTGGGATTCTCCTTCGGGGTGAAGGTGAATGTGTCGTCGGCGTTCTTCGTGATCTCCATCACCTTGATGTTGGTGAAGTATTTGTCAGCCTTCATCCAGCGACGCATGTCAAACATGCGGTGACCTTCGAAAGCGAGCTCGATGAAACGCTCGTTCTCATAGCGGGCGGTGAAATCCTCGGGGCTGAGTGCCTTGGGGAGATCGGGCTGACCTGCACGCTTACGCACCATGTTGATAGCCTCTGCGGCAGTCATGTTGAGGTTATCCTCTGCAATCTCACCCTCCTTGTAGCCGTCGCCCATGTAGTTGAGCATGGCCTCTGCATAGTCGAGGTAAACCTGACCAAGACGGTAGACAACCCAGACGTGCTCGAGAGAGGTGACACCCGTACCGGAGATCTTTGTCTCGCCGTTGACATATTTCTTCAGGTAGTAGCCGGTCGGTGTTCCGTAGGTTACGGTGCGTGAGTCGGCGCCACCTACATAAGTCTCGAGGGCATCCTTCGGAAGGGTTGTGGGCCACTTCTCTCCGTTGACAGCCACTGTCACGGCGAGGCGTGCATCGCGGTTCTTGTAGGGATCCTGGGGATCATAGCCTGAGGTCGGGTCGGTGATGGCCTTGCCGTTCTTCATCTCGTAGGCTGACACGAGGTTCTCTGTCGGGCAGTTGCCGCCGCCGCCACCGAGCACACTCACGGGGAAGTTGTATTTCTCGAAGTTGTTGCTCTTGGCTGTGCGGGTTGCGAAGATAATCTCCTTCTGAGCATCGGGAGTCTGCCAGCTGCTGTTGGTGAAGAGAGACTCATACTTGGCTGCGAGGGAGAGACCCTGCTTTCTGCAAGTGTCGATACACTCCTTGTTGCGGAGAGCGGCCTGGTGCCAGAGCTCCTTCTGCTCAGCCGCGCTCTTGTCTTTGGCGAAGAGGGGAGAAGCGTGATAGAGGGCGGCACGGGCACGGAGGGCGAGGACACCGAGGTTGTTGACACGACCCGGCTCGTTCTCGATCGAGTTGTAGGCACCGTTGTAGTTCTTGATGATGCTGTCCTTGATGGCCTCACATTCAGAGTCGATGAAGTTGAAGATTTCGTCGACCGAAGCGAGGGGGGCGTTGTTGGCCTCCTCGGCATTCATGTAGTGGGTCATGAGGGGAAGGGAGCCATACTGACGCAGAAGGTTGAAATAGAAGTAGGCACGCATGAAGCGTACTTCCCACTGGTAGTTGGCATATTTCAACATCTGGTCTTTGTAGTCTTTCTCGAGTTTGTGCTCGGGGAATTCAAGACCCGTGAAGTTGTCAAGATAGAGGTTGCAATACTGGATAGCCTCGAAGTGGCCGCTCCAGAGCTTGTCGTTGGCGTTGGTTGCGCTCCAGGCACCGTTGTAGTATGACTCGATGGCGTTGCCCTCGTGGCTGTAGACAGCCTCGTCGGTGGCGGAGCAGAGTGAAGCGCCGCCATAGCTGCCGAAGTCGGAGTCGAGTGCGCGGTAGATGTGGGTCGTGATCTTGCCGACTTTGTCGAAGTCTCTCTTCACATAGTCGTCGCCGTCAATCTTGAACTCCTTGTAGTCCATCTGGTCGGAGCAGGCCGAAAGGCAGAGCGAAAGCAGGGCCACACCGCTGAATATATGATTGAGTTTCATTAATCTTAGGATTTTAAATCGTGAAAGGTTAGAATGTGAGTTTCACTCCTACCGCTACCTGACGGCTGAGGGGAGCCACTGCACCCGTAGCTTCGGGATCGAGGTTCTCGAGTTTGTTCTTGCCACCTGTGGCGATGTTGCAGAGGTCAACGCCGCGAACGAAGAGGGTGGCATCCTTGATGAATCCGGTCTTGTTGAGGAGATTCTTGTCAAAGTTGTAGTAGAGCTCGATGTTGCGGAGCTTCAGGTAGGAACGGTCGCGCTGCCAGAATGTGCTGGTCTGGTAGTTGTTGGCGTTGGTCTGTGAGCTGAGACGGGGGTAGAGAGCGTCGGCCCTGTTGTTGGTCTCGAGGTTCCAGCGGTTGTCATAGACCTCCTGTGAAAGGTTGGAGTTGTTGATCAGACCCCAGTAGTAGCCCTGAGAGCTGAGGTTGCAGCCGTAGTTGCCTGTGCCCTGGAAGTGAGCCACGAGACCGATACCCTTGTATTCTGCACCAAGGTTGAAGGTGTAGAAGATTTCGGGGCAGCTTGCGTTGTAGCCGATGGCGGTCTTGTCGTTGGCGTCGATCACGCCATCGCCGTTGAGGTCAACATACTTGATGTCGCCGGGGCGCACGGTGCTGAAGGTCTGTGTCGGAGAGGAAGCGATCTCAGCCTCTGAGGTGAAGAGACCGTCGGCGATGAGGCCGTAGGTCGTGCTCAGGGGGTTGCCTGTCTGAACGAGGTTGGAGTAAGCTCTCGGCTCCTCGGCCATATCGGTGATCTTGCTCTTTGCATAGAGGAATGAACCGCCGGCCATCACTGTCCAGTCACCGAAGCTCTTGTTGAAGTTGAGCTCGATGTCCACACCGCGGTTGTCAACCTTACCCTGGTTCTTGAAGGGGGCGGTGAAGCCGATGAGTGCGGAGTAAGCGCCGCTGCCGTCTACGAAGATGTCGTAGTGGTGGTTGTAGAAGTAGTCGGCGGTGAGGTTGATGCAGTTGAGGAAGCTTGCGTCGATACCAACGTCATACTTGGCAACCTTCTCGTGAGTCGGGTTGACCATCGGGAGCTGGTTCATCGTGGTCTCGCCCCAAGTTGCGCCACCGTCATATTTCTCAGACCAGGGGTAGGAGACACCGCTGACGGTGTAAGCCTGCTGATAGTAGTTCCAGACGTTGTCGCCGGGGAGACGGTCGCGGTTCTGGATGCCCCATGATCCGCGGATCTTGAGGAAGTTGACGGGGAGTGACTCATTGTTGAGGATCACGGCGCCGAGGGAAACGTTGGGGGAGAAGCTCCACTTCTTGCCGGGGGCAAGGCGTGAGGAACCCATCTCTGAGAGAGATACGCCAACTGAGTAACGGTCGGCGAAAGTGTACTGACCCCAGAGAGAGATGGTGTGGCGGTAGATGTTGTTGTTCACACCCTTCGGGTCCTCATAGTCGTAGTAGTATTTGAGCTGACCCATCACGCGGTGTTTCTCATCGAATGTGCGGTCGTAGCCGAAAGATGCCCATGCGTTGAGACGGCGTGAGAACATCTTGGTGTCGGCAGCTGTGCCCATCGATGTGGCCTGATCGGCGATCTGCCACCAGCTGGTGACGGGCTCGCCGTTGTCCCAGCCTGTCACGGTGTTCATACCATAGTTGTACTTCTTGGAGTGATCCTCGATGATGTTGGAGTCAACGTCATAGCTTGCGCCGATGTTGAACTTTAGGCCGGGTGTCACCATGCAGAGATCCTGAACGACCTCGGCGTTGAAGTAGAGCTGACGGTCGAAGATCTTGTAGTAGGCGGCGTCGGTTGACTGAGCCACGGGGTTGTTATCACCTGTCCAGGTCTGGTTGCCACCCCAAAGGCCGTTCTCATTGCGGATCGGGAAGGCGAGGGAGGGAGTTGAATAGATCATGCCCCAGAGGTCGGCATAGCTGCCCGGTGTCTGCATCTCGCTGAGCGAGGTGAAGATGTTGGTGCGGAGCTGTGTGTATTTCCAGAGATCAACGTCGAGGTTGATGCGGACGTTGCCTCGGCAGAACTTATCCTGTGTGGAGTAGCCGGGGTTTACGTTGGGGTTCTTGATGAAACCGTCGCTGTAGAGGAAGTTCACCATCGAGAAATAGCGGAATCTCTCGCCACCGCCAGAGAACTCAACGCTTGCTCGGTCGCCGTTGGCATGGTTGCGGAAAGTCTCGTTGACCCAGTCTACGTTGGGGTAGAGGGTGGGATACTGTCCGCTTGCGAAAGCGGCGAGTGATGTGGCGTCATATTTCGGACCCTGACCCTCGTTGAAGAGAGCCTCGTTGACGGCAGCCGCATAGGTGGGAGCGTCGACGAATTTGGGCTTGTTGGTGACGTGTGAGAAGACGTGCTCATAGTTCACGCGGATTGTGCGTGAGTTGTATTCGCCACGCTTCGTGATGACATTGATCACACCGTCGGCACCCTTGTAGCCATAGAGTGATGTTGCGGCGGCGTCCTTGAGGATCTGCACCTCGAGCACCTCCTCAGGGTCGATCATGTCGATGTCACGCTCAATACCGTCGACGAGGATCAGCGGGTTGCTGCCCGAAAGGCTCTGCAGGCCACGCACGAAGAATGTGGGGTTCTGCTCGTAGTAGTTGCCGGTGCCGGCGATCGTGATGAGGCCCTTACCGTGGCCGATGAGGGAGTTGCCGACATTCTTGGCGGAGCGTCTGTTGACGGCATCGTTCCTGATTACGCTCACGGAAGCGGTGGAGTTCTCGCGGGTGATGCCGAGGTCAACGCCGATGGCGTATTCCTGGCCGAGCCACTCCTTCACGACGGTGTCCGTCGCTTCCTGGGCCGCTACCGGCAGGGAGATCCCTGCGGCGAGAGAAATTAGAAATAATATTCTGGATTTCATGTTTGTCTCTTTAAGTCTCGTTTGAGATGTTAGTTAAAAAAGCCGGTAGTCTTCCGTGATTACCATCCGGGATTCTGGATAAGGCCGTAACCCTTGTTGATCTCATCCTGCGGGAAGGGCATCATGAGCCATTTCTTCACATCGAGTGAGTTGGGATCCTGTCTCCAGAGTACGCGTGCACCCTGCATGAGCTCAAAGAACTCATATTCGAAGCGTGCGGGCTCTGTCATGCCGCCATCCTTGTCGTCGCCCTTCCAGGGTGAGTTGCGTCGAACCCACTCGTTCTTGGCGTTCTTGATCATACGGAATGTAGCCATACCGTGGAGGGGTTTCACCATCCAGTCAGTGCGCTTGCGGCGGATCATGTCGATATAGCGTGAGTTGCTCAGACCGAGCTCGCAGGCACGTTCGCGGAGGATCTCCTCGATAAGGTTCTCCTTGTCGGTCTTGAGGTTCTTGGCACTGTTGTAGCTTGAGTTGATGCTCTTGAGGCCTACGCGTGCACGGACAAGGTCAACCTGCTTGATGGCGTCTTCGTTGCGTCCGCACTCGGCGAGACACTCTGCATACATAAGGATCATGTCAGGAATCGTGAGCACGCACCAGTGCATGTTGGGGTCGCGGTGCCATTCGATCTGGTTGAGCACATACTTGTAAGCTGCGAAACCGGTGGGGCAGTAAGATGTGAGAGCCTCCATCAGAGTGTTGTCGGAGGGGTGCTTCACACACTGGCCGGCGTGGAGACCACCCACCCAAAGCTCGCTGACATCGCCCGATGCCTTGAGGTCGGTGCTCTTGAGGGCAAGGTTCTGGAGTGTGCCGGATACGGTGGCATTCTCATAGAGACGGGGGTCGCGGGTAGCGGTCTTCGTGAAACCGCCGCGGACAGCCTTGTAGGAGTAGAAGAGGTTGTCGTTCTTGTCGGAGTTGAGACAGGTGTAGACATCCCATTCAGTCTTATCCTTCTCGTTCATGTAGGTGCGGTCAAGCTTCATGTCCGAGTCATGGTCGAAGGGCTTGCCGTCGCTCCAGGGGAACATCTCGATATACTCGAGTGTCGGGTGGTTGTTGGAGCGGTTTACTGACCATGTGTTCCAGTCGAGCCAGCTGTAGGCACCCTGTGTGCCGTAGATGCCGGCAACCTTTGTCCAGTGGATGTTCTCGGGGCTGTCGTCATACATGTAGCCGCGACGGTATGCGAGACGGTAGCCTTCGGTAGTCTTCTTCTCAGCCTGCAGGAGGTGATAGTAGTTGCCGTTGGCTTCATTCTCCCTCCAGAAATCCTCGAAAGCCTGGAGGGCACGCTCCCAACGCTTCTGGTCGAAGTTGCCATACCATACGAGGTTCTCTTTCTCGGCATCGGTCTGGCCGGTATAGTAAGGCTCGGAATTGTTGTAGAGGGGTGAGGCGGCGAGCCAGAGCACCTGAGCCTTGAGGGCCATAACACCGGCCTTGGTCCAGCGGCCTGTCTGGAGAGAGCTGCTCTCCGAGTCGTTGCCGTTGTAAGCCCAGTAGAGGTTATCCTTGGCTTCGTCACACCATCTTACGATAGCGTCCACGGTCTCCTCGAAAGTGGCGCGGGGCCTACCATCGGAGATGGTTTCCTCGACGATGGGGAGACCACCGTAGTGGGGAAGGAGGATCGAGTAGGCGAAGGCCTGGAGAGCCTTGGCCTGAGCCACGATGTAATCCTTCTGTTTCTGGGTCATGTCGGGAACGCGGTCGATGTTCTCCTTGATGAGGGAAGCCATGTGGACTGTCTCCCATACACGGTCGTTGGAGAAGGAGATCAGGGGATCCTCCTTTGCGGAGAATGTGCCGGTGTAGTATGATGACCATACCTTGCAGCTCGACCAGTGCATCTGGTAGCAGTCGGTCAGTGCGTCGAGTTTGCCATTGTATGGACTTGCTGCCTGCGGCTTATCCTTGTTGGAGTTGTAGGGGAGGCCGTAGTATTGCTTGTTGTAGATATTTGTCAGGAACTGGTTGACATAGTCCGGGTTGGCGAAGATACTGTCAAGGTTGAGAGAACCGCCGGGAGCTTTGTCAAGGAAGGCGTTGCCGATCTGCACTTCATCCGTGCAGCTTGTGGCGGCAATACCTGCCAGTGCCAATGCGAATATGCTGGGAATTAATTTTTTCATGATTTTCGGTTGCTTTTTTTTAACTGTGAAAAAGTTAGAAGCCTACCTTCAGACCGGCTGTGTATGTGCGGGTGAGAGGATAGTCCGGGCTGCTGCTCGCGCGGTTCTCGGGATCGCCCCATTTGTATTTGGAGACGGTGAAGAGGTTGTAAGCGCTAAGGGAAATCTGGAGAGTCTTGATGCCGATCTTCTTCATCCAGGGCATATCGAAGTTGTATGCGATCTGCATGGATTTGCAGCGGAAATAGCTTGCGTCTTTCTCCCAGAGGGTTGAACCTGCATATGTATGCTTGAGATATGCAAGTGTCGGACGGGGATAAGTCGCGTTGGGGTTCTCGGGGCTCCAGCTGTCTTTGATGTGTGTCAGGAGAAGACCACCCTGGCCGTCGCCGGCTGCGTTGTAGAACGGAGTCTGGAATGCACCGCCGATGCTGCGGGTAACATCCCATGCGCCGGAGAACTGTGTCGTGAAGCTGAGGCCTTTCCAGTTTACGCCGAGGTTGAGACCTGCGATGTAGCGGGGGTCATCGGTCTTGCCGAACTCGCGGCTGTAGTCGTTGCCGTCGATCTTGCCGTCGCCGTTGAGGTCAACATAGATCGGGTCGCCGGGGTTGAGTTTCTTGTTTGACTTGAGCTGCTCGGGGATGGGCACACCATACTGTGCCTCGTAACGAGCGTCGGCTGTCTCGTCATAGTAACCCCAGAAGAGGAGCTGTGAGCGTGAGCCGATGCGGTGGCCGGCAGTCTTCATGTAGTCGTAGCTCTGGGGAGCCTGACCGTCACGCACAATCTTGTTGTCGTTGTAAGAGAGGTTGAAACGAACCCAGTAGTTGAAGTCTTTGTTGACTACGTCGTTCCAGCCGATAGAGAATTCCCATCCCCAGCTGTCTACGATACCGTAATTGGTCATCGCGGGGGTATATCCGAGGATAGCGGGAGCTGAGTAGTTCTGGAGGAGAATGTCTGTACGGTGCTCCTTATAGTAGTCGAAGTTTGCTTTCAGGCGGTCGTTGAAGAACTGGATGTCGATACCGTAGTTCTGCTTGACGGCGGTCTCCCATGTAACGTCGGGGTTGTTCTTCTGCATCTCCCATGCACCGGGCTGAGTGGCGTAGCCGTTGTTGCCCGTACCGAAGTTGTAGCCGAAAGGATTCTCGCTTTCGGGACGCTCGAGAAGGGCGGTGCCATTGACACCGAAGGGGTCGGCGAGATACATGAATCGGCTGCCGCCCACCTTGTCGTTACCAACCTTACCGAGAGTTGCACGGATCTTAAGGAAGGAGAGGTAGGGGGTGAGGTCTTCCATGAATTTCTCGTTGGAGACAACCCAGCCGATTGACCCTGCGGGGAAGGCGCCGAAGCGCTTGCCGGGGGCGAAGTTCTCGGATCCGTTGTAACCGAAGTTCACCTCTGCGAGGTAGCGGTTTGCATAGTCATATGTGACACGACCTACAAGACCGACGTAGCCGCGGGCGATGTCGGAATATGTAGAGGGGTAGTAGTTCTTGCTCTGGTTGTAGAGGAGGAGTGCGGAGAGGTTGTTGTCGCCGAATGAACGGTGCCAGTCGAAGGCAGCCTCGATATACCAGTTACGCCATTTGCCGGCGTTGCTCGGCTCCGAATATGTTGGAGCCTCCTCGAAGCTCTCGGTAAGGAACTCGAGAGTGCCGTCGGGCATCATACGGGGAGTGACGGTAGCGGCTGATGATGTAAGGGTCTTGGTGAGTGAGAAACCGCTGTTGTAAGAACCCTTGACACGGAGAGAGAGGTTCTTGGTGATAACGTCGAGTTTCTGTGTAAGGATAAGGTCGGTTGTGATCGTGTTGGCGGTGTTGTGGTAAGCACCCGGCTGATAGGTGACATAAGTCATGGGATGAGCGCCGGCGAAGGGGAGGGTGACGGTGTGGGGGTTGCCCTCTGCGTCATACTCGATGTTGTAGTCGGCGTCAGTGTTGGTGCGGATGAAACGTCCCTGGTCGTCGAAACCGGCTCCGGAGAAGGGGGTTGCGGCGTAGATGGCCTTCACCATACCGCTTGCGCCCTGACCCGTGCGGGGCTTGCAGGAGTTGTCGATCTTGCCGGCTACGTTCACACTGATCGTGGTGGTCGGAGTGGCGTTGATGTCGAGGTTGGAGCGGTAGTTGAAACGGTTGTAGCGGTAGTCAAACGCGAAGTCGTCCTGACCATACTGGTCGAAGATACCGTCCTGGCTGAAGAAACCTGCCGACACGAAGTAGCGCACTTTCTTGTTGCCGCCGGAGATGTTGACGTTGTGCTGCTGCTGGAATGTTGTCTTCTTGAAGACATAGTCGGTCCAGCGCATGTTCGGGAAGCGGATCTTGTCGATGGGATTGTCAGAAGTGAAGCGGGCGATAATATCGTCGGAGAAGATGCCGGCTGCGCCGTCGCTCTCGAGCATGTAGTTGTAGAAGTTAGCGTATTCCACTGAGTTAGCCATCTCGATGAGCTTTGTGGGCTGCTGGGCGGAGAAGTTGAGGGAGACGTCGATCTTGGCCTTGCCCTCCTGACCGCGCTTGGTTGTGACGAGCACTACGCCGTTGGCGCCGCGCACACCGAACACAGCCGTAGCGGAAGCATCCTTAAGCACTGAGATAGACTCGATTTCGTTGGGGTCGATGTCCCACATGTCGCGCTCAACGCCGTCGACCTGGATAAGGGGCTTGGCGTCAACCCAGGTTGCCTTACCGCGGACGAAGATCTCGGCGGCGTCAGATCCCGGCTCACCGGAATACTGCACTGAAGACACACCGGAGAGCTGACCGGCGAGCACGTTGTTGACGGAGCTGACCGGGGTGCGGGTAAGGTCTTCATTCTTGATTGAAGATACTGCACCGGTCATTGTGACCTTTTTCTGCACGCCGTAGGCGACGACTTCGATGTCCTGAAGCATGTTGGCGGCATCCTTGAGCACGACCCTCATGCCATCCTTGGCGGGCAGCGTAGCCGATTCGTAGCCGACATAGGAGAAGAGAAGCTTGGCTCCCGGCTTGCATTTCAGGGTGAAGTTACCATCGAGGTCAGCGGTGGTGCCGATGGTAGTCTTCTCCACCATGATGGTGGCGCCGATGAGGGGTTCCCCCTGATCGTCTACTACCGTGCCAGTCACCGTTGTCACCTGTGCGGACAACGCGAACGTGGCGAAGAGGCACAGCATGGTCAAGGCCAGACGGCTCACTCTCTGCCACCGTTGCGATAATGACAAAAATTTTTTCTTTTCGTCTTTCATGATGAGTGGTTTAATTGAGTATAGGTTAGTTTTGGTTTTTCTTGTTAAGTTGTTGTTGTTCTTAGGTTTGCTCGTTCTGAGAAAGATGACGGTATAGATTCTGAAAGGTTTGCAAGAGGGACTTTAAGGTCTTCAGGGCGGCCTGCCGGGCCGACGACGGGTGGCTTTAAGGTTCGTTGCCGCGTCGGCGTTTACTACGGGGTGTCGCTCCGCAATAAACGCTACGCGGGGCAAAGTTAGTTTATTATGTCGAAATAAGCAACTGTTTCCAAAGGAAAAACTCGCTGTTTTATATTAATTTTTCCCAAAAGTGTTATTTTTAACAATTGTCCGCCATGTCCGGGATACTCGTGCGTCACCGTATTTGCGGACATGACACACCATGTCCCTATATTTTTTGTTTATCACATCTGCAAAATTATCGGATTAGGGTCGAAATGAATTCGATTCCTGAGGGGAGCACGAGGTCATGTCCGGCATCGCTGAGGTGAGCCGTGTCGCGCACGCCGCCGTTCTGGAAATAACGGCTCCTGAACTCCGGGTTGTTGACATCGATACCGGCGGCGCGTCCGGCATCGAACACCGGTATGCCGTGTCTGAAACAGGCGTCGCGGATAATGGCTATTGTCTCCTTGAAACCGTGGCGGTCGACATCCCACGGGAGCACCCATCCTATCGCCGCGTCGGGGTGTGACTCGCGGAGGAGTGAGCAGAGTTTGTCGACACCCTTGGCCACATCCTTCGGGTCGGCACCCTCGGCGATAAGGTCTGCGTCGTTGTGCCCGGCGATGACGAGGATGACATCGGCTGAGTCTGGTATCTCCGTATAGCGGCGGGTCATCTCAGGGCCGAATCCGCGCTTGGTGCGGTCGAAAGCCACGGAACTGCCGTTGCGGCCGAGGTTGACGTAATTGAGGCCGAGTTTTGCGGCCGCCTTGCAATGCCAGGTCTCGGTGAAGGGGCGTTTGTGATTGCGGACGTAGCTGTCGCCGAAAACACAGAGGGTCTTGGCACTCACGGCGGCGGAGGCTCCGAGGAGGAAAAGCAGGAAGATGAGAAGGTATTTTTTCATGGTGAAGGTTTATGATTAGCTTTATGACCGGATTTTAATAATAATTGACCGGGACGCGAATATAGCAATTATTTCACAAACTATCAAATTTGTTGCATCGCAGCTTCTGCTACTCCTTAATAATAAGGAGGGGCTTTAGGGGCTTTAGGGGCTTTAAGGTCATTAAGGGCTTTAGGGGCTTTAAGGTCATTAAGGTCATTAGGGCTCTTGCGGGTTATTAAGGGTGAAAATAGTCGGCTTATTTTTCTTTTTGTGGAAATTTTATTACTTTTGTAGCATCAAGCCTTAAATCATGAAGAAATACCTGCTCGCTATTCCACTCTTGGCGGCAGCGTCGGTTGTCTCTGACAATTCCGCTTTCGCCGATAACTTATGTGATAACCCGCTCACTCTCCCCGCCACTATAAACTTCAACTCCGGATGGCGCTTCACTCCGGGCGATCCCGCCGGTGCAGCTTCCGCCACTTCCGACGACTCCTCATGGAGTCTCGTCAACCTTCCCCACGATTTCCAGATCTCTCAGCCCTGGGTCGCTCCCGCCTCTGATGAGAAGGGCGACAAGACCAACGAGATGGCCAATATCGCGAGCCGTCTGAGCTCACGCGCCTTCAAGGAGATGGGCACTGGATGGTACAGGAAGAGTTTCACACCTTGCGACTCCTGGAAAGGGAAGCGGGTGCTCCTCGATTTCCAGGGTATCATGCTCGTCGGTGACGTCTACTTGAACGGTGAACGTATCGGCGGCACAGACTACGGCTACCTCGGTTTCGAGATCGACATCACCAAACTCCTTAAATATGGGGAGCCGAACGTGATTGCCGTAAAGGCCGACACCGGCAAACCGGATAATTCACGCTGGTACACCGGCGGCGGTCTTTACCGCGACGTGACCATCCGCATCACCGACCCTCAGCAGTATTTCACGCGTCACCCCCTCTACATCACGACTCCGACCGCCACGCCGGGTCATTCCACACTCGTGGTTGATGCCGAGATGGCCAATTACGTGAAGGCCGATTCACTTCATGTCGGAATTAATGTGACCGCTCCCGACGGAACCACAGTCTATTCCACCGACAAAAAGCTCTGGAACAACCGTAAGCAGAAGATTCGCGAGTTCCGTCTCGACAGTGTCGGTATCGACAACACCCTCCTCTGGGACTGCGACAATCCAAACCTCTACACGCTGACGGCCACCCTCTACCGCCCGGACGGAACCGTGGCCGATGTCGCCACCGAGCGTTTCGGTTTCCGCACCCTCGAGTTCTCGCCGGAATTCGGCATGAAGCTCAACGGGAAGAAGGTGCTCCTTAAGGGTAATGCCAACCACCACACTCTCGGCGCCCTCGGAGCAGCCGCCTATCCCCGCGCTCTCGAGAAACGCATCAAGCTCCTCAAAGACTTCGGTTTCAATCATATCCGCACCTCCCACAACCCATATAGCGAATCATTCCTCGATCTCTGTGACGAAAACGGTATCCTTGTAGTTGACGAGCTCTACGACAAGTGGACAAAGCAGTTTGCCGGTGGCCGCACGGAATGGACGGAACGCTGGCAGCAGGATGTGCCGGAGTGGGTCAGGAGAGACCGCAATCATCCGAGCGTCGTGATGTGGAGTCTCGGCAACGAGCTTCAGCTCATCCCCGACCTTGCCTTCAATGACTGGGGCGTGACACCTTACCGCCTTCAGAAGACACTCCTCAACCGTTATGACACGACACGCCCCGTAACGGTGGCCATGCACCCGAGGGGACGCAACGAAAAGACCGATTCCCTCCCGGCGCCACTCGCAATGGTGACCGACGTGGCCTCATACAACTACCGCTACATGTATTTCCCGGGCGACTCACGCCGTTTCCCCGACATGATGTTCTATCAGAGCGAGGCCAACACGAGCAACATGGGTCCTAATTATTTCGATATGGATCTCGACAAGGTGCTCGGACTCGCCTACTGGGGTATGATCGATTACCTCGGTGAGTCTGCCGGATGGCCCGCGAAAGGGTGGGAGCAGGGTGTCTTCGACATCTCGCTCCAGCCGAAGCCGAACGCTTATTTCCTGCGCACATATTATAAGGAGGATGAGCCTCAGGTCTATGCCACTGTCTACGAGGACACGGAGACTTATCTCTGGAACGACGTGCAGATGGGTGGACGCAAGCTTTCCGACCACTGGAACTTCCCCGAGGGGAGCGAGCTGAAACTCTTCACCTATACCAATGCTGACGAGGTCGAGCTCAAGGTCAACGGCAAGAGTCTCGGACGCAAGCGCAACGACCGGAGCAACAGCAAGGGACGCAACCGCATACTCTGGGACAAGGTGCCCTACAAGAGCGGCAAGGTCGAGGCGATAGCCTACAACGACGGGGTGAAGAACCCTGTGGCCGTGCACACGCTCAAGACCGCGGGGAAGGCTGCGCGTCTCGTCGCCACCCCTGACAATGACAGCTGGCAGGCCGACGGAATGGATCTTCAGCATGTGGTGGTCTCCGCAGTCGACGCAAAGGGTCTGAGAGACCCTCTGGCAAACGGGCTCGTGACGTTCAGCGTAGATGGTCCGGCTGACATCGTCGGCGTCATCAACGGCGACCTCCGCAGCGACGAGTCGCTGACGGGTGATTCACGTTCGCTCCATAACGGAATGGTGACCGTAATACTCCGTTCGCGTCCGGAACCGGGAACAGTGCGCCTCACCGCCACTGCGCCGGGGCTGAAGAAAGCAGTGGGGACTTACAAGACCCTCTGAACAGGTCTTGACTGCCTGCTACGGAACATTTGCAGTGAAATTTGGCACAACCCGGCCTAATTTTGGGCAGGGGAGAGGTGATTGAATCATCAACGCACAAATTCTGCACAAATAACGGCGGTCAATCCAATTATTTTTCACAATTTTGCCATATCTAAAATCGCGGAGTGGCAGTGACGTGGATTTTTCCGCTATCCACGCTTGCCGAAGCGATCCATGAAGAAAGACCCGATGAAAGACGATATAACGAAATATCTTGCAATATCACTCCTGACGGCGTCGTCGGCATTTGCTGCCCACGCCCAGGGCGCCTACGATTTCTCGAAGCTGAAGATGGAGAATCTCGGCAGGGGAGTCTCGGCCGTGCGGACCGACAAGGATAACGTCGCCGTCAGCTGGCGGTATCTTCCCGCCGATCCCGGTAACCAGGCTTTCGACGTCTACTGCAACGGGAAGAAGATCAATTCCGCCCCGGTGACTGAGTCGACTTTCATCACTCATCGCAACAAGGGGGAGAAGGAGAGTGTCTACGAAGTGCGTCCGCTGAAGGGTGGCGCCAAGGGTAGCTATACTCTCTCAGCAGATGCCCCTGTCGGTTATCTCCCCATTCCCATCGACAAGCCGGAACTCGGGGTTGAGCCTTTCGGCAAGGAGTATTTCTATTCTGCCAACGATGCGAGTGTCGGTGATGTCGACGGCGACGGGGAGTATGAGATCATCCTGAAATGGGATCCCACCAATTCCCACGATAACGCCCACAACGGTTTCACGGGTCCGACTTTCATAGACTGCTATAAACTTGACGGCACGAAGCTCTGGAGGATAGACCTCGGTGACAACATCCGCTCCGGTGCCCATTATATCCACCCGATGGTCTATGACCTTGACGGCGACGGGAAGGCGGAGGTGGTGCTCCGCACGGCTGACGGCACAAGCGATGCCGCAGGACGTGTTATAGGCGACAAGCGCGCCGACTGGCGCAACATGAAGGGGCGCATAATGTCGGGTCCTGAATATCTGACAATCTTCAATGGTGCCACGGGTGAGATAATGCAGACGATCGATTTCCAGCCGGAGCGCGGCAATGTAAAGGACTGGGGCGACGGCTATGCCAACCGCAGCGACCGTTTCCTTGCGGCAATCGCCTATCTCGACGGTGTGCATCCGAGTGTGGTGATGTGTCGCGGCTATTACGCCAAGACTGTGCTCGCCGCTTATGACTGGGATGGGAATAATCTGAAGCTCAAATGGATATTTGATTCAACCAAGCCCGGCAACGAGGCTTACGGAGGTCAGGGCAACCATAATCTCCGTGTGGCCGACGTGGACCGCGATGGTTGCGACGAGATCATATACGGCCAGATGACAGTGGATAACGACGGCACCGGCCTTTACTCCACCGGCATGTATCACGGCGATGCGATGCATCTTGTGCCCGACGTGGCCGGCGAGAAGTATTATATCTGGGGATGCCACGAAAACCGTAAGGATGGTTCATCCATGCGCGATGCGGAGACGGGGCGCGTCATCTTCCAGTTCGAGAGCAACAAGGATATAGGGCGCTGCATGGCGGCTGATATAGACCCGACTTCCCCCGGCATAGAGGTGTGGAGCCCCAATACGGGCGGAGTGCGCTCCTTTACCGGAGAACTCGTCTCGCCCAAAGAGGATTTCATCAACGAGATGTCGGCCCGCACACCGGTGAATTTCGCCGTGTGGTGGGATGGGGATCTGTTGCGCGAGATGCTCGACAAGAATGTGGTGAGCAAATACGACTGGACCACAGGGAAGTGCAATCCACTCCTTTATATGGAGGGAGCCACATGGAACAACGGCACGAAAGCCAATCCCTGCATATCTGCTGATATTCTCGGCGACTGGCGCGAGGAGGTGCTTATGCGCACCCCCGACAGCAGCGAGTTGCGCCTCTATATGACCCCTTACCCGACCGATTACCGTTTCCACTCGTTCATGTCCGATCCGGTATATCGCGTCAGCGTGGCCAACGAGAATGTAGCCTACAACCAGCCCCCGGAGCCGGGATTCTATTTCGGCCCAGACATGAAGAAGGGGAGCAAGGTGATGGGCACCGTAATAAAGTGAAATATACTTACAGAAACCATAAACCGCAAACCTGAAGAAATTAACTGACCTGACAATGAAGACATCACACATCATTCTGACCGCATCGCTTCTGCTGCTCCCCTTCACGGCGGGTGCCCAGAAGAAGGTGGCCGGACCTATGGAAGATGTAAACGGAGTCGTTGACAATACTCTCGACTCCCTTAATATAGCACGCACGGTGCGCCCCGTGGCGGGATCTACCCGCGTGGGAAACAATCCGGTGCTTTTCCTCGTGGGCAACTCCACGATGCGCACCGGCACACTCGGCAACGGCTCCAACGGACAGTGGGGCTGGGGGTACTATATGCCTGAATATTTCGACAAGGAGAAGGTGACGGTCGAGAATCATGCCCTCGGCGGCATGAGCAGCCGCACATTCTATAATGTGCTCTGGCCCGATGTGCTGAAGGGTGTGAAGGCGGGTGACTGGGTGATAATCGAGCTCGGACACAACGACAACGGCCCTTATGACAGCGGTCGCGCCCGCGCCTCCATCCCCGGAATCGGGAAGGACTCGCTCAATGTGACAATCAAGGAGACGGGCAAGCCGGAGACAGTGCGCACTTATGGCGAATATATGCGCCGCTATGTCAACGAGGTGAAGGCTAAGGGTGCCCATCCGATCCTGATGTCGCTCACCCCGCGCCTTGCCTACGACGATAAAGACAGCACGAAAGTGACCCGTGTCAACAAGACCTTCGGATTATGGGCCAAGCAGATAGCTGAGGAGACGGGCGTGCCTTTCGTAGATCTCAACGAGATCACCGCCTCCAAATTCGAGAAGTTCGGCAAGGAGAAGGTGAAGACGATGTTCTATATCGACCGCATCCACACCTCAGAGTTCGGTGCCCGCGAGAACGCACGTTCCGCCGTTGAGGGTCTGAAGCAGCTTGCCGACGTTCCCCTGAAAGACTGGATGCTGCCGGAGGTAAAGGATAACGTGACCGGTGCCACACGTCAGCCCGGAAAGCCGATGCTCTTCACTATCGGCGACTCCACGGTGAAGAATAAAGATAATTCCGACGACTCCCAGTGGGGATGGGGCAGTGTAATCGCCGAACTCTTTGACCCTGAGAAGATCACGGTCGAGAATCATGCCATGGCCGGACGCAGTGCCCGCACTTTCCTCGACGAGGGGCGTTGGGACAAGGTCTACAATGCTCTCCAGCCGGGCGACTATGTGCTCATCCAGTTCGGCCACAATGACGGCGGCGACATCAACACCGGCAAAGCCCGCGGCGAGCTTCACGGAGCCGGCGGCGAGAGCAAAGTCTTCAAGATGGAGGCAACCGGTATAAACAAGGTAGTCTACACCTACGGCTGGTATCTGCGCAAATTCATCAATGATGCCCGCGAGAAGGGTGCGATACCCATCATCGTCAGCCACACACCCCGCAACAAATGGGCGAAAGGTAAGATCGAGAGCAACGCTTCTTCATTCGGTCTCTGGGCACGCCAGGCCGCAAAGCAGACCGGCACAGAGTTTATCGACCTCAACGCCATCACCGGGCGCAAGCTCCAGAGTCTCGGCGAGGGTAATGTAGACAAATATTTCAAAGGTGACCACACCCACACTTCAAAGGAGGGTGCCCGCCTAAATGCAAGGGGTATCGCCGACGGTCTTCTCGCCAACGGCAGCTCTCTGGCCGGTTATCTGAAGCCCCGCACATATTCCTACGACATGGCAAACGCCGGTGCTTACTCAGCCATGAAGGGTTACGGTTACGAAAACGGCACCATGCCGAAGCCGAAAGCCAAGACCAACGAGCCGATGCTCTTCTCGGTTGACGTGCCCGACGGAATCTACAGAGTGACAGTGACATTGGGTGATCCTAAGCGTGCATCGCAGACTGTTGTGCGTGCCGAGAACCGCCGCGCAATGACTGACCTTGTATCACTCAAGAAGGGTAAGACCGAGAAGCGCACATTCCTTGTCAGCAAGCGTTCACCGGCCATCTCGCTGCGCGACACCGTACGCCTCAATCAGCGTGAGATAGGCCGCTACAACTGGGATGACAAGCTGACTCTCGAATTCAACGGTCCCGCCCCGGCAGTGACCCGTGTAGATATAGAGGAGGTGGCAGACTCCGACTCAATCCCCACACTCTGGATCTGCGGCGACAGCACCGTGACGGATCAGCCCGACGAACCCTGGGCAAGCTGGGGACAGATCATCACCTCATTCTTCAAGCCGGAGATCGCGGTCAGCAACCACGCTGAAAGTGGTCAGCGTCTATCATCATTCATCGCAGACAAGCGTCTCGACAAGGTGCTCTCGCAGGCTAAGCCCGGTGACTGGATCTTCATCGAGTTCGGCCACAATGACGAGAAGGAGAAGCGTCCCGGCTCGGGAGCATGGTATAATTACACCACCAACCTGAAGACATTCCTCGACCGTGCCAAGGCAAAGGGTCTGAAACCGGTCTTCGCGACACCGACCGCACGCCGCAGCTTCAATGCCGAAGGGCGTATCAACCAGACTCACGGCGATTACCCCGCAGCCATGAAGGCTGTGGCCGAGAGGGAGGGAGTTCCCCTGATCAACCTCACCGAGATGACGACTACACTCTATGAGACCCTCGGCACCGAGGGGAGCAAGAAAGCCCTCGTACACTATCCCGCCAATACCTATCCCGGTCAGGATAAGGCTCTTGCCGACAACACCCATTTCAACACCTATGGCGCGACACAGGTGGCGAAGTGTGTGGCTGAGGGCCTGAAGAAGAATGTGCCCGAGTTGGCCGCCTATCTGATCGAACTCCCGGCATATGATCCTGCCAATCCTGACGACCCCGAGACTTTCGTATGGTATGAGTCTCGCGGCGCCGACACCACCAAACCCCTCGGCAACTAACCCCTAACCTACTAACCCCTAAACATACAATGAAAAGATTCGCTTTCAAGATGTACCTCAAGCCCGGCTTTGAGGAGGAATATGAGAAACGCCACGCCGCATTGTGGCCCGAACTCAAGAAACAGATTGCCGACGCAGGCGTGAAGAACTATTCCATTTTCTGGGATAAGGACACCAATATTCTCTTCGGCTATCAGGAAGTGGAGGGTGACTCCAACTCGCAGGATGCCGAGGCAGCTGATGAGATCACACGCAAATGGTGGGACTACATGGCTGAGATCATGGAAGTGAATCCCGACAACTCACCCGTAACCATCCCCCTTAAGGAAGTATTTCATCTCGACTGACATGGCAGCTACATATCATTTCGCCGTAGACCTCGGCGCGACTTCAGGACGTACGATCCTCGGTATCTATGAGAACGGTAAGGTTGAGATGCGTGAGCTCTCACGCTTCGCCAACCCTATGCTCCCCATCGGGACACACATCTTCTGGGATCTCCCCGGACTCTACAACGAGATTCTTCTCTCACTCGGCAAATGCGCACGCGAACTTGCCGCCGAGGGTAAGAAAATCGCTTCTATCGGTATTGACAGCTGGGGCTGCGACGTGGCATATTTCTATGCCGACGGCACTCTCGCAGGCCTCCCTTACTGCTACCGCGACTCACACACTCAGGGCGCCATCGACCGCTTCAGCAAGAAGGTGTCACGCGACGTGATGTATGACAAGACCGGTATCCAGTTCATGGATTTCAACACTCTCTTCCAGCTCGCAACTGTGAAAGAGAACAATCCCGCCGTGATCGATGCCGCCGACAAGATCCTTTTCGTGCCCGACGCATTGGCTTATATGCTGACCGGCGTGCCTGTGACCGAGCGCACCGTTGCCTCCACCTCACAGATTCTCAACCCGAAGACCGGCGAACTCGACGCCGAGCTCCTCGAGGCTGCCGGTGTGGCTCCCTCGAAGTTCGCTCCCCTCGTTGACCCGGGTCATGTGATCGGAAACGTCCGCGAGGAGGTCTGCACATACCTCGGTATCGAGCCGATCCCCGTTGTGGCTGTAGCAGGTCATGACACCGCCTCCGCTGTGATCGCCGTGCCTACTCCCGACAAGGATTACGCTTATCTGAGCTGCGGCACATGGTCGCTCCTCGGCATCGAGAGCGATGATCCGATCATCAACGAGAAGAGCCGTGCCTACAACTTCACCAACGAGGGCGGAATCGACGGCACTATCCGTTTCCTTAAGAATATCTGCGGCATGTGGATCTTCGAGCAGAGCCGCAAGCACTTCAAGAACGCCCCCTCCGACGTGGGTGAGCTCTGTGCCCTCTGCCTCGATTCCGACTGCGAGAGCATCATCAACCCCGACGCTCCCGACTTTGTCAATCCCGCCAACATGGTCGAGGCCATCAACGAGTATTGCCGCAAGACCGGTCAGAAAGTGCCCGAGACTACAGCCGACTATGTGCGCGTGATCTTCCGCAGCCTTGCAAAACGCTACAAGGAGATCCTGACATGGCTCACCGAGCTCAGCCCCGTGAAGATCAACCGTCTCCACGTTATCGGCGGCGGCTCACGCAATGCCCATCTCATGCAGTTCACCGCCGACGAACTCGGCATCCCCGTTGTGGCCGGTCCGACAGAGTGCACCGCCCTCGGCAACATGCTCGTGCAGCTCCGCGCCGCCGGCGAGGTGAAGAGCTATGAGGATATGCGCAAGATCGCCATCGACTCCACCACCACCAAGACTTTCAATCCAAAAAATTAATAAACCATAATTTCAAAACCTGAACATCCCATGAAAGAGGAACAGATCAAGAAGGCGTATGAAATCGCCAAAGAAAGATACGCCGCTATCGGCGTCGACACAGAGAAGGTGCTCCAGCTTATGCAGGACTTCCACCTCAGCATGCACTGCTGGCAGGCTGACGACGTAGCAGGCTTCGAGAACCAGGGTGGCGCACTCACCGGCGGTATCCAGGTAAACGGTAACTATCCCGGCAAAGCCCGCAACATCGACGAGCTCCGCGCTGACATCCTCTACGCTATGTCTCTCATCCCGGGCAAGCACCGTCTCAACCTCCACGAGATCTACGGTGACTTCGGCGGCAAGTTCG